>JAJDTQ010000087.1 GCA_022827045.1 Candidatus Binatia bacterium
AGCCCGCCTCCGCGTGGGTGAGGGACCATTCCGCGAAGAAGGCCGGCAGCAGCGCCGCAAAGGCCATGGCGCCGATCTGGGCCAGGGATTGCGCCAGGCAGAAGGTGGCGATGATGAACCCCGGCGAGCGTGAACGTCCACGGGCGCCGCCGTCTGTCGCCGCTCCGGTCATGAGCAAGATGCATTGCCTCAATTTGACTTTGCGTGTCAATTCGTGGCGTCTATGTCGCCTAATGAAGGAGGTTCGCCATGCCCAAGCCAGAGCTCGAGTTCTTTCCCGTGGATGACTTGCCCTGGGTGCCGGTGGAGGGCGCGCCGCCGGGTCACTATCAAAAGATCCTGACCGAGGACCTGGAGATCGGGTTCGTCACCCGGCTTCTTAAGGTGGATCCGGGGGGTGCGAGCACGGAAACCTTTGTCCACGATTTCTGGGAAGAGGTGTACATTGTGGAGGGAAGTCAGTGGGATGGCGACCGGCATCTCAAGAAGGGGATGTATGCCTGCCGTCCCCCGGGAATGAAGCATGGTCCCTACCGGACCGAGGAGGGCTGTACCACGCTGGAGTTTCGTTACGTCAGGCCGTGAGCGTGGGCGTCAGGCCGGAGCGAGCACGAAGTCGAAGCGCCCGAGCCAGCCTTGCGGGGTGCGGCGCAGGTCCAGCAGAAGGTCGTCGTGAAAAATCGAGTCCCGGGCGTTCTCGTCCGGCACGTCGGGAAAGAAGAGCTGCGTGGTGAGTAGGCGCGTGGACGGGCCTTGAACCTTGACGTGGATATGCGGCGTGCGCCCGGTATAGCGCACCGGCCGGATGGTCTCGAAGCGGAACGCCCCGGCGGCGTCGGTGTACTGATGGCCACGATACCGGAAACCGGAATTGTCGTAGCGGCCGCGCTCGTCGGAGTGCCAGATGTCGACGACGGCGCCGCCGATCGGACGGCAGTCCGGCGAGAGCACGAGCCCCTGCACCACGAGCGGTCGGCCGCCCGTGCCCGGTTCCCGCAGATTGGCTCGACGCGGCGTCCCCGGGGTGTAGAACGGTCCATCGGTCAGCTCGGGTATGGCGCGCGTGCAGGCAAGCGGCGGAGCGAGCCCAAGGGAGCGGTCGGCGGCGGGACCGGGAAAAGGATAGCCCAGGAGCGTCGCCCGGGTCCGGGCCAAAAAAGACACGGCCGTGACACCTGTTGCCGCGGCGGCAATCAAGACGCCACGACGGGTGAACATGTGCATCGACATGAGAAAATCATAAGCCCACCAGCAAAGGTGGTCAACCCAGCTCTTTGCGAGGGGATTGCCTTGCGGAAGTATAGTGAAACCACTATATTTCTTTGAAGGCGGCGGAACAACACTACAGCCGTGCCTACGGCGAAGGATCGTGTAATGGATAGGAAAGAGGACAGGATCGAACGGAGCAGCGGCAACGTGTTCAGGGACCTTGGGCATCCTGAGGCGGACGCCCACCTTTTGAAGGCAGAACTCGTCAGTCGCATCGAGGAGATCGTTCGTCGGCGTGGCCTTAAGCAGGTAGAGGCGGCGAAGTTGCTTGGACTGTCTCAGCCCGACGTTTCTCGGCTCCTGCGAGGGGACTTTCGTGAGTATTCCATGGAGCGACTGCTGCGTCTGTTGATGACCCTTGGGCGCGACGTCGAGATCGTTATTCGCCCAGCACGTCGGCGGCGGATCGGCAAACTTAGCGTCGGAGCGGCTGAGATCCAATGACCTTTCCGACAAGCCTAGGCAGGATACTGTGTTCGAGTTGACGGGATCACGGAAGGACAGGTCCTGATTCCACGGGAACTCAAACGCCGCAACCCCTGGGAAGCCGCCTCGCGGGCCGGCTTCCTGCTCTATGACGGCGAGTGTCTCTACTGCCGGACCTATGCGCGGAGGTCCCGGATCATCACCCCCACTGGGGAGCGGTTGCAGTTCATCGACGGCAGGAAGGCCCCCGAACTGGTCGAGGAGTTGCGGCGGGACGGATGCGATCTCGAGGACGGCATGATCCTGGTGCTGGAAGGGCGGCGCTACCAGGGAGCCGAGGCCATGACGATTCTGGGGTCCCTGGCCACCGAGCCCGGTTGGGTCAACCGGTTGACACGGTGGGTGGGGTCAAGCCCGCAACGCGCGCGCTTCTTCTACCCCTGGTTCCGCCGTTTGCGCCAGGCGGGTCTCTGGATGGCCGGCAAGTCCGGTTTTCGGGAGTGAAGGCGCGGTTGCGCCGGCGCCGCTAATGGCATGGTCTTCCGACCGACGCAGCGACCATGAGTTGGTGGATCTCTGCAACCGTGGCAGCCGCGATGAGGCGGTCGGGGCCTTCGAAACGCTCTATCGCCGGCACCGCGACTACGTCACGCGGGTGGCCTTGCGGTTCGGCGCGGACCGGGAGGCGGCCGTCGACGTGTTGCAGGAGACCTTTCTCTATCTGCTGAAGAAGTTCCCTCCCGCCGGTGGAGGGCTGGTATTGACCGCGCAGCTTCGGTCGTTACTCTACCCGGTGGCCAAGAACCTGACCCTTTCCTCCCTGCGCCAGCGCGAGCGAACGGACACCCCCGAAGAGTTCGATCCCGACCGGCTCCCGGCGCCAGGTGCGGACGACCCGCTGGAACACGATCCGGCGCGGCTGGCGTCGGCCCTGGCCCGGCTGTCCCCCGAGCGCCGTGAAGTGCTGTTGCTGCGCTTCGTCGACGACATGTCTCTTCAGGACATCGCGGACACCCTTTCCATCCCGTTGGGCACGGTGAAGTCCCGGCTCCATCTGGCGGTCAGGGATCTTCGGAACAGTCCCGAGGTCAAGGATTTCGGCCGGCCGTGAACCTTTCGGCGCCCCCGTGCGCTTAACCGGATGGAACCATGCAGTCCGATGACGACAGAACTATCCGGTCCGGTGAAGAAGACGTCGATCTGCCCGACGAGTTGATCCAGGGCCTCAAGCGCATCGACAAGGCCGTGGCTTTTGTGTCGCCGGACGCGGACCGGTGCGTGGCCGAGACCGCC
>JAJDTQ010000126.1 GCA_022827045.1 Candidatus Binatia bacterium
CCCCAGTTGCCGCCGATGGTCATGGAGAACTTGCCTGTGGGAAAACCCTCCCGGTAGTAGTCCAGGCTGGCCGCGATGTCCTTGTCGGAGACGCCCAGCTCGAACCGTTTCCGGATGGTCTCCATGGTCTTGATGGCCGCCTCGCTGTTCACCAGCGACTCGGTCTGACCCGCGTTGAGGATGGAGCCCCCGAGCTCCCGCAGCACCGGTTCGAACTCGAGCAGATACCACGCGGCGGAGGCGACGAACGGAAACGATATCGCCTGGCGGGTGATGCGCCCCTTGTCGTCCTTCTTCACGAGCTTGCTGGCTACGGCGTGTGCGTCGTCCCAGGTCTTCGGCGCGTCCTTCACCGGGTCGAGTCCGACCTCGCGGAAGTGCTTGGCGTTGATGATCCAGGCATAGATGTTGAACTGCAGCGGCACTCCGTAGAGCTTGTCGCCTACCTGGTAGGACTCCAGCGAGCCCGGCGCCCAGGCCTTGCGCAAAGCGTCGACCGACGCGTGACCCATGGCGCCTGCGGCCGCGCCGTCGATCGGAGAAATGACGCCGTTGGCCTCGAAGTCCAGTAGGCGGCGATAGGTGAGGGCGAACACGTCCGGCCCTTCGCCCGATGCGATGGCGGCAGACAGCCGCTGAAAGTAGTTCTTGTGAGGCGTCACCACCATCTCGACCTTGACGCCGGGATTGGCCGCCTCGAACTCCTTGACGTACTCCTGGTAGATCTTTCCCTGAGCCGCGTTGGGGTCCCAGATGTGCCAGAGGGACAGCTTGGTCTGCGCTGTCGCGGAGGTGGCCACGAACCCGAGCGCCACGACTGCCAGCATTGCATTCCGCAGAATGGCCTTCATGTCATAGTCCTCCATGGCGCGCTCCTCGGGCGATGTTGCGTTCGCGCGGACGCGTCGCCGCCTGCCTCTGGAGATGAATCTGACACCCGCGTGGGAGCTTGGAATGAGTCTACGCCCGCGCCCGTTCCGGCAGGCTGCGCGTACGATAGGCCCGCGCGGACACTGCTGTCAAGGCATACGCGGGCTGGCTTGTGGTGCTGTGGCCCGGCAACGGGCCGGATGGATGGTGGTCGCAGCAGGACTCGAACCTGCGACCTCTTGCATGTGAGGCAAGCGCTCTAGCCGACTGAGCTATGCGACCACTATGGGACCTTGACGTTTACCACCTCGGCGGGCGGGTTTCAACAACGCCGTGACGACCTCGGGTGGATCACTCCCGTTCCTTGTGCCGCTGCTTGATGCGCTGGTTCAGCGACTGGAGGATGCCGGCGTCCACGGCGGCGATGACGTCCACCGCGGCGTCGAGATGTTCCTCGGGAACTTCTGCTTTCCTTGCGTCCGCAAGGCGCCGGTCCACTCAAGGATCACAGTTCCGGGTCATGGCCACCGCGAGGCCGAGAAAGATCTTCTCCCGCTCGCTGAGGCACTCGACGGCGTGGGCGTCACGGTAGAACTGGCGGAAGTCTGCCTTCTTCATGGATTCTCTCCTGTCGGTGTTTTTCCTTGCCGCCCTAGGGCGGGTCGCAGTCGCGCCGGCCGCCCCTCAGCCCTTGGCCATCTCCAGGATCTCACCGTAGTGGGCGTCGCTCACCGGAACGAAGGAAAGCCGGCCCAGACGGAACAGGTCGAAGCCTTCGAGCCTGGGGTTGAGCTTCATTTCAGCCAGCGACACCTCGCGCTTCAGCGCCTTGCCCACCTTGATGTCAAACACCAGAAGCCTGGGGTCGTCCTTCTCGGGGTCGGGGTATGCGCCGGTGGTAGCGGTCCCGAGGCCGACGCAAACCCGCTCGCCGCCGGTATGGTAGACGATGCAGCGATCGCCCTTCTTCACGGTCTTGAGGTGCTTGAGGGCGAGATTGTTCTTGATGCCGTCCCATATCGTGCTCTTGTCCCGCTGCAGGTCGGCGAAGGAATAGACGCTGGGTTCGGTCTTCAGCAACCAGTTTGCCATTGAATCCTCCTTGTTCGGGGGTCGTCTTGAAATACTGCAATCGGCGCCACGTGGCAACATACCGCCCCGCCTCCGGGGTAAACCGCGCGCGATCCTTGTGGTAAGTTTGCAGCCATGGCATCCACGGCGCGCAAGAAGAAGCCCGGGGGCCGTCCGTTGCTGGGCGCCCACATGTCCATCGCCGGCGGGGTCCACAACGCGCTGCACGCCGGCGACAGCGTCGGCTGCGAGGCCATCCAGATCTTCACCAAGTCCTCGCGGCAGTGGGCGTCGGCGCCGTTGACCGAAGAGGACATCCGCACGTTCAAGGATGCCCAGAAGGCCAGCGGCATCCACACGGTTGTGGCCCACGATTCCTATCTGCTGAACCTTGGCGCGCCCGACCGGGAGCTGCGGCAGAAGTCCGTCGCCGCCTTCGTCGACGAGATGGAGCGCTGCGAGGCCCTGGGCATCCCGTACCTCATCGCCCATCCCGGCGCCCACACCGGAGCCGGCGAGCGGGTGGGCCTGCGCACCATCGCGCGTTCCCTGGACGCGATCCACCGCCGTTGCGCGGGCTTCAAGGTGCGCGTCGCGCTGGAGATCACCGCCGGCCAGGGCACCAACCTGGGCTACCGCTTCGAGCACATCCGCAACATCATCGACAGCGCGAGGGAAAGCGACCGGCTCAGGGTGTGCTTCGACACCCAGCACGCGTTCGCCGCCGGATACGACATCCGCACCCGCGAAGGCTACGAGCGGACCTTTACGGAGTTCGACGAGACCATCGGCGTCAAGCTCCTCGCCGCCTTCCACCTGAACGACTCGAAGAAAGAGCTTGACTGCCGCGTAGACCGCCACGAGCTCATCGGCAAGGGCCACATCGAACTGGAGCCGTTCCGCCTGCTGATGAACGACAAGCGTTTCTTCGGATTGCCCATGTGCCTCGAAACGCCCAAGGGCAAGGACCTGAGGGAGGACCGGGAGACCCTGGAGCTGTTGCGGTCCTTCCAGGGCGGCGCATGACGGTTCCCGGCGCCCGGGAGGCCGCGACCGCGCCTTGCCGCGCATCGTTGATTCGAGAAGCGAAGCGAGTTAACCTGCGGAAGTTGGTTTCCACACGAGCCCCGGATTCCCGGCACATTGGGCTTCAAGAAAGCGAGGCCGCTTGTGAGCAGGCAAGGTCGTACCGAAAGTGACGACTTGGTGCGGTATTCCAGCAGAACTCACCTGACGCGCAGACAGGTTGTGGGTGCCGGGATCGTCGCGGTGCTGTTCCCGCCCTGGCTCCACTCCCCGCCCCCGGTCGACGCTTCCGCCGTCCGGGGAATCGGACCCGACGGCGAGATCGTGCTGGGGGTGTCCGCCGCCTTCTCCGGCCCTTCCCGCGGCCTCGGCACCGAGCTCTACCGCGGCGCCAAATCGTACTTCAACCACGTCAACGAAAACGGCGGCGTCAACGGCCGCAAGATCGTCCTGAAGCTCTACGACGACGGCTACCAGCCTGATCCCTGCGTCGAGAACACCGTCAAGCTGATGCTGGAGGACCAGGTCTTCCTGCTCTTCGGCTACGTGGGAACTCCCACCGTCACCCGCGTGCTGCCGATGTTGAAGAAGTTCCAGGCCCAGCGGGTCTACCTGTTCTTCCCCTTCACCGGCGCCCAGCCCCAGCGCGAGCCGCCCTACGGGGAGTTCGCCTTCAACCTGCGGGCGTCCTACCGCCAGGAGACCGCTGGCCTCGTGAACAACTTCGTGCGCATCGGCCGGGAACGCATCGGCATGTTCTACCAGGCCGATGCCTACGGCCGCAGCGGCTGGGCGGGCGTGCGGGCAGCCCTGGCCAAGCACGGCATCGAGATGGTCGGCGAGGCCACGTACCGTCGAGGTTCGCGGTTCACGGGTAGCTTCCGGGCCCAGGTGGAGATCCTGAAGAAGGCCTCTCCCGACGCCGTAATCTGCGTCGGCGCCTATGCCGCCTGCGCCGGATTCGCCCGCGACGCCGTGGACCTGGGGCTGCGGGTCCCCATCGCCAACCTCTCCTTCGTCGGGAGCGAGAACCTGCTCAACCTGCTGTCACAAGGGCAGGACGACCCCGATGCCTACGCCCGGTACCTGGTGAACTCGCAGGTGGTGCCCAGCTACGAGGACACCTCGATCCCAGCCGTCAAGGATTACCGCGAGCTGATGGCGCGCTACGACCCCCAGGTGCCCAAGGAACTGGTGAAGGAGGCCTACAAGCCGTTTCCCCACAGCTTCGTGAGCCTCGAAGGGTTCCTGGATGCCAAGTTGCTGGTGGAGATTCTCCGGCGCCTCAAGGGCAGACCGGACAGAAGCGGCTTGGAGGAGGCCGTGTTCTCGGTGCGCGACTACGACCTGGGCATCGGCGAGGCCGTGTCCTTCGGGCCGGAGCGCCGGCAGGGGCTCCAGAAGGTCTACTACACGGTCGTCGAGGGGGGCCGGTTCGTCACCCTGGACGACTGGAAAGCCAAGTTCGGGTGATCATGAAGATCAGGAAGCTCTTTCAGAAGACCCAGTTCGGCATCTTCGGGCTCTTCGGCCTGATCGTGCTGTCCACCTCGGCGCTGACCATCTACACGGTGCAGACCCACCTGTCGGCGGAGTACGAGAGCAACAGCCGCAACATCGCCAAGACCATCGCCGACGCCAGCGTGGACATCCTGCTCAACCGCAACCTCGCCACGCTGCAGTCGCTCATCGACCAGTTCGTGGAGATCCAGGGCATCCGCTACGTCTACATCACCAGCGACAACGGCGAATACCTGGCGCACACCTTCGTTCCCGGCATTCCCGAAGCAATCCTGGAGAGCGATCCGTTCGAGACCGCCACGGTCAAACGGACGCTGCCCGGAATGGGCGAGTTCGTGGAAGTGGCCAGCCCGATCCTG
This sequence comes from Candidatus Binatia bacterium, assembly GCA_022827045.1. The sequence goes on from JAJDTQ010000126.1 coordinate 4,848, forward strand.
GCAGGGTTCGGCGGCGTCGTGCACGTGGGCATGGACCTCGACACCATCGGCCTCAAGATCCAGCGGGCCATCGGCCAGCAGGTGTACCTCATCTCGGTCCTGCTGGTGGTGGGAGTGCTGGGGGCGATCTGGTTCGTCAATCTCGCCGCCAAGCCTTTGGGGGACCTCCTGGCCTTCGCCGTGAAGTTGGCCAAGGAGGAGGACCCCGACGGCAGCGGCGACGACAAGATCCTCGCACGCGACGACGAGGCCGGAGAGCTGGCGCGCCTGTTCCTCCACGTGGCGCAACGCAAGAACGGCACCGAAGAGCCGCCGTCGACGGAACGGACCTGATAGCAGGCAACGGGAGGCGCCGCGGGTGCGTATCCACAGAATCGCCATCGCATTCTTCTGCACCATGCTGCAGATCTGCTTCGGCACGGTCTACGCCTGGAGCTTCTTCCAGACCATGCTGGTGCGCCAGTCCGGTTGGACCCACACCGAGACCGCTTGGGCCTTCAGCATTGCCATCTTCTGCCTCGGCACCTCCGCGGCCTGGGCCGGCTCTGCGCTGGGACGGCTGGGGCCGAGGCGGCTGGCGCTGACCGGCAGCCTCATGTTCGCCGGCGGCTACGTGATCGCCAGCGCGGCGCTGTGGCTGGACTTCCTTCCGCTCTTCTACGTGGGGTACGGCGTCATCGGCGGAGCCGGCATCGGACTCGGCTACGTGACCCCGGTGGCCACGGTAGCCAAGTGGTTCCCGGACATGAAGGGGCTGGTCACCGGCATCGTGGTGATGGGTTTCGGGATAGGCGCGCTGCTCCTGAGCAAGGGGCTGGCGCCGTTCCTGGTGGTGCGCACGGAGGGGGATCTGGCCCTGGTCTTCCTGTGGCTCGGCATCATATTCGCCGGCATCCTGATCCCATGCAGCCTGGCGTTGAGCGATCCGGTGGCGCCCGCGAAGATTTCCGGCGCGCCCGCGACCCAGGGCGACGCCGCGGAGCCGGACTCCACCCTGCCCTACCTCACGTCCAGCCAGTTCATCATCATGTGGACCGTCTTCTTCTTCAACATCGCCGCCGGCATCTCGGTTATCAGCTTTCAGTCGGAGCTGTTGCAGGAGGTCTGGGGTCTGGCCGACCCCACCGTCGAGCCCGCGGTGCTTGCGGAATACGGCGCCACGCTGATCGCGGCCAGCTCCGTGTGCAACGGCGTCGGACGGCTGTTCTGGGGCCTCCTGTCGGATCGCATCGGCCGGGTCAAGGTCTTCCGCATCCTGCTGGCCAGCCAGATGGTGGTGTTCGGGGTGCTCATGACCGAGGAGAACCCGTGGGTCTTCTCCGTGCTGGTGTGTTACGTCCTGCTCTGTTTCGGCGGCGGCTTCGCCACCATGCCGCCCTACATCCTGGACGTCTTCGGCACGGAGAAGATGTCGAAGATGTACGGCGTGGTGCTCACCGCCTGGGCGGCGGCGGGAATCTTCGGCCCGCTCTACGTGGGATACCTGAAGGACTCCTACCCGGATCGGGCGGTCATGTACTGCTTTCTGATAGGAATCCTGATGCTCGCCGCCGGGTACCTGTTCTCTTACCTGCTGAACGACGGGCGCCTCCGGCTCGGCCGTCCGACGCTGGAAACCACCCTCAGGCAATACGGCATTCCGGTTCGGGCCTGAGTTGAGGAAGTCATGAAGTTCTACGACTGCAGCACTGCGCCGAGTCCGCGCCGGGTGCGCATCTTCATCGCCGAGAAGGGGCTGGACATCCCCACCGTGCAGGTGGACCTGCGCAACGGCGAGCATCTCTCGGACACATTCCGCGCGCTCAACCCATGGTGCACGGTGCCCGTCCTGGAGCTCGACGACGGCACCGCCATCAGCGAGGCGGTGGCGGTATGCCGGTACCTGGAGGACGCTCATCCCGAGCCGCCGCTCATGGGCGTGGACGCCCGGGACCGGGCCATGGTGGCCATGTGGGAGCACCGTTTCGAGATCGACGGCTTCCTCGCCGTCACCGAGGCGTTTCGCAACGCCGCCAAGGGACTGAAGGGACGGGCGCTGACCGGCCCGGGGAGCGTCGCGCAGATCCCGGAACTGGTGCAGCGTGGACGCGCGCGGGTGGAGAGTTTCTTCTCCGCCCTCGACGCCCAACTCGCCCACCATCCCTTTGTCGCGGGCGAGCGCTACACCATCGCCGACATCACCGCGCAGGTGGCCGTGGACTTCGCCGGCTGGATCAAGATGAGCCTCCCGGACGAGTGCCGCCGCGCCACAGAGTGGTACCAGCGGGTCAGCAGCCGTCCCAGCGCGGCCGCGTGAACGGCATCACATTCTAGAGAAACCCGCCCCGCTCGCGCGGCTCACGACCCCGGCCACAGGCCGAAGCTCTTTTCGTCGGGCAGGAAAGACTTGAGAAGGCCGTCCTCGACTCCGGTATCCTGCACGTCGCCGTTGAGGATGCCGAAGAAGAAAATGTGCAGCATCTGTTCGATGAGGGGCCGAAGGGAGGGGTCCCGCTTGGGATTGTACCAGGTGTAGATCCAGTTCATCATGCCGAAGAGGGCCAGCGCCGCCACCCGCACGTCGATTTTCGCCGCCGGCTCGTTCCGCTGAAGCTCTTCCACCATGTCCACCAGGGCCTTCACGTAACGCCGTTTGAGATCCAGGATCCGCCGCTCGTAGTCCGCCGTCAGCGCGGTGTCCTCCCGGGACATCACCTTCATCTCGTCCATGTTGTGCAGGAAGAAGCCCAGATGGTTGTGGACGAACAGCGCGATCTTCTCCCGCGCGGACTTCCCGGATTCCTGTACCTTGCCGGCGTTCTCCAGCAACGTCACGAGGCAGCGTTCCTGTATCAGGCAGAGCAGCTCTTCCTTGGTGCGGAAGTAGTAGTAGAGGCCGGCAAGGCTCATGCCCGTGGCACGGCTGATCTCGCGGATGGAAGTCCCGTCGAAACCCTTCTCCGCGAAGATCCTGGCGGAGTGCTCGAGGATCTGCTGCAGCTTCTCGTCGTGGTGGGTGGTAGGCGACCCTGAATCGTTCGGCATCAGCACGGATCTTGTCAAATAGGGTTTTCGAAGTCAACGAAACGGCCGCGGACCGGACCGTCCCCGCCGTCGAATTGAATCGCCATACCTCATGGTGTATAGCTGCCCGTTTGTATGGATATGGAGTTCGAAAACATCACCGTTGAACGGGACGGGCTCGTGGCCGTCGCTACCCTGAACCGCCCGAAGCAGCTCAACGCCCTCTCCTACGGACTGTGCAAGGACCTGTGCGAGGCCTTTGAAAAGCTTGACGCGGACGACTCCGTCCGTGTGTTCATCATCACCGGCGGCGAACGCGCGTTCGCTGCCGGCGCCGACATCAGCGAGATGGTGGAGGCTACCCCGTTCGGCGGCGGCAGAGCCCACGAGCGGCTGGCCTTCAGGGACCGCCTCAATCACCTGTCCAAACCCGTCATCGCCGCGGTCAGCGGCTTCGCCCTGGGGGGCGGCTGTGAGCTGGCCATGAGCTGCGACATCATCATCGCCTCGGAGTCCGCGGTCTTCGGACAGCCCGAAGTCAACCTCGGCACCATCCCGGGGTCCGGAGGGACCCAGCGGCTGACCCGCCTGGTGGGCAAGCACAAGGCCATGGAGCTGGTGTTGACCGGCCGGTTCATGGACGCCGAGGAAGCGGCGCGGTGCGGCCTGGTGAACAAGGTCGTGCCGGCGGAAGTGCTGCTGGACGAGGCCAAGGCCATGGCGCAAACCATCGCCGGCAAGCCGCCCGTTGCAATCAGGCTCGCCAAGGAAGCCATCCTCAAGGCTGCCAATACGCCCCTGGACGAAGGTCTGGCCTTCGAGCGCAAGTCCTTCCAGATGCTGTTTGCCTCCGAGGATCGAAGAGAAGGCATGCAGGCGTTCCTCGACAAGCGCAAGCCCGAGTTCAAGGGAAAATGAGCTACGAAACGATCCTCTACGAAAAGCGCGACGGCGTCGCGACCATCACCCTGAACCGGCCCGAAGCGCTCAACGCGTTCACGGCGGTGATGAACCGCGAGTTGTTGGACGCCCTCAAGGACGGCAGCCGCGACAGGGACGTCCGCTGCTTCGTCCTGACCGGGGCCGGCGAACGCGCGTTCTGCGCCGGACAGGACCTCAAGGAACGCTCACCCGAGAGAAAGGGGTCGCTGGGGGAATCCCTGAGGTCTCGCTACAATCCCATCATCCTGGCCATCCGCCGGACCGAGAAGATCGTGCTTTGCGCCGTCAACGGCGTGGCGGCGGGCGCGGGATGCAACCTCACCCTGGCCTGCGACCTGCGCATCGCCTCGGAGAACGCACGCTTCATCGAAGCGTTCGTGCGCGTCGGCCTGGGCCCGGACTGCGGCGGCAGCTATTTCATGCCGCGGCTCATCGGCCTCAGCAAGGCCACCGAGCTCTTCCTGCTGGGAGAGCCGTTGAGCGCGCAGGACGCGCTTGGCTACGGCCTGGTGACCAAGGTCGTGCCGGCGACGGAACTGGAGGCGGAGACCCGGGCGCTGGCGGAAAGGCTCGCCCGCGGCCCTCGCAGCGCGGGTTTGATCAAGCGGACTCTCAACCGATCGATGTACGCCGAGCTCGCGGCGCAGCTCGAATACGAAGCGTGCACCCAGGAGATCGCCGGCCGCACCGCCGACTACGACGAGGGGGTCCGGGCATTCGCGGAAAAGCGGGCGCCGGTGTTCAAGGGGGAGTAGGTCCGGCAGGTTCCGAGGGCTCCCTTCCCGGGAAATCGACGATGGTCAACGAGAACAGGATCGGCGTGATCGGCGCCGGCACCATGGGAGCCGGCATCGCCCAGGTGGCCGTCCAGGGCGGCTTCGAGGCCGTGGTATACGATATCGCCCAGGAATTCCTCGACCGCGGGCTGGGGCGGATCCGCGGGTTCATCGGGCGCAGCCGGGAAAAGGGCAACATCGACGAGGACCAGGAAAAGCGCATCCTCTCGCGCCTCAAGGGGTCGCTGGCCCTGGAGGACCTCGCCGACGCCACCCTGGTCATCGAAGCGGCCACCGAGAACCTCGAGATCAAGCGGGAGTTGTTCCAGAAGCTGGACGCCACGTGCGTGGCGGAAACGCTGCTGGCCACCAACACCTCCTCCTTGTCGGTGACGGCCATCGGCGGCGCGGTGAAGGACGCCTCCCGCGTGCTGGGCATGCATTTTTTCAATCCCGCACCGCTCATGGCGCTGGTGGAGGTGGTGCAGGGCGAGATGACCAGCGACGCCACGGTTGCCAAGGCGGTGGACATCGTCGGGAGGTTCGGCAAGACGCCCGTCCGCGCCAAGGACACGCCCGGGTTCATCGTCAACCGCATCGCCCGGCCGTTCTACAACGAGGCCCTGCGCATCCTGAGCGAAGGCGGAGTCGACGTCGGCACCGTGGACCGGGTCATGCGCGAAGCGGGCGGCTTCCGCATGGGTCCCTTCGAGCTTCAGGACCTCATCGGCATCGACATCAACTTCACCGCGACGGAGACGCTCTACCGGGCGTTTTTCGAAGACCCGCGCTTCCGGCCGAGCCCCTTGCAGCAGAAGCTGTACCTGGCCGGCCACCTCGGACGGAAGACGGGAAAGGGCTTCTACGATTATGGGGCCTAGTCTCGCGATCGTGGGCGACAACCGCATGGCGGAGGACTGGTTTCGCCTGGCCCGGGACGGCGGCCTGACCGTCCATCGATACGGGGGCGCCGCCGAGGTGGACCCGGCGACGGCGGTGGTGGTGGATACCATGCCCCACGGCCTCGAAGCCAAGAAGCAACTGCTGGAAGATCTCGACGGCACGGTGCCGGGCGCGTCCGTGGTTCTGACCTCGTGCCTGCGCTGGCCCGCCACCACCATCGCCTGCTGGAGCCGGCGGCCGGAACGCGTCGTCGGCTTCGCCACGTTCCACCCCCTGGCGCAGCGCGACGTCATCGAGCTGGCGCGCGGGCTCGATACCGCCGACGAGGCGGTCCGGGCGGCCGAATCCCTGGTGCGCGGCCTGGGCAAGGAGAGCGCCCTGGTGAAGGATGCGCCGGGCCTGGTGTTCCCGCGGATCCTGAGCCTCATCATCAACGAGGCGGCACGCAGCCTGGACGAGGGTATCGCCACCGCCGAGGAGATCGACATCGCACTGAAGCTGGGCACCAACTATCCCCAGGGACCGCTCCGCTGGGCCGACGAGATCGGCCTGGACGAAGTCCTCGCGGTCATCGAGGGACTCCAGGAAGAAACCGGTGACGACCGTTACCGGCCCGCGCCGCTCCTGAAGAAGCTGGTGGCGTCCGGCCGGCTGGGCGAGGCCGTGGGGCGGGGATTCCACGAACACGGGGAACCAGGCGACGACGCCGCTTGACCGTCCCGCGAAAAAATCGGAACATTCAATTCGAAATGCGCCATCGCGGCGCAGGAAAGGCGCAACATGCCCGAAGCCGTTATCGTCGACGCCGCCCGCACCCCCATGGGCCGCTATGGAGGAATCCTTAAGGACATCCGGCCGGATGACCTGGCGGCGCACGTCATTGCCAAGCTCATCGCCCGGAACGGGATCGACAAGGAGACTATCGAGGACGTGATCCTCGGCTGCACCAACCAGGCCGGAGAAGACTGCCGCAACGTGGGCCGCAACGCCTCCCTGCTCGCCGGCATCCCCGAGTCGGTGCCCGGCGCCACCGTCAACCGCCTGTGCGGTTCGGGACTGGAGGCCGTCAACCAGGCCGGCAGGGCAGTGGCGGCCGAAGAGGGCGACCTCTTCGTGGCCGGCGGCGTGGAAATGATGACGCGGGCGCCGCTGGTGATGCCCAAGGGCGCCGTCGCGTTTGCGCGCGGCGACGTCACGGTCTACGACAGCGTGCTCGGATGGCGTTTTCCGAACCCCCGCATGGGCGAGCTGTACCCGCTCATAAGCCTGGGCGAGACCGCGGAAAACGTGGCGGAAAAGTACTCCATCGACCGCCCACAGCAGGACGCCTTCGGCCTCAGGAGTCATCGCAACGCCGTGGCGGCCCAGGAAGCCGGGCGGCTGGACGACGAAATCATCCCCGTGTCCGTGCCCCAGAGGCGCGGCGACCCAGTGGTGCACGAGCGGGACGAAGGCCCACGGCCGGACACCAGCCTGGAACAGCTTGCGGCGTTGAGGCCGGCGTTTGCCAAGAACGGCACCGTGACCGCCGGCAACTCGTCACCGCTGTCCGACGGCGCCGCGGCGTTGCTGGTCGCTTCCCGCGAGCGGGCGGAGGCGCTGAAGCTGAAACCCATGGTCCGCATCGTCGCTTCGGCGGTGGCGGGGGTGGATCCCGCGTTCATGGGCATCGGACCCATCCCGGCCAGCCGCAAGGCGATGGAACGGGCCGGGCTCACCCCCGACCAACTGGACCTGGTGGAACTCAACGAGGCCTTCGCCTCCCAGTCGCTGGCGTGTGTCAAGGAGCTTGACCTGGATCCGGACAAGGTCAACGTGAACGGCGGCGCCATCGCCCTGGGACACCCTTTGGGTTGCAGCGGCGCGAGAATCATGACAACGTTGATCCACGAAATGAAGCGTCGCGGCAGCCGTTACGGCATGGCTACCATGTGCATCGGCGTGGGACAGGGCATCGCCACCATCGTCGAGCGGGCGGACTAGCGGCGTTCCGGCGGGTCCTACATGTGTGCTAGCAAGACGATCTGAAAAACTATATATTGTGCCTCAAAAGGTTCCTGTTCCTAAAATGAATGGGGTTGCATCCCGGAGTTGCGCCGAACCCTGAATACGGCGGAGCATGAGAAGCAAAGCGTCCAGACTCCTGGTTCTCCTGTCCCTCGCGGCAGTGCTCGTGGTGGCGGTGTTGGCGGGAGTGGAAGCGCTGCTTGAGAACCGCAAGGAAACCGTTCGCCGGAGCATCGAAAGCGCCCTCGGGCGCGCCGTGGCTTTCGATTCCATCAGCCTGAACTTCCTCGGGAGTCCGGGGAGCCTCGGCATCACGGTGACCGACCTGCGCGTGGCCGACGATCCGCGCTTCGCGGCGACCCCGCTGGTCCACGCCGACCAGCTCACCATCACGCTGGGGTGGCTGTCGCTGCTCGCGGGCAAGCCGACGGTGTCCCACGTCGTCCTTCACCGCCCCGAAATACAGATCATCCGCAACGAGTACGGCGACATCAACTTCCTGACGCCGACGCAGCCGCTCGGCACCCTCTTCCGCTCGGCCCATCGAACCGCAATGGCCGTTCACGCCAGCGGCGGGAAGCTCTACTTCATCGACCGTTCCGGCGACAAGCCCGAGGAGCTCCGCCTGCACGACCTGGCCGTGGCGCTCCAATGGTCGCGGGAACCGAGTGTCTACGTCGACGTATCCGGCGCCATGGCCCCAGCCGGAGAGCTGCCGTTCTCGTTGACCGGCACCGTCGGAACGTCACGGCCGTTGCCGGAGTGGGCCGGAAACGCCGTGGACCTGGAGCTGAGGGCGGCGGCCGTGCCCCGGGTCCTGGTGGCACGGGGCTGGAAGTCACTCGAGAACCACCTCCCCTCCTATCTCCGCCCGTCCGGCCCGATAGCGGTAAACGCACGAGTCTCCGGAACGCTCGAACGTCCCCGGGTGTCGGAGATGAACGTGACCGGAGCACTGTTCGGCGCCGTCGCCAACAACGCCCGGCTCGCCGGCGACCTCGACTTCTCCCGGGCCCTGTCCTGGAGCGGGGGCCACGTCAAGGCCGAACTGCAGCTCGGGCCGGTGAGCATCGACCAACTGCGGCAGATTCCATGGGTGGACCGGGTGGTGCCGCCGGGGTTGGCGGTGCATCAAGCCATGACCCTGTCCAATCTGGTCGAGGGAAGCTTCGACGACCTCAGGATCGACACGTCCGTCACCGCGGACGCCAACACGGTCCAGTACGGCAGATGGCTCGACAAGGCGCCGGGGGTGGCGGCCCGTCTCGCCATGAAGACAAGGGTGCGCGACCACCGGGTGGTCATCTACGAGTCCGAGGCGCGGCTCCATAACGGCCGGGTGGTGTTCTCCGGCTCCGTCGACCAGCACCCCGAGCAGGTGGTGCGGCTGCGCCTCAAGGCCGACGGCGTGGCATTGGCGGGATGGGAGACCCTGGTGCCGGCGGCGGCCGGCTATAAGCTGGACGGCACCCTCAGCGGCGGACTGTCGCTACGGCACAGGGCAGCCCCACGGAACGAGCCTCCGACGCTGCTGGGGAGCCTGCAACTCGCCGACGTCAACGTCATCGGTCCTCCGGGAAAGCGCGGAACCATCCAGGGACTCCAGGCGGAGCTGGAGTTCCGCGGCGAAGATGTCGAGATCCGCAGGCTTCAACTGCGGTCGGGACTGTCGGATCTCCGGGTCCGCGGACTCTTGGTGAACCTGAGCCGCCCCACTCTGCACTACAGTGTGGAATCCGACCTCCTCAACATGGCGGACCTCACCGGTGACGCCAAATACCGGGCAGATTCCTTCAGCAACGTCGCAAGCGAGGGGTCGGCCGACTTCATCAAGGGCGTCCTGTCGGTCAGGGGATTTGTTTCCTCCAGCAACGGGCGGCTCAAGGGGATCGCATACCGAAACCTTCAGGGGCGCGTGAACTGGACCGGCGGCAACCTGAAGGCCGACAAGATGGCGGTCGAGACGATGGGAGGCACGATCCGCGGTCACGGCACGTTGACGAGCCGGAACGGCGAGGCCTTCGACGTGGAGTTGAACCCCACGGCGGAGCGGCTGGAGCTGGGCAGCCTGCTGCCGTTTCTCCCCGCCACGGCCAAGGACTCCATCAATGGCCGCATCAGCCTCAGCGGCCGCTTCCGGAGCACCGGCAAGGACTGGCCGGCAATGGTCCGCAACCTCAGTGGACACGGGAGCGTGAAGTTGGACAGGGGAGTCCTTCACAGGTTCAATCCCGTACGCGGCGTGCTGGCCGCCATGGACGCCGTGGAAGGGATCGACAGGATCGACACCGCCGCTCCGGCGTACCTGTCGTTGGTGCGGGGCGACCGTGCACCCTTCGAGATCATCGAGAGCACGTTCACCGTCGACAAAGGCCGTATACGGAGTGACGACCTTCTGCTGATCTCGGACGAGTACAGTGTCGTCGGAAGGGGTTGGGCAAACCATGACGGTGCGGTGGACCTGCGGGCGACCCTGGTGTTGTCGTCCGCGTTCTCCCGCGACTTGAGCGGGCGCTACCGCAACGTCCGCTATCTCTTCGACGCCGACGGCATCAGCCTGCCCTTCCGGCTCAGCGGAAACATTCCCGATGTCTCCCTCGAGCCCAACGTCGCGCAGCTCACCCGCTACATGTACGACCGGCTGGCCCAGGAGAGGCGGCCGAGATCCGACGACGGTGAGGCGGCCAACCTGTGGGAGAGGCTGGGACGAGGCTTCCGCGAGTTGCTCCGCTGAGCCCCCGCCCTGCCGATTCGCCCTCAAGCCTCACGACGGGGAACGCCGTCGCACTTTTACCATGGACGTCAACGAGATCTACCTCCGGGTACGCCGGCGCGACATCGCGTACATCAAGTTCATCGTTGAGTCCTACGAGCTGCTGGGCATCATCCGTACCGTAGACCCGGCAGAGGCCGTCATCGTGCTACTGGTGCTGGAGGATTCCCTTCCACTCGCTCGTGAGGTGCTGGCCGCCCTGGCCGCTGAAGTGGACCTCGATGAGATTCCGCGTCCCGCCGGCCTCGGCGATGACTGGCTGCTCGCGGAGTTGGCCACTCCCGGACCGCACGCCGGCGAAGACGCATGACCCGGAGCGCTCTCCTCCACCGTCGCTCCGGCGGCCGCACACCATCCCGATGAACGATCCCTCCGCCCTCAAGCCCCGCATCCTCTCCTTCATGCTGTCCAGACCGGGCCACCGCTTCAGCCTACGGGAGATCCGGAAAGGGTTCGGCAAGCCGGCAAGGGAAACCGTGGTCGACGCGCTCAAGGAGCTGATCCACGAGCGCAAGGTGATCCGTCTCCACAAGAACCACTACGCCCTCGCCAAGGCCGCCAGCGTGGTGTCGGGGGTGGTGCAGGGGCATCCCGACGGCTTCGGTTTCGTGGTGCCGGACCAGAAGGGGATGGAGGACATCTATCTCAGCCGCCGGGAGATGCGGCGGGTGATGCACGGCGACCGGGTGCTGGTGCGTCCGGAGAAGAAGCGCCACGGCGGCAGCCAGGGCCACGTGGTGGAAGTGCTGGAGCGGGGACAGCGCCGCATCGTCGGCGTGGTCCAGACCGACGGGGACCGTGCCCTGGTGGTGCCCATGGATCCGCGCATCGCCCCCGCGATCCCCCTGTCGGCGGCGGCGGCGGTCACTCCCGGCCAGGTGGCGGCGGTGGAGATGACCCGTTACGGCGGTGGATACACGCCTCCGGAAGCCCGGCTCGAGCGGCTCCTGGGATCCCCCGACGATCCCGAGGTCCAGGCGCAGGCAGTGATCTTCCGCTACGGCCTCGCCGACGAATTCCCGGCCGAGGCCCGCCAGGAGGCCGCGCGCAACGGCGCCGCCGTGAGTTCCACGGACGTCGACGGACGCCGGGACCTGCGCGGGTTAACGACCTTCACCGTCGACGGCGAGACCGCCCGCGACTTCGACGACGCCGTGAGCATCGAAAGGACCCCGGCCAAGGGCTACCGGCTCTACGTCTCCATTGCCGACGTGGCCGCCTACGTGCCCCGAGGCTCCGCCCTGGACGGCGAGGCCTACGCCCGGGGCACCAGCGTGTACTTTCCCGACCGGGCCCTTCCCATGCTGCCGCCGGCGCTGTCCAGCGGCATCTGCAGCCTCAAGGCGGGAGCCGACCGGCTCGCACGGACGGCGCTGCTGGAGATCAACCGCAAGGGAGAGGTGGAGCGGACTGAGCTGTTCCGCTCGGTCATCCGCAGCGACTCCCGGCTCACCTACACCGTGGTCGGGCGCATCCTCGTAGACGAGGACGCGTCGGTCATCGGACAGTACCCGGAGACCATCGAACATCTCAGGACCATGGAGGAGCTGACGCACATCCTGATGGACCGGCGCCGCGCCCGCGGCAGCCTCGACTTCGAGCTGCCGGAAACCGAGATCCTGCTGGACGACCACAACATGCCCACGGACATCCGGCGCACGGAACGCACCATCGCCCACCGGATGATCGAAGAGTTCATGATCGCCGCCAACGAGGCGGTGGCGGGCTACCTGCGGGAACGGAAGTTCCCCTGCGTCTACCGCGTCCACGAGGGGCCCGACGAAGACACCCTCGACGCCATCGACCCCTTCCTTTCCACCCTGGGATACCGGCTGCACCGTAGCGGCGAGAAGGTCTCGGCCACGGAAATCCAGCGCGTTCTGGAAGCGTGCCGAGGCAAGCCCGAGGAGCGGGTGCTGAACCGGATGCTGCTGCGCTCCATGAAGCAGGCCGTCTACGATCCCGAGAACATCGGCCACTTCGGCCTCGCCTCCGGCGCCTACCTCCACTTCACCTCGCCGATACGCCGTTACCCTGACCTCATGGTGCACCGGCTCATCGATCAGGCCCAGACGGGCTCCAGGCTCGCCCCGCGGACACGGGAGGAGCTCGCCGCCTACCTCCAGGAGGCTGCCGACCACAGCTCCGCGCGGGAGCGCCTGGCCATGGAGGCAGAGCGGGAGATGGTGGACCTCAAGAAGGCCCAGTTCATGACCGACAAGATCGGCGAGGTGCACACCGGCGTCATCACCGACCTCACCAACTTCGGCTTCTTCGTGGAGCTGGACCGCTGGTTCGTCGAAGGGCTGGTCAACCTCAGGTCTTTGGAGGACGACTACTACCGCTATTACGAGACCGCCCACCTCATCAAGGGCCAGAACCACGGCCGGAGCTTCCACATGGGAGACCCGGTCACCGTCCGGGTGGTGCGGGTGAAGCTGTTCCAGGGCGAGATCGACTTCGAGCTGGCGCGGCCGTGAGCGGTTCGGCCGCGGTCAACGCGCCGTGGTCACCAGGATGATGCCGATGACCACCAGCACCGTCCCGAGGACGGTGGTCCGGGTGACGCGCTCCATGTCCCGGAGAAAGATCACGGTGGCCAGCAGGATCCACATGGGCAAGGTCGCCGTGATGGGCGCGATGACCAGGACTTCTCCGCTGTTGAGGGCATAAAGGATGCCCGCGCCGCCGAGCGATTCAAAGGCCCCCGCCCACACGAACGCCCACAGCGCCCGCCTGTCCCAGATGTAGCGTTGCGCCAGCGGCGGCACGGCCTGGGCGATGCCCACGACCAACAGCCCTACCACGCCCATGACCGCC
>JAJDTQ010000246.1 GCA_022827045.1 Candidatus Binatia bacterium
GGCGCGGCGTCGACGGAGTTCAGGGTGACGAACGCGTCGGTGCTGTCCGCCATGGCCTCCCACTGCCGGCGGAAGGCATGGCACCAGTCCAGCGCCCCGGCGTAGTCCGCCGGCGTGAGGCCCCGGCCCACCTCCACGCGCTCCAGCACCCGTTCGCTCAGGAGCTCCGGGCAGCGGTCGGCATAGACCGCCAGCGGGTAGCGCCCCTCGTAGGTGAGCATCAGCAGGATCACCTCGGGCAGCTCCCTGAGCTTGTGCTCCAGCGCCTCCACCTCCGGGTCGTCGGCCCGGCCCCTCACCTCCACGCCCTTGGACCGCAAGGTTTCCACGTACCCCTCGAAGACCGCCCGGGTGTCGTCGGCGGTGACGTCCCAGCCGGCGGTTTCGAGCCTCACCACGCGCCGGGGCTTGGCCGCCGGCGGCAGCGTGGGCTCGCCCGCAAGGCTCGGATGGCCGGGGTCCCCGCCGGCGGTATGGGAGATGTAGTAGGCCGTGCTCCACGTGTCCTCGAGGGTTCCGGCGAGAATCCCCAGGTGCGCCAGACTCGGGGCCGACGGGAAACCGCCCAGGGTATTGATGGCGCCGTAGGAGGCCTTGATGGCGTAGGTGCCGCAATAGGCCGCGGGCCGCAGCACCGAGCCGCGCACCTGCGTGCCGGTGGCCGCCGGCACCATGCGCGCGCCCACCGCGGCGGCGCTGCCGCTGGAAGAACCGCCGGGGGTCCGCGACACGTCCCACGGATTGCGGGTGGGTCCGGGCGCGGCAAAGGCGAACTCGGTGGTGACGGTCTTGCCCAGGATCAGCGCGCCGCCCTTGCGCAGGCAGTGCACCGCGGCCCCGTCCCAGCCGGTGTGGAAGTCCTTGAGCACCGGGCTGCCCACCTCCATGGGCATGTCCTCGGTCTCGTGGACGTCCTTGATGGCCATGGGCATGCCGTCCACCACCGACAGGGGGCGCCCGTCCTTGTAGCGCACACTGGCGGCATCGGCCGCCTCGCGGGCGCCGTCCGCGTTCATCCGGACGAACGCACGGACCTCCGGCTCGAGGGCCTCGATGGTTTCCAGGCAGCGCTCAAGATAGGCGCGGGGCGTGTCGTTGCCGTCGAGAAACGAGGGGATCGCGGATGTGTAGCACAGGAGTTCCGCTTTCGCGGGATCGTAGGGAACCTTTCGTCCGGCCATGAGCTCCTTTCGCGGCGCGGGTCATCGGTTGCAGCGCGCCGGTGGGGTTAGCCGGAAGCGCCGCGCGCGCTCCGGCACTGTTTCCACCGGGCCATTGGCCGTGTGGTATTATAGACGACAAAATGCCAAGTAAAAATGACTTTTGCTCGCTAGGAAAATGATGACACTTCGCATCCGTCATTCCGGCGAAAGCCGGAATCCAGAGGTGGAGCGGCGGGGGGTTCGCAATGCCACCCCTGCCCCATCGCTGGATTCCGGTTTCCGCCGTAATGACGGATGCGGGCATTTGCGGGCTATTTTCGTGGTGTTGATGCTCGCGGCCGTATTCGCCGGCCCGGCCAACGCCGCCGACCGGCTGCTGGTGTTCGCGGCCGCCAGCCTCCAAGGCACCGTCGACACCATCGCGCGGCGGTTCGAGAAGGCGGGCGGCTCGCCGGTGGCGACCTCGTTCGCCGCGAGCTCCACCCTGGCGCGGCAGATCGAGCGCGGCGCGCCGGCGGACGTGTACGTGTCGGCCAGTCCCAAGTGGACGGACCGGCTGGAGGCCGGGCGGTGGCTGCGGCCGGGCACCCTCGGTGACCTCCTCGGCAACCGTCTCGTGCTCGTGGCCCCCGCCGGACAGGCCGCGGCAGTGCCTATCCATCACGACTTTCCACTGAGCCGGCTTCTCGGCAACGGGCGGCTGGTGATGGGAGATCCGAGCCACGTCCCGGCCGGGCAGTACGCCAGGGCGGCGCTCGATACCCTTGGCGTCTGGCGCACGGTGGCTGGCCGGGTGGCCGGCACCCCGACCGTGCGCCACGCGCTGGCGCTGGTGGCCCGCGGCGAGGCGCCCTACGGCATCGTCTACGCCACGGACGCCAGGGCGGACCCCAATGTCGCGGTGGTGGGCGTCTTCCCCGAGGAATATCATCCGCCCATCCGCTACACGGTAGCCGTCCCCGCCGCCAGCACCCATCCGCAAGCCGAGAGGTTCCTCAGCTTCCTGTGGTCGCGGCCGGCCCGATCTGTGTTCGAGGGCCACGGCTTCGCGGTCAAGGGGACCGGACACTGATGTCCGACTGGTCCCTGAGTCCGGCGGAGATCGAGGCCCTGCGCCTGAGCGTTCGGATCGCCACCTGGAGCACGGTCGCCAGCCTCCCCCTGGCCGCGCTGGCCGCCTACGTGCTGGCGCGCTACCGCTTCTGGGGCAAGGAGCTTCTGAACGGCCTGCTGCACATGCCGCTGGTACTGCCGCCGGTGGTCACCGGCTATCTGCTGCTCCTGCTGCTCGGGCGCCGCGGCCTGGTAGGGGCCTGGCTCGAGCAGACCTTCGGCCTGGTGTTCGCGTTCCGCTGGACCGGGGCCGTGGTGGCCGCCGCCGTGGTGGCGTTTCCGTTGATGGTGCGCCCCATCCGCCTTTCCCTGGAAGCCATCGACCGGCGCCTGGAGTCCGCCGCCAATACCCTGGGGGCCAACCGCTGGTGGACGTGGTTCACCGTGACGCTGCCCCTGAGCCTGCCGGGCATGGTGGTGGGGGCGATCCTCGGCTTCACGCGGAGCCTCGGGGAGTTCGGCGCCACCATCACCTTCGTCTCCAACATCCCCGGCGAGACCCAGACCCTGTCCCTGGCGGTTCACTCCGCGCTCCAGGTTCCCGGAGGCGAGCCCGGCGCCATGCGCCTCACCGTCATCATCGTTCTGATCACCATCGTGGCGCTGGTGGCGTCGGAGATGCTGGGCCGCTACGTCGCCAGGAGAACACAGGGATACGTCGCCTGAACCATGCTTGAAGTCGACGTCAAACGGCGGCTCGGAAACCTGAGCATCGAAGCCCGGTTCAGCAGCGACCGGGGGGTGACCGCCCTCTTCGGCCGTTCCGGCGCCGGCAAGACCTCCATCGTGAACATGGTGAGCGGGTTGCTCAGACCCGACGAAGGACACATCGAGGTGGACGGCCACGTCCTGTTCGACAGCGCGGCGGGCGTCGACCTGCCACCCTGGAAACGGCGGGTCGGGTACGTGTTCCAGGAAGGGCGCCTGTTCCCGCACCTTACCGTACGCTCGAACCTGCTCTACGGGTGGCGTTTCGTCCCCGCGGCCGAGCGCTACCTCACCCTGGACCAGATCGTCGCGCTGCTGGACCTCGGGGCGCTGCTCCGGCGCCGGCCGCGTTCCCTGTCGGGCGGCGAGAAGCAGCGCGTGGCGGTGGGCCGGGCGCTCTTGAGCAATCCTCGGGCCCTCCTCATGGACGAGCCGCTGGCCTCCCTCGACGTGCTGATGAAGAACGAGATTCTTCCCTACCTCGAACGGCTGGACGACATGGGCATTCCCATCCTCTATGTGAGCCATTCCCTGGACGAGGTATCGCGTCTGGCCCGCAACCTGGTGTTGCTGTCCGCGGGTCGGGTCACCCGGTCCGGCGTCACCGACGAGATCCTGAGCCAACTGGAGCTTTGGTCGCCGGAGGACGAGGCGGAGAGAGGAACCATGCTGGCGACCCGCGTCTCCCGTCATGATGCCGAGGCCGGGCTCACGCACCTCGACTTCCGCGGCGGCGAGCTGCGGGTGCCGCTGGTGGACATCCCCGAAGGGGTGGCCGTGCGGGTGTGGATCCGTGCCCGGGACGTCGGCGTGGCCACGGAGCCGCCACGGGGGCTGAGCCTGCGCAACGTGCTCAAGGGGACGCTGGTGGAGATCGCCGGGGACGACAACACCCGCGCCGTCACGGAACTTCGGCTTCGCATCGGCGAAGCGACGATGACCTCCCTGGTGACGCGACAGGCCGTACGCGAACTGGCTCTGACGCAAGGCCAGGAGGTCTACGCTCTCATCAAGAGCGCCAACCTGGACCGCCGTCAACTGAGCCTGGTGGCCGCCATGGCCGGGCCGGGTGGAAAACCGCCGGCCGCGGGCACTTCGAACTGAATCCGGCTGCGGCCTCATGGACACCACGGCACGCCGAAGCACCTTCTCGTCCCTGCGCAACCGGGACTTCCGGTACCTGTGGGCCGGCACCTGCTTCCTCAGCGGCGGGCACTGGCTGCAGCAGCTCACCGTGGGCTGGGCCTGTTACGAGATGACGCGCTCGTCCATCCTTCTGGGCGCCATCAACGGCCTCAGGTTCGTGCCTTTCCTCATCTTCAGCCCGCTGGCCGGGGTGGCCGCGGACCGCTCGGACCGCCGCAGGATGATGATCACCACCCAATGGTTCGTGCTGGGGACGGCCCTTGCCATGGCCCTGGTGGCGCACATGGGGTGGCTGGAAGTCTGGCACCTGTTCGCCTTCACGCTGGCCACCGGCACGGTATGGTCCTTCAGCGAGCCGGTGCGGCAGGCGCTCATCCCCGACATCGTACCGCGGGCGGAGCTGATGAACGCCGTGGCGCTGAATTCCGCGGCCTTCAACTTCACCAAGATCATCGGCCCCAGCGTAGGCGGGGCGCTCATTGCCTTCTTCGCACTGTACGGGAACTTCTCCGTCCAGCTGGCCGGGAACTTCTACGTCCAGAGCGCCACCTACCTCTTCGTCATGTGGATGGTCTACCGGATGAGGGTTCCCGAGCGGGTCCGGGAAGCCGCCCGCACCTCCGTGCTCAGCAACCTGCGCGAGGGAATCCGCTATGTCTGGTCGGATCCCGTGGTGTTCGCGGTGATGGCCACCGCCATGGTCCCGCGGCTGTTCGCCATGCCGTACCAGGCGCTGCTGCCCGTATTCCAGAAGGACGTGCTGCAGGTGGGGCCGGACGGCCTCGGCCTGATGATGGCGGCGCCGGGGCTGGGCGCCATGGTGGCGATGCTGTGTGTCGCGCATTTCGCCAGCGGGGTGGACCGCCCCGGGCTCCTCATGATCGCGGGCCTGGTGTTCCAGGGGGCGTTCCTGATCCTGTTCTCCCTGATGCGCACCCTGACGCTGTCTCTGCTGACCCTCGGGATCGTAGGCGGTTTCCAGGTCATGTTCATGTCCGTATCGAACATGGTGCTGCACATGACCGTCCCCGACCGGCTCCGCGGCCGGGTCATGAGCATCTACATGCTCGACCGCGGCATCACGCCTGCGGGCGCCATGCTGGCGGGGATCAGCGCCCACTTCATCGGCGCTCCCCATACCGTGCTGGCCATGGGCGTCATAGTGCTGGTCCTGGCCGCCGTCGTGGTGGCGTTCATGCCAAGCCTGCGCAAGGTGCGGGCGTGAGCGGCGGAATCCTTGACAACCCGCGGCTTCCGCTGTTTCCATTAGGGTTCACGGATCAAACCCACTCTGGAGGCGTTCTTGGGCAACGGCAGACAACCGAACGGGCGGTGGGTCGACGTGGAGCGCGGCGTCATCAGCCGGGAGATCTTCGTCAACGAGGACATCTACCGTTCGGAGCTGGAGCAGATCTTCGCGCGCACGTGGCTCTGCGTGGGGCACGAGAGCCAGATCCCCGAGCCCGGCGATTTCTTCCTCTCCCGCATGGGTGAGGAGTCGGTGATCGTCACCCGGGACCCGCAACGCCGAATCCACGTCCTGCTGAACACCTGCCGGCACCGCGGCATGAAGGTGTGCCGCTACGACCAGGGCAACACCTCGATTTTTACCTGCCCCTACCACGGCTGGAGCTACTCCACCGACGGCGGCCTGGTGCAGACTCCAGGGGACCTCCTCGGCGTTCCCCAGTACCACGCGGGCTACCGCGAACAGCTCGACAAGTCGGAGTGGGGGCTGATCCACGTGGCCCAGATGGAAGTCTACAAGGGGACCATCTGGGCTACCTGGGACGAGTTGGCGCCATCCTTCGGCGACTACCTCGGCGGCATGCGCTTCTACCTGGACGCGCTCCTGGATGCCCGGGACGGCAACGAGGGCGGCTCGGAGGTGCTGGGCGGCATGGTCAAGTGGCGCATGCCGTGCAACTGGAAGTTCGCCGCCGAGAATTTCGCCTGGGACACCTACCACAGCCCCACCACCCACAAGTCGGCGGAACTGGCCGGCATGGGGCCCGGCGGCGAAGGGCAGGAGCGCCACGGCTCCGTCCACAAGAACCAGGCCAAGCGGTTCACCAGCGGGCTGATGGCGTTCCCGTCGCTGGGGCACGCCAGCATCACCGGGCCGCCGGAAGTAGGCGCCGAGCCCTGGTTTCCGGAGTTCCCCAACGACCCGGCGGTAGCCGAGTATTTCAAGGAGGTGGAGGCGAAGCGGCGGGAGCGGCTCAAGGGCAAGGTCACGGTAACCCCGGGCAACGGCAACGTCTTCCCCAACACCGCGTTCCACCCCTGGTTCCCCCGCACCATGGTGGTGTGGCATCCGGTAGGCCCGAGCCAGACCGAGGCATGGCGCTGGTACCTGGTGGACAAGGACGCGCCGTGGGAGGTCAAGGACCTGCTGCGCCGCTACTACATGCGCTTCTCGGGGCCGGCGGGCATGGTGGAGTCCGACGATATGGACAACTGGGTGTACGCAACGGAGGCCAGCCGTGGCACCATCGCGCGGCGCTATCCCTACCACTACGGCATGGGCCTGGGCTTCGCGGAGCCGGTGGAAAACCTCCCCGACGCGGTGACCGTCAAGGCGTCATTCTCCGAGGAAGGCGCCCGCGCCTTCTACCAGCGCTGGGCGGAGCTGATGAATGACAAGCCGTAGGACGACGCCCGCGAAGGCCGTCCCGGACCCGGAAGGCGATGCTTTCCCGGCCGCCGACGGCGCCGGCAAGGGGCTGCCCTACCTGCTGCTGGCCCAGGAGGTGCACGAGTTCCTGTGCATGGAGGCGGACCTGCTGGACGAGCGCCGCTACGACGAGTGGCTGGATCTCCTGACCGACGACATCTCCTACTGGGTCCCCATGCGCAGGAACGTCCAGTACGGCCATTGGGACACCGAGAACACCCGCCAGGGCCAGGACATGAACTGGTTCGACGAGGGCAAGAGCACCCTCAGGCTGCGCATCAAGCAGATCACCTCCGGAGTCCACTGGGTGGAGGAACCGTCGCCGCGGGTCTCCCGCATCATCTCCAACGTCCACGCCATCCGGGCGACCCCGAGCCTGGAGGACCCCGAGGAGGTCAGCGTCAAGTACCGGGTCCTGATCTACCGCAACAAGCTCGAGGACAGCACCGACATGTTCGCCGGCAAGCGCGACGACGTGCTGCGCAAGGTGGACGGCCGCTGGAAGATATGCAAGCGCACCATGCTGCTGGACCAGAGCGTGCTGCTGTCCGCCACCATGCCGTTCGTGCTGTAGGGGGCCGAGTTCTCGGAACCACGAGAAGGCTTCAGTTGTTGGGCGCGCGTACGCTGGAAGGCCTCAACCTGAGAGTCGACGCCCGGAACAAGAAGCTCGTGGCTGCAGGTCCATTCGTGGCCGCCGGAAACATCGAAACGGCCTGACTGAACAGGACGTCACGCTCAGCCCGACAAAGTTCCTCAGACGTCAATGAACAGCTCGCGCAGGTCGGGCCGGCGCGGAATCAGGCCTTGCGCCATGGAATAGTCCAGGAACTTCTCCAGGCCCTTGCGGTTGGCTTCGATGCCGTGGGGCCAAGGGTCACCGCCGAGGACTTCGGCGGTGCTTTCCACGTACTCGGAGAACCAGGGCAGGACCCCGGCCGAGCTTACCATCTCAAGCCGCTTGAAGAAGGCCTCCTTCTCCTTCCTGAGCACGCGCTCCACCTTGCGCGCGATCCCGAGACCTCTCTCCAGGTGCTTCTCCCTGAGGGCGATCAGGTGCATGATCGGGATGACCCCGTGCTTCCGGAAGTATTCTTTTTCCCGTTCGACGGGATCGGGGAAAAGGCAGCGCACGGACCCGTCCGGCACGGGCGGCCTAGTAAGGTGCGCGTAGATCACCGCATCGAGCTTCTTCTCCAGCAACCAGTCGAAGAGCCGCGCCTCCTTGCCCACGTACTCCACCTTCCCGGCGATGGCCGGGGGCAGCTTGACCCGCTCGACCCGGCCGGTGAACCAGCGGATGTCCTCCGGCCTGACGCCGTACTCCTCCTGAAGGATGCCGCGGACCCATACCGCCGCGGTCATGTGGAAGTCGGGCACTCCCACCCGCTTGCCCTTGAGCTGCTCCCCGCTCACCAGCCTGCTGCCCTTGCGCACGAACAGCGCCGAGTGCCGGAAACGGCGGGAGGTGAAGATCGGAAACGCCTTGTAGTCCCGCCACCCCTGCTCCCGCATCATCGTGTAGCTCGACAGCGACAGCTCCGTGACGTCGTACCTCGGTGACCTGAGCACCCGCCGGAACAGCTTGTTGGGCGGGTCCACGTAATGCCAGCGGATGTCCAGCCCGTACGCCTGGTGGCGCCCGCTCATCAGCGCGCCGAAGAACGGGTAGTCGTTGCTGGCGAAGTCGAGGGGGATGCTGCGGGATTCCGTGTCTGATCGTTTCTCGACCAAATCTCTCTCCTTCCGAATCGTGCGCTTGCGGCCTCTAGGCCGAGGACGCAACCCGGTTCATCCGCACCTCATCTCCGATGTCGAACTGCATCGCGTCCTTGCCCACGAGCAGCGGGCCGTCGTAGGTGGCGCGGGTAGCCGGGACCAGGTCACCCGCGGTCGCCTCGCCGAACAACAGGAGATGCGTGTAGACGGCCAGCTTGGGCTTGGTGCGGGAGAACACGACACCGGCGTCTTCCGGGATGGTGTGGTTTCTCCGGATCCTCTCCAGGTTGGCGCGCTCGACGCCCTGGCCCATGCCGTGGGTGACCTCGTGCACCAGCAGGTCGACGTTCTGCGAATGGGCGATGAGATTTTCGTTGAAGGTGGTGTCGCCGGACAGCACCGCGGAGCGGCCTCGGTAGTCGATGCGGTAGCCGAAGGCGTCGAGTTGCTCGCCGCCGTGGTCGACCTCGAAGGCGGTGACCCGTATGTCGCCTGAGTCGAACACGACACCTTCCTCGATCTCGGTGGACTCCAGCTTTACCCCCTCGGCGTTGTAGCTGTGGCTACGCACCCGGATATCGGTGGCGAACGCGAGGGGCAGATGCTCCGCCATCTGGTTGGTGCCGTCGGGCCCCCAGATCTTGAGCGGCACGGTGCGTCGGCCCCACGGCCGGCCGATCCAGCCGGTAAGCCAGAGATCGGCGAAACCCACCACGTGGTCCGAGTGGTGGTGGGTGAGGAACATGCCGGTGATGTCGCCGAAGGGAATCCCGAGTTGATGCAGGCGCTGCAATGCGCCGCGCCCCGCGTCGAACAGCAGCTTCTCGCAGCCCACCTCCACGAGCGTGCTCGGTCCGAAGCGGTCGAGCACCGGCGGCGGCGCGCCGGTGCCGAGAAGGGTTACGCGGAAGAGGTCGGTGGACGGGTCTGCCTTCATGGTTTCTCCCATGCCGCCATCATCACATCCGAGCCGGTTTCCGGCAAGGCGTGGACCGCCGCCGTCAACACCGCGCCTATTGTCCACCCTTGATCCGGCTCCACAAAGCGGTCATGAAACGCTGCACCTCGGCCGGGTAGGGCTGGGTCACGTAGAGCTTCTCCCTCACGGACGCCGGCGGATGGATGCCGGGATCCTCCAGCAACTCCGGGCTCAGGTAAGCCGTCGCCGCCGCGTTGCCGTTGGCGAAGAACACGTGGTTGGAAGCCTTCGCGATCACCTCGGGCCGCATTAGGTAGTCGATGAAACGGTGGGCGTTTTCGGGATGGGGCGCATCGGCCGGGATCGCCATCATGTCGAACCACATCTGGGCGCCCTCGTCCGGTATCGTGTAGACAATCCCGGCATCGTTTCCGACTTCGCGTGCGCGTTCGCGCGCCTGCAGCATGTCGCCGGACCATCCCATGGCCAGGCAGACCTCTCCACTGGAGAGCTTGTCGATCTGGGCCGCGTTGTGGAAGCCGCCGACGTACGGCCGGATCGCCCTCAGCACCGGCTCCGTCCTCGCGATGACGTCCATATCATGGCTCGCGGGGTCCAGTCCGAGAAAATTCAGGACGGCCGGGATCACCTCCTCCGCCTCGTCGAGCAGAATCACGCCGCAATCGGCGAATTTCGAGACCACGGCGGGATCGAACAGCATGCGCCACGAGCCGGTGGGCGCGCCCGCGTGGCGCGCCGCGACCTTCGCGCGGTTGAAGCCGATGCCCGTGGTCCCCCACATGTAGGTAACGGCATAGCGGTTTCCAGGGTCCCATTGCCGCACCCGCGCGGCGATGCTCCCGTCCATGTGGCGGAGGTTCGAGAGCCGGCTCTTGTTCAGCGGCCGGAACAGGCCAGCTTGTATTTGGCGCGCCAGGAACGCGCCGGTGGGCACTACAACATCGTAGCCGGCGTTCCCGGCCAGTAGCCTGGCTTCAAGGGTCCGGTTGGAATCAAAGACGTCGTAGACGACCTCGATACCGGTCTCGGCCTCGAACTCGACGAGGATCTGTTCGTCTATATAGTCGGTCCAGTTGTAGACGTGGACCCTCTTGTCCTCGGCCAGGGTGCCGGTCACGGCCAGAAGCACCGCCGCCGCCGTCAGCGTGATACGATTCATCATCTCGGCCTCCGTGCCAGTGTCCTGTCTGGTTGATCCGCACCCATATCACGGGAGTTCGGTTTTGCCCCCGGCACCGCCCGCGAACCGCCGTATGGCGGCAAACGGCGCTTTCGTGATAGCCTGAATGCAACACGCCACCACCGGTGTATCATCGGTGCATACGTCCTTTGAGTACCCGATGGCCGAGTCACTCGCCATAGAGACGCCGTCCGGCAAGGCTGCGGCGGACGAGAACTTCCCCGTTGGTTCCTGGCTCTTGCCGGCGCGCCTGCGGCCGCATATCGCGACCTTCTACGCCTATGCCCGGGCCATCGACGACATCGCCGACAACCCCGACCTGGAGCCGGCCGACAAGATCGCCCGCCTGGACGGGTTCGCCAGGGCGGTGAGCGGCGCCTATACCGCCGACCCCGCCTTCGGTAAGGCCCACGAGATCCGCCGCAGCCTGTTCGAGACCGGGGTTCCGCACCGGCACTGCGTGGACCTTACCCGGGCCTTCAAGCAGGACGCGGTCAAGCTGCGCTACGACGACTGGGACGACCTGATGGGTTACTGCAACCTGTCCGCGGCTCCGGTGGGGCGCTACCTGGTGGACCTTCACGGTGAATCGGCGACAGCCTACCCGGCGTCCGATGCCCTCTGCAACGCGCTGCAGGTGCTGAACCACCTGCAGGACTGCGGCGACGACTACCGGGAGCTGAACCGCGTCTACCTGCCGCGGGACTGGATGGCCGCCGCCGGCACCGGTGTGGAGGCCCTCGGGAAAAGCCGCTCCACACCTGCGTTGCGGCGGGTGCTGGACCTGTGCCTGGACGCGACCGACGGCCTGCTGCGGCAAGCCGGCAGTCTGCCCGGACAGCTACGCAACTTCCGGTTCGCCATGGAGGCGGCCGTCATCGTCGCCGTCGCTCACAAGCTCAGCGCGGAGCTGCGCCGGCGCGATCCCCTGGCCGAACGCGTCGTGCTCGGCAAGGCGCAGTTCGCCGCCTGCGCGGCGCGCGGCCTCGGCCGTGTCCTGTTCCGCCGGCGCCGTCGAGGTTTGTCCGATGGCAGCGGATAGCGGCGAGCCGTCGCCGGGGCGCGACGCCGTGGAGCCGTGGACCCATGTGCGGCGCGTGGTGGCGCAGTCCGGTACGTCGTTCCTCTGGGGCATGAAGGTATTGCCGGCGGAACGGCGACGCGCCATGTATGCCATCTACGCCTTCTGCCGGGAGGTGGACGACGTCGCCGACGAACCCGGTGAGACGGCCGAAAA
The DNA here is from genome assembly GCA_022827045.1 of Candidatus Binatia bacterium. The sequence continues at coordinate 11,884 of JAJDTQ010000246.1, forward strand.
GAAACAGGGGTTGGCAGCCTGGCGGGAGGAGATCGCGCACCTCTACGCGGGCGAGCCGCGATGGCCCACCACCCGGGCGCTGCTGCAACCGGTACAACGCTTCGAACTGCCGCGCGAGGAGTTCCTCGCCGTTATCGACGGCGTGGAAATCGACGCGGCGCCCGCGGTAAGGATGCAGACGCTGGATGACCTGCTGCGGTATTGCCGCAAGGTGGCCGGCGCGGTGGGCATGCTGTCCATCCACGCATTCGGGGTGCCCAAGGACCCCGGCTACCAGATCGCCGAGACCCTTGGGAACGCGGTGCAGCTCACCAACATCCTGCGCGACATCAAGGAGGACGCGGCCATCGAGCGCCTCTACGTGCCCCTCGAGGTCGTGCGGCGGCACGGCGTGGCGGAGAGCTCCCTGAGCGCCGTGTTCAGCCATCCCGGCTTTGCCGCGGCGTGCGCGGAGCTGGCGGAGCTGGCTCGGGACCACTACGCCCGGACCGACCGGCTGCTGGCCCAACTCGGATGGCGCCAGATGCGGCCCATCGTGCTCATGATGGCGGTCTATCGAGAGACGCTCCGGCGCCTGGAGGAACGGGGCTGGACACGCATCGACAGCCCTGTCCGGCTGACGCGCGCGCGCACGCTGTGGGTCGCCCTGCGCCACGGGCTTCTGTGAAGAGCATCCCTTTCGTGTCCCGAACTCACGTCATCGGCGCGGGCCTGGCCGGCCTTTCCACCGCCGTATCCCTGGTACGAGCAGGCCGCGCGGTCACCCTCTACGAAGCGAGCGGCCAGGCGGGCGGCCGCTGCCGGTCCTATTTCGATGCCAGGCTCGATTGCGCCATCGACAACGGCAACCATCTGCTGCTGACCGGCAACCGGTCCACCATGCGCTACCTGGCGGACATCGGCGCCGAAAACGAGCTGGTCGGACCGGCTTCGGCGTGCTTTCCGTTCCTCGACCTGCGCACCGGTGAACGGTGGCAGGTGCGACCCAACGCAGGCAGGCTGCCCTGGTGGATCTTCGACCGTCGCAGGCGCGTGCCCGGAACCCGGGCGCGGGACTACCTGTCGGGTCTCCGCTTCGCCGCAGCGGACGGGGACAGCACCGTGACCGATTGCGTCGGCGACCACGGGCCGTTGTTCGAGAAGTTCTGGGAGCCCCTGGCGGTGGCGGCGCTGAACAGCCCGGTGCGAGCGGGCGCCGCGCGGCTCCTGTGGCCGGTGTTGCGCGAGACCTTCGCCAAGGGCGAGGCGGCGTGCCGGCCGCGAATCGCCAGAACCGGCCTCTCCGGAACCTTCGTCGGTCCCGCGCTGGAGTTTCTCCAGGGACACGGCGCCGCGGTCCTGTTCGGAACCCGTTTACGCGAAGTCACCTACACCGCCGGCGTCGCAAGCCGTTTGGACTTCGGCGGCGAAACCACGGCGTTGGCGGACGGCGACAGCGTGGTGCTGGCGCTGCCGCCGGCGGCGGTGGCACCACTGGTGCCGGATCTCGCCGTGCCGGAGGAGAGCCACGCCATCGTCAACGCCCACTTCCGATTGCCGGAACCCGCGAGCCTGCCGGATGACACGCCGTTTCTCGGACTGATCGGCGGCACGGCGCAGTGGCTGTTCACGCGCGGCGAGGTAGCCTCCATCACCATCAGCGCCGCCGACCCCATGATCGACGAGGAGGCCGACGTGATCGCGCGGAAGACCTGGCGTGATGTCGCCCTCGCCCTGGGTCGTGATCCGAACCCCCTGCCGCCGTACCGCGTCGTCAAGGAGAAGCGCGCGACGTTCGCGCAGACCCCGTCGCAGGTCAAGCTCCGCCCCGGGACCCGAAGCGGTTTCACCAACGTGTATCTTGCCGGCGACTGGATCGACACCGGGCTGCCCGCCACCATCGAAAGCGCCGTGCGGTCGGGCCAGATGGCCGCGGGTGCCATCGTCGGGTGACCCTCACTGTGCAACCGGAACATGGTTTACGTTTTGAACCGGGAACATGGTTTACAACTTTGGTTACCGTTGATGCCACTGGAGCGCGGGAGAGATGGCGTGGGTGCGCTCATTGAGGGTTCCGAGGAGATGGAAGCTGTAGCGGAT
>JAJDTQ010000115.1 GCA_022827045.1 Candidatus Binatia bacterium
ATCCGCGACCTGGGCTATCCCGCCTGGGCCCACCACAACGGCGTCCGGGAAGTGCAGGCCATCCCGGTCTTCTACCAGGTCGGCTTCGGCGAGCTGGGCCGGCACGGCAGCCTCATCAACGAGAAGTACGGCGCGGACTTCAGGCCGGGGATGGTCAGCACCGACCTGCCGCTGGACGTAGACGAGCCGCGGGAGTTCGGGGTCCAGGACTTCTGCATGAACTGCAACGTATGCATGCAGAACTGCCCGGGCGATGCGATTCCCGAGGACTACGTGGTCACCGACGGCATCAAGCGCTGGCTGATCGACCTGGAGAAGTGCTATCCGTACTCCCGCCTGCGTGACGAGTACTGCCACCTGTGCGTTGACGTCTGCCCCTACAACGTGCGCAGCCACCGCACCACGTTCAAGACCTTTATGAAGGAACGCAAGCGCGTCGGCTACAAGACCCCGAAGTACTGAAGGCGCTTCGTGGACAAGTTCTACCTGCAGGAGCACAGGCCGGACGGCGAGGTCAGCACCGTGGGACTCTTCTACTCCCGCCAGGAGGTGGAAGAAGTCATCGCCCAGCTCCGCGAGTTGCCCGAGAAGCAGGGCTGCGAATACGTCCTGGTGCCGCCCCCTGACAATCCGTCACCTTGAGGCACGCCGATACCTTGAAGCCGCGGTTCCCGCTATCGCGGCAACCGTCACAACCCCAGGTTGGCGGGCGTCACGACCGAGCGCAGCGTGTGGGTGCGGTAGCCGTCGTTCTGCGGGTAGCGCGGGTCCCGTTTGCTCGTCCGTGCGGTTACGCTGATCCGTAGCTGCCGTATCCGGGCCGCCACGGTCGTGGTGTTGCCGGCGGCGTCGAGGTATTTGACGGCGAACCCCTCGATGTCCTCGGCCAGGGGTTGCCCGCCGCCGCCCGTGTCGCGCCGGAGTTTCAGACCGTCGCTGTCGTGAAAGTAGACGATCCGTTCGTTGGCGTCGCCCAGGTCCCCGTCGCCGTTGCGGTCGGCGGCGATCACCAGGCGCGCGGGGTCGTAGGTGAGCCCGACGAACCCGGCCCGTGCGGGATCATACCCCGCCGTCCGGGCTTCCCGGATCACCATGGTCATGGCCGCCCGGGCGTTCTGTTGCATGGCGCTGATCTGCTCCTGCAGGTCGTAGGCGGTGAGCTGGCCGGTAAAGCTCGTGGTCACCGCCGCGAGCAGTATCCCCTGGATCGCCAGGACCACCAGCAGCTCTAGGAGGGTGAACCCGCGGGCGTCCCGCCCGCCCGCCGGCGACGTTCCAGACCAGCTCTGCATCACCGGTCCAGCATGGTCCGGAGGACCACCGAGCGCTCGTCGCGGTCCCAGTACACCGTCACCGTGACGGTGCTCAGGCCGGCCTCCGGCACGCCCGGACGGACGTCGGTGACCCGCTTGAAGCGGGGAAAGCCGGGCAGCGTCCCGTAGCCATCCGTGGCCGGCGCCACGCCTCCGGCGCCGGGTCCCTTGAGGGCCTCGATCCGGTCCTGCGCCAGCAGGGTGGCGACCCCGTGGTCCCGGCTCTGGAGGTTGCCTTCGATGACGCCGACGGCGAGACGGCCGATGCCCAGCAGGCCCGTGGACAGGATCACCATCGCCACGAGCAGCTCGATCATGGAAAAACCCCCGCGGGACGGACGCCGCCGCTCCATGCCCGCCCCTTCACCGGATCCGCACGCGGCCGGCAATGCTGATGCTGACGCGCTTCGCGCCGGCGGCGTTGCTCAGGGTTATGGTGGCGAGGCTGCTGGCGGTACCCCTGGGACTGAAGACCGGATTGTTGGTGGAGGTCATCACCACGTCCGGGTAGTCATCCCGCAGGTCCCTGGTCAGCGTCCATTCGCCCGGGTCGGCGGCGCCGTCGTTGTCGGCGTCGTCGAGGATCCGGTACCGGTGGTCGTCGAGAAAGAAGATCCGGTGCCGGTTGTTTCGTTGGATGGCCTTCATGCGCGTCCACATGAGATCCCCCGTGAGTTGCCGCACCGCGCCGTTGAGACGATGCCGGGGCATTACCTTCAGGTAGCCCGGCACGGCGACGGCGAGCATGATTCCGGCCAGGGCCAGGGTGACCAGTTGGCCCAGCAACGAGAATCCGGCGGTCGGGTTCGGCGCTTGCGGCATCGGCGTCCCCGCCTTCAGGAAGTCTGGAACAGGGCGCCCAGGCACAGGAACGGGGCGAACGGCAGGGGCGTGGTCAGCGACACATCCCTTCGCAGGACCATGAGCATGATGCCGCAGAAGGTTCCGGTGAGGGCGCCCAGGAACAGGATGCCCGGGACCCCTTCCCAGCCGACGAAGGAGCCGATCATCGCCAACAATTTGACATCGCCGCCCCCCAGGCCCTCTCTTCCGGTCACCGCCCGGTAGCCGCGCGCCGTCGCCAGCAGGACCCCGGCGCCGAACAGCGCGCCCAGCAGCGAGCTCAGCGGCGACGGCCATGGCTGAATCGAGAAGGCGGGGGCGCACCACGACAGAACGAACGCCCAGGCCGTGCCGTAGACGCTGATGACGTCGGGGATGATGCCGGTCTCGAAATCGATGACAGCCGCCGCCAGCAGCGCGCCGGCGAAGGAGAGCCGGGCGATGAAGGGCGGTCCGGGGCCGAAGCGGCGGTAGCACGCCAGCGTCAGGGCGCCCGAACACATCTCGACCAGGAAGTAGCGTGGAGAGATGGGGGCGGCGCAATGGATGCAGCGTGCCCGCAGCAGGAGGTAGCTCGCAAGGGGGACCATGGCCCGGAGCGGAAGCCTCCGGTGGCAGGAACGGCAATGGGACGCGGGGACGAGGACCGACTCGCCGGCGGGGAGCCGGGTGATGCAGACGTTCAGGAAACTGCCGAGGCAGGATCCGAGAACGAAGAGGAGAAGGCCCCGCGCCAGCTCCAGTGCCGCAATCGCCGTCGTTCCGCCCATGAACGAATAGTCGGCACCGGACCGCCAAACCTTAGAGCCTGCCGTCTAGGGTCTATCTTGCAACTCAAGCCACCGCCGGATCAGCGGAAAGACCTCCTTGCGGGCGTTCCTTCCGAGAATCAGGTCGAAGTGCCCGTAGCGGGTGTCCTCCTCGGGGTCCGACCAGAAGATCATGAGGTCGCGGTCCTTGGAGGCAAGCTCCGAGTAGACCGTTTCCAGCGCTTCCGGGGGCGCGAGGGGGTCGGCCGCGCCCCCTACCAGGAGCACCGGAACGCGGATGTTGGATAACCCATCGCGGTAGCTCACGGAGCCGTCCGCGGACACGAACTCGTCCCTGTCGACGATCGTGGTCAGTTGATCCAGGACGCCGGGATTGATCGGGATCAGGAGGGTTTCCTGCAGCTGCTGTGCGACCGTCGGGTCCATGTTCCTGGGGTTGTAGAACACGTCCTTGAGCCCCGGAAGCAGGAAGAGGTAGCGGTTCAGGCCGGATGAGCTCCAGTAGAGCAGCGCGTTCCGCAGCGTGGGGTTGCGGTCCAGCCTGAGCAGGACGTCGAGCCCGTCCTGCTCGGGGCTGTCGAAGGACATGGGTGCGGCGATGCCGACGATACCCGCCACGCCGTGTTCCGGGACCGTGCCGGCGTGGGCGAAGGCCAGGGCCCCGCCCAGCTCGTAGCCCACCACGAAGACCTCGGCCTCGCCGGTGGTCTTCCTGACGTATTCGAGGACCGCGGGAAAGTCGTCGTTCAGGATGTTGTCGAGGGTCCAGGGCTTGTTGCCCCAACCCAGGGGGTTGAGGCTCCGGCCCGTGCCGCGCAGCGACAGGTTCCAGACGTCGAACCCCGCGTCCGCCAGGTATCGGGCCAGGCTGGCCCGGCCGTAGTCGAGGAAGCCGCTGTTCACCAGCAGGCCGTGGATGAGGAGCACGGGACGCGGGTGCCGCAGGTTCTTGTTGAGGCGGAAACGCTTGGCGGAGATCTCGAACTTCGTCTCCGTGACCGCCCAGTGGCGCTCCCAGGTCACGTACTCGTCGTCCAGGGAGGCCGCCGCCACGGTTCCCGCCAGGAGGCACAGCAAAGCCGCCGCCAGGAAGGCGCGGAAGTCCCGCTTCCGGCAGCCGACGGGTTCGGACGCGGCGGACGCTTCACCCCGAGTACGGCGAGACGGGTGTGATGTTCCTGTAGTCCACCGGCAAAGGCTCGACGTGGATGTCGGCATCGATCTCGGCCATGCGTGCTTCGGTCAGCGGGTTGCCGAAGGTTTCGTTGCGGAGCCTCAGGTGCGCGATGGCTTTCTCGGTGATGATGTGGCGCGCCGTCTCGAGGTCTTCGTCGTTGCGGATGGCCCGGGCGATTTGGGGAATGTGAACCGGCCCGTGGCGCATCTCGTCGTGGAAGATGACGCCCATGGCGTCGGCTATGGCCTTCTCCACGGCGCCGCCGGAGTAGGAGGTGTAGGGGAGTTCGAGGAGTTTGTTCCCCATGTAGAAAATGGCCGCCCCGGCCCCTTCGGAAAAGCCCAGCGCCACTTCCGCAAGCTCGCCGTGGGTTTCCAGGAGCCGGTGGGTGACCTCGATCTCGGCGCTCATGGCCGGCAGGTCTGGATGCCCCCGTCGTTCCCTCTGGCAACCGGACAACGCCAGCAGCTCTTGCGGGTCCGGCCGCTCTCCCGCGATCTGCTCCATGATGTCGGCCAGGAGCCGGTAGTGCCGCGCCTCTTCGTAGACCGACCGAGTCGACGCCTCGAGAGAATCTCGGCTTACCGCCGTTTCGATCCGAACCAGATCAGCGGGCAGGGCCTCGATCAGCCGCTCCACCGTGCCGAGCTCCCGGGCCGCCTGCAGCTTGAGCCAGCGCAGGTCGTCCTCGCGGGTCCGGGGATTCGAGAAGTAGACCCGGACCACCTCCGCCTCCCCGGCCCACCATCGTAGCGGGGCCGCCTCCAGCACGGCGATGCGCTCTTCGAGCATTACGTCCGTCTTGATCCGCGTCATCGCAACCTCGCCGGAACCCGCCCATTCCAACGTAACCCATGTAGCCGGTTTGAAACGTAGGCCATGTAACCGGTCTGTACCCATTGTCCCCCTCTCCCCACGGGAGAGGGCCGGGGTGAGGGCGCCCGTCTGCAAGCACCCCGTTGTCCAGGGCAGGGTGATTGTATATAGACCCATTCGAAAGGGTCAAGGACCGACCGGCGGGCGCGGCAAGTCCGTCGACACCCCGGTCGGCGCTTGAGGAGGGAGAGCACAACCATGCGCGCGAGCACGGAAAGAAAGATGAAACGCTGGCAGGAGCAACGCTGGATACTCGACCAGGTCATCAAGGTGAGCGGCCTCGACTTCGACCAGGGACGCTCGCACAAGATGCTGCGGAACTGCGGCCCGGGCATTGCCGGGGAACTGCGGGGTATCGGTCAGCGGGTGCAGAAGTTCACTGATTTCCCGCGCGAGTTCTCCCGCGCCGCTTACAGCCGCGAACAGAGGGGACGGGCCGCCGAGGCGCTGGGGCACACGGTGGAGGCGCGCGAGCACTACTACGTGGCGGCCACCTACTACACCGCGGCCCAGTGGGGCATCTACGAGGACGGAAACCCGAAGCGCATGGCCTGGGCGGAGAGCAAGCGGGACTGCTACGACCGCTACATCGGTTTCGCGGACCATCCCATCGAGCGTGTGGACCTGTCGATGCCGGGCGGAAAGATGGCGGCGCTGCTGCATCTGCCGCACAAGCCCGCTCCGGGAGAGCGGTTCCCGTGCATCCTCTATCAGCCGGGCATGGACGGCGTAAAGGAGGACAATCCGTTGATGGGCGACCCGCTGCTTCAGCGGGGGCTGGCGATCCTTTCCATCGACGGGCCCGGACAGGGCGAGACCCGGGAGCGCGGCATCACCTGCACCGCCTCCAACTGCGAGGACGGCGCCAGGGCGGCCTACGCCTTTCTCAAGACGCGCCGGGAGATCGACGGTGACCGCGTGGCCGTCTACGGCTCCAGCATGGGTTCCTACTGGGGCACGCGCATGGCCGCCGCCGTGCCCGAGTTCAAGGCCTGCGCGGTGGTGGGCGTGTGCATGGAGCCCACGCAGTACACCATCTTCAACACCGCCGCACCGACCTTCAAGCTCAACTACATGTACATGTCCGGCTACGACGACGAGGCCGAGTTCGACGAGTTCTGCAAGACGCTGACCCTCGGGGGGGTCGCGGCCAGGATCCAATGTCCCTACATGGTGGTGGCGGGCGAGGACGACGAGCTCTGTCCAATCGAGTACGCTTACGAGGTGGTGGACGAGGCTACCTGCCCCAAGGTGCTCTATGTCTACGAGGGCGAACGCCACTCGCTCCGCAACCCGGCGGCCCGCACCATCGTCGTGGACTGGCTCAAGGATTGCCTCGACGGCAAGCCGGTGACGTCGGAGAAGGTCTACGTCGAGATGAGCGGGAAGGAGACCCGAACGCCGTTCTGACGCCGAGGTGCCGTGTGTAATAAACGGCCGGCGGCCGCACTCAGGACTCAAGCGGGGTTGCCTGTCTGGTGCGCTCGCGCAGCACGCAGACTGTTGATTACAATAATCGTCCCGGCGCGTCAACGAGGTTCCTTGACAGGCCTTTCCTGACGTGGTTCATTCTGCTTCAGCCTTCGACTGACGCAGATTCGCCGAAACCGCCCCTTCACCGGTTACGACGCAAAATCCCGGCCAAGTCCCGCGGGCTGCAAACTACAAATACACGAGGAGAGTTCGTCCCATGCAGATGTTCATTGCAGGCGAGTACACCGATACGGCAAGCGGTGAGACCACATCCATCTACAACCCGGCCACCGGCGAGTTGGTGGACACGGTTCCCAAGGGCACGGCGGAAGACGTCCAAAGGGCCGTGGCGGCCGCGGAAGAGGCGGCGGTGGAATGGGGCAAGTTCGCCCCCTCCAAGCGCGGCGAGTGCCTGTCCGAAGCCGCGCGTCTCGTGCTGGATAACGAGAAGGAGCTGACCGAGCTGCTTACCAAGGAGCAGGGCAAGGCACACCGGGAGTCGGTGCTGGAGATCCGCCGTTTCGCGCACACGCTGGAGCACTACGCCGGCATGGCCAAGACCCTGCGCGGCGGCTACGTCAAGCTCGCCGACGGCCGCTACGGCCTCATCATGCACAAGCCGATGGGCGTGGTGGGCTCCATCGTGCCGTGGAACTTTCCGGTGTCGCTGATGGGCAACAAGGTGGGACCGGCGCTGCTCGCCGGCAACGCCATGGTCATCAAGCCCGCCAGCACCACGCCGCTGACCGCCACCCGCTGCGTCGAGTTGGTGCAGCAGGCCGGCCTTCCCAAGGGCACCATCAACATAGTCACCGGACCGGGCGGCGCCGTGGGCGAAGAGATCCTCCGCAACCCGGTCATCCGCAAGGTGGGCTTCACCGGCGCCACCGACACCGGCAAGCGGATCATGGAAGTGGCCTCCCAGGAGGTCAAGCGGGTCACCCTGGAGCTGGGCGGCAGCGACCCCATGATCGTGTGCAGTGACGCCAACATCGACCGGGCCGTGAGCGCGGCCTCGGTGGGCCGCTTCTTCAACTGCGGCCAGGCCTGTCTGGCGGTGAAGCGCCTCTACCTGTACGACGAGATCTACGATGAGTTCGTCGGGAAGCTGGTGGAGAAAGTGCGCAAGCTGCGGGTGGGCAACGGCCTCACCAAGGGCACCATGCTCGGACCGCTGCACACCAAGGGACAGCGCGAGGAGGTGGAGGAGCAGGTGGAGGACGCGGTGCAGAAGGGCGCCAAGGTGCTGGTGGGCGGCGACCGCCCCAAGGGCGACGAATTCGACAAGGGCAACTTCCTGAACCCGTCCATCGTGGTCGACGTGGACCCCACCTCCAAGCTGCTGACCGACGAGGTGTTCGGTCCGGCGCTGCCGGTCGTGCGGGTTCGGAACCTTGAGGAGGGCTTGGCGCTGGCCAACGATTCCGTCTTCGGACTGGGCTCCTCGGTGTGGACCCAGGACATCGACAAGGCCATGTACGCGGCCGAGAAGCTCGACGCCGGCTACACCTGGGTCAACTCGGCGCAGATCATCTACGACGAGCTCCCCTTCGGCGGCGTCAAGCAGAGCGGGGTCGGTAAGGAGCACGGCAACGAAGCGGTGGAGCACTACAGCGAGGTCAAGTCCGTGGTCATGGCCACGGAGCAAACTTCCGAGATGGTGGGCGGCGAGTAGTCCGAACCCACGCCGCGGGAGTGGGGAGTGTATAGGGGCGGGTTTCAAACCCGCCCGCGCCCGCACCGCTTTGTCGGCCGGTATGGGCTCTGAATCGAGACGAGCATGAGCGCTCCGCGACTCGAACTGCCGGACCCCTACAACGCGGCCACCACGTTCGTCGACGACAACGTGAACGTGGGCCGCGGCGAGCGCACCGCCATCCTGTACGAGGACCGGCGGTTCACCTACCGGCAGGTGCAGGAGGCGGTGAACCGGGCCGGCAACTCGTTCCGCGGCCTGGGCCTGGACACCGAGCAGCGCGTCCTGCTGGTGCTTCCCGACTGCCCGCAGTTCGCCTTCAGCTTCTTCGGCGCCATCAAGATCGGCGCCGTTCCCATTCCGGTCAATCCCTGGATGAAGTCCGGAGACTACGAGTACCTCCTCGACGACAGCCGGGCGCGCATCGTCGTGGTGGACGAGTTCGCGCTGCCGGAGATCGAGGCCATCAGCCGACGGCCGCGGCACTTGCGGCACGTGGTCGTGGTGGGAGCGCCGCGGGGGAGCGCCATGGGTTGGGACTCCCTAATGGAGGGGCAATCCGCCGAGCTGGAAGCCGAGCCTACCGGACGCGACGACGTCGTCATGTGGAACTACACCTCGGGCAGCACCGGCAACCCAAGGGCGCGGTCCACCTCCACCACGACATGATCACCATCACCGATCTGTTCGTGAAGCCCGTGCTCGGCATGACCGAGGACGATGTCTGTTTCTCGGCGTCCAAGCTGTTCTTCTCGTACGGGCTGGGGAACTCCCTCTACTTCCCCTTCCGTTTCGGCGCCGCCGGCGTGCTGTGGCCGGAGAAACCCGACCCGGAGCGGATCCTTCAGACCATCGAGCGCTACCGCCCGACCTTCTTCTACTCGGTGCCCACGCTCTATTCGCGCATGCTGCGGGTGGAGAAGGAATACGACCTGAGCTCGCTTCGCATCTGCCTGTCGTCCGGGGAGCCGCTGCCGCCGGCGCTGTTCCACCAGTGGCGGGACAAGGTGGGGGTGGAGCTGCTGGACGTGGTGGGTTCCACCGAGGCGACCCATGACTTTCTCGCCAACCGGCCGGGGCGGGCCAAGGCCGGGAGCAGCGGCGAGGTGACCCCGGCGTTCGTCGCCAAGGTGGTGGACGACGACGGGCGCGAGGTGCCCAACGGCGAGGTGGGCAACCTGTACGTCGCCGGCGACGCCACCGCGCCCTACTACTGGAACAAGCACGAGCAGACCCAGCGCACCATGCTCGGCGAGTGGCTCAAGACCGGCGACACCTACTACCGCGACGACGACGGCTACTTCTGGTATTGTGGCCGTTCCGACGACATGCTCAAGGTGGGCGGCATGTGGGTCTCGCCCATCGAGGTGGAGAACGCGCTGATGGAGCACCCGGCGGTGCTCGAGGCCGCGGTCACCGGAGAGGCCGACGACGATGGCCTCATCAAGCCCAAGGCCTACGTCATCCTCAAGAGCGAGCACCACGGCGCCGCCGGGCTGGCACGGGAACTTCAGGACTTCGTCAAGGGCAGCCTGGAACCCTACAAGTACCCGCGCTGGGTGGAGTTCGTGGACGACCTCCCCAAGACCGTCACGGGGAAAATCCAGCGGTTCAGGCTCAGGGAAGGAAACGGGTGAACGCCCGATCGGGGGTTTCATGGACGACTTGGTAGCGCTGCGGGACAAGGTGGCCATCTCGTGCAACATCCTGGCCATCGATGGGCACTGGGACAACATCCTGGGCCACGTATCGGCTCGGATACCCGGTGAGAACGCCATCCTGATGAAGCCCCACAGCTACGGCTTCGAGGAGATCCGCCCGTACCACATCATCAAGGTGGACCTGGACGGCAACAAGATCGAGGGCGACTACGAACGCCACTCCGAGGTGTTCATCCACACGGAGATCTTCAAGGCGCGCCCGGACGTGAACTGCGTCATCCACAGCCATCCGCCCCACGCCACGGCCTTCGGCTCCCTGCGGCAGCCGCTGCGTCCCGTGGGCCACGAAGGCTCCATCTTCCACGACGGGCTGCCGCTCTTCGACTACACCACCCTGCTGATCCGGACTCCCGAGCTGGGGGTGAAGGTGGCCCAGGCGCTGGGCAAGGCCCGCGCCGTCCTGATGAAGAACCACGGCTCCACCGTGGTGGGCGAATCGGTGGAGACCGCCACCCTGTACGCGATCTTCCTGGAGAAGGCGTGCCGCATCCAGCTCCTGGCGGCCGCTGCCGGAGATCCCACCTGGAGCAGTGACGAGGAGGCGCGCGAGAAGTACGACGAGATCTACACGCCGCACCGCTTGGGCAGCATGTGGGACTACTTCGTACGGCGGGCGAAACGGCTCGCCATCGATTGACGAGCCGCCTTGAGACGCCATCTCCGTTCGCCCTGAGCCCTTCGACAAGGCTCAGGACAGGCTTCGCGGAGGCGGAGCCGAGCGAAGTCGAAGGGCGCAGACTCGCATGACCAAGTACCGGAGGTAACGAAATGGCCGAGAAGCTTCATCTGACACTGGCGTGCGGCGACTACGAGAGCATCCGCGCCCTCAAGGAAGGGGTGATCCAGCCGGACGGCATCGAGCTCACCGTGCTCACGGACATGGACTCGTCCACCCGGCACTGGCGCATCGCCCGGTTCCGCGAGTTCGACGTGGGCGAACATTCGGGCTCGTCCTACCTGCTGGCCAAGGACCGCGGCGAAGCGGACGACCTCACCGCCATCCCGGTGTTCCTGCACCGCCGGTTCCGCCACGGCTTCATCTTCGTCAACGCGGACAAGGGCATCAAGGAGCCCAAGGACCTCATCGGCAAGACCGTGGGGCTAAAAAACTGGCAGGCCACGGCGCTCCTGTGGATCCGCGGTACCCTGCAGGACGAGTACGGCGTCTCCTTCACGGACCTGGAATGGCGCGCCGAGAGGGAGGAGGACGTGCCGTTCGATCCGCCGGAGGGGCTCCGGATGGAGCGCCTGCCCAAGGGCAAGCGGGTCGAGGAGATGCTCGCCGAGGGCGAGCTGGACGCGGTCATCCACCCCGACATCGTGGCGCCCATCCTGGAAGGCGACACCCGGGTCAAACGCCTCTTCGACGATCCCAAGCAGGTGGAGATGGACTACTTCAAGCGCACTGGAATCTTTCCCATCATGCACACGACCGTTATCAAGCGGGAGATCGTGGAAAAGCATCCCTGGGTGCCCATGAACCTGATGGTGGCGTTCGAGAAGGCCAAGCAGTGGACCTACAACCGCATGAACAACCCCCGCATCGTGCCGCTGGCGTTCTTCCGGGACGCCTGGGAGGAGCAGTTGGAGCAGTTGGGCGAGGACCCGTGGGTCTACGGGCTCAACGACACCAACCGCAACAACTTCGGCACGCTGGCGCGCTACTCCCGCGAGCAGGGCATGTGCAAGAACGAAGCCGACGTGGACGAGCTGTTCCACGAGTCCGTGCGCGGCGAGGAGTGGAAGCTGGCGCGTTCCCGCGGGTAAGGCATTCTCCTTTCGAATGATCCCTCCGCCCTTCGAGTACCGGGCGCCGGATTCGCTCTCCGAAGCGCTCGCACTGCTCCGTGAGCACGGCGACGAGGCGCGTCTCATGGCGGGAGGGCAGTCCCTCCTGCCCATGCTCAAGCTTCGGCTGATACGCCCGGCGGTCGTCATCGACATCGGCGGGCTGGAAGAGCTGAAGGATGTCGGGAAAGACGCCGCTGCCGCGTGCCCGGGGGCGCCGGTGGCGGAAGACCCCGGTCCCCTGCGGATCGGCGCTTTGGTGACGGAGCGGACCCTCGAACGTACGCTCGCGGAACGCCAGCCGCTTCTGGCGGAAGCCGCGGCCAGCATCGGCGACATCCACATCCGGAACCTGGGCACCCTGGGCGGCGCCTTGAGCCAGGCCGACCCGTCGGGCGACCTGGCGCCGGCGGTGCTGGCGCTGCGGGCGACCCTGACGGCGCAGTCCGCCGCCGGCGCCCGCACCATCGCCGCCCACGAGTTCTTTTCCGGTCCGTTCGACACCGCGCTGGCCGAGGACGAGATGGTCACGTCCGTGGACGTGCCGGCTCCGTCCGGCGTCCGCGGGCACGCCTACGTCAAGCTCACGCGCCGCGCCGGGGACTACGCCGTGGTGGGGGCCGCGGCGCTGTTGAGCCTTTCGCCCGACGGCACCTGCGCCGACGCCCGTATCGCCCTTTGCGCGGTGGGCCCAACGGCCTTCGTTTGCGAGGCCGCGGGCCGGTCGCTCCAGGGCACGAGGCTCACCGACGCCGATCTCGCGGAAGCCGGCGCCCTGGCCGGCAACGACGCCGACCCGGTAAGCGACGTCCACGCCTCGGCGGACTACCGCAGAGCCATGACCCCGGTGGTGGTGGGACGTGCCCTGGCCAAGGCCCGGGAAAGAGCGCGTACGAGTCCGCGCGGGTCGCCATGAAAAGAGTCACCGTCAACACCACCATCAACGGCAAGGACTATGCGTTCGACGTCGAGCCGCGGCTCTTGCTGGTGGATCTCATCCGCGACAAGGCCGGCCTCAAGGGTACGCACATCGGTTGCGACACCGGCAACTGCGGCGCCTGCACCGTGATCATGGACGGCCTGACCGTGAAATCATGCCAGGTGCTGGCGCCCCGGGCCCAGGGAGCGGAGATCCGCACGGTGGAAGGGCTCGCCCGGGACGGCGCCCTGCATCCCATCCAGGAAGCGTTCTGGGAGTGCGACGGGCTGGAATGCGGCTTCTGCACCCCGGGCATGCTGATGACGACGGCGGCGTTTCTCGCCGACCATCCGCGCCCGTCCGACGAGGAGATCCGCCGGACCTATTCCGGCAACCTGTGCCGCTGCACCGGTTACCTCAACATCATCAAGGCGGTGAAGAGGGCGGCGGAGAGGATGGCCTGATGGCGGCCTACGTCGGCCAGAGCATCAAGCGCAAGGAGTCCTTCGACTCCATCCAGGGACGCAATACGTACCTGAGCGACGTGCACGTCCCCGGCATGCTCCACGCCGCCATCCACCGAAGCCCCTACGCCCACGCCCGCATAACGCGGGTAGACCTGTCGGAAGCGCTCGCACAGCCGGGCGTGGTGGCGGCCATGAGCGGCGAGGACGTCCGGCGGCTGGCCCGGCCCATGGCGCCGTTCCCCTTCACCCGTACCCGGCCCTACACCAGCGACTACCCGCGGGTGCGGTTCGCCGACCACTACTGCCTGGCCGTGGACCGGGTGCGCCACGTCGGCGAGGCCGTGGCGGTGGTGGTGACGGAGGACCGCTACGCGGCGGCGGACGCCGCCGAGGCGGTGCGGGTGGAGTACGAGCCGTTGTCGCCGGTGCTGGACGTGGAGACGGCGCTGGAGCGCGGAGCCACGAGGCTCTACGAGCAGTGGCCCGACAACATCCAGTACGAGTTCCGTTTCAGCGAAGGCCCGGTGGACCAGCTCCTGAAAGAGGCTTCGGTGGTGATACGCGAGCGCATCGTGCAGCACCGCTACACCGGCACGCCGATGGAAACCAGGGGGGTCATCGCCAGCGTCGACGAGCGGGACAACCTGCTGACGCTGTGGAGCTCCACCCAGGTGCCGCACGCGCTGCCCAACCTGGTCCTGGAGACCCTCGGCCGGGCCGACCTCAAGATCCGGGTGATCTCGCCCACCATGGGCGGCGGCTTCGGCATCAAGTGGGCGTTCTATCCCGAAGAAGTGCTGATGCCGCTCCTGTCGCTCAAACTGAACCGGCCGGTGGGCTGGTGGGAAAGCCGCAGCGAGCACATGGTGGCCTCGCACCACTCCCGCGCCCAGGTGGACTACGTGGAGGCGGGCTTCGACCGGGCCGGGCGCATCACCGCCCTAAGGACCAAGGTCATCGTGGACCTGGGCGCCGCCTACCCCAGCGGCGGCACCTCCCTGGCCTTCGTCACCGCCAATTTCATTCCCGGGCCCTACCGGGTCGACAACTATTCCACCACCTCTTTCGGCGTGGTCACCAACAAGACCGCCGCGGGCCCCCACCGGGCCAACGGCAAGGCCGAGTCCAACTTCATCATGGAGCGGGTGATGGACCGGGCCGCCGGGGAGCTGGGTCTGGGCAAGGACGAGATCCGCCGCCGCAACCTTATCCAGCCGCACGAATTCCCCTACACCTGCGTGACCGGTTCTACCTACGACAGCGGCGACTACCCGGCGTGCCTACGCAAGGCGCTGGCGGAAGCGGACTACGTCGGCCTGCTGGCGGACCGGGACCGGCTCCGCCGGGAAGGGCGCTACCGGGGGGTCGGCCTGGCGTTCATGCTGGAGCCCCTGAGCTCGCTCCGGCCCAACGCCTACAACGCCGGTTACGAGACCGTGACTGTGCGGCTGGATCCCGTGGGCAAGGCCTGGGTGTTCTCGGGCGACATGAACATGAGCGCGAGCCACAAGACCACGCTTTCGCAGGTGGTGGCGGACGGACTGGGCGTGCGCTTCGAGGACGTGCAGGTGTTCGAGGGCGACAGCGCCCTGGTGTCGTCTTCCAGCGGGTCCTACGCCAGCCGGTTCTCGACGGTGACGATCTCCGCCGCCATCAAGGCGTGCGAGGCGGTGCGGAGGAAGATGCTGGCCATCGCCGCCCACACGCTGCGGTGCCATCCCGAAGCCCTCGAATGCGCCGGCGGCATGATCCTGGACCGGACGAGGCCGGGGGTGGCGCTGACGGTCAAGGAAGTGGCCAACATGGCCTACTACTCCATCAACCAGCTCCCCGGGAACATGGACCCGGGGCTCCACGACACCCACTATTTCATCAACCCCAACACCAGCTTCGAGCCCGACGCCAAGGGCCGGACGTCCAACTTCTCGACGTTTCCCTACGCGGTGCACGTGGCCTACGTGGAGATGGACGCGGGCACGGGCGAAACCACGATCCTCAAGTATCTGACCGTGGACGACTCCGGCAACATGGTGAACCCCATGATCGTCGACACCCAGATCACCGGCGCCATCTCCCACGGCGTCGGGGGCGCGTTTCTCGAAGAGCTGGTGTATGACGAGCAGGGACAGCTCCTGTCGGGCACCTTTGCCGACTACCTGATTCCGTCGGCCATGGAGATGCCGGACCTGGAGATCCATCACATGGTGACGCCCATGCCCTTCACGCCGGGCGGGTTCAAGGGCGTGGGGGAGATCGGCGCCATCGGCCCGCCGGTGGTGCTGGCCAGCGCCATCGAGGACGCGCTGGCGCCGCTGGGAGTCAAGATCATGAGTCTGCCGCTCAAGCCGGAGAACATCTGGCGGGCGATACACGAAAGACGAAACGCAACAGGAGAACGGAAATGAGCGACGCAGGGAACGGTTTCAAGGAATGCGCCACCCGCGAGCTGGCGCGGGTGGCGGCGGTCTTCGCCGCGGGGGAGGCGGAGATCGCCGACACCTACTTCAACTGGGACCAGCGGGACCGCGACAAGGAGGTCCTCTGGCTCACCAAGCAGGCGGGCCGGGAGATCGAGAGCACCTTCACCGGCTTGAAGGAGATCGTCGAGAAGGTCGGCGGCGACCTGACGGCGTCGGACCAGTACTGGGTCGACCGGTGGGGCGGTGACGTCGACAGGAACTGGCTGGAGGAGAACCTCTGGCGCACCAAGCAGGAGCTCAACCACGGCAATCGATGCGTGGACATCATCGAATGGCTCACCGGCGAGCCGGTGGACATCAAGGAAGTCGTGCGCCGCTACAACCGCTGGACCCCCGATCCGTCGCTGCCCGATATGAAGGAATGGGTGCGGCTGGCGGAGGTGTTCAAGGAGCAGGAGGCCCGCCAGGAGTCCTGGGCGCGTCTCATCAACTCCCAGGGGCTGCTCGAAGGCGGCAGTTGCGGCCTGTTCTACGCCGCCTCCCAGTTGAGCGGCAGCGAGCTCAACGACCGGCTGTCCGAGGCCTTCACCGTGGTGCTCGACGACGAGCGCGGCCACGGGCCGGCCAACATCTACCAGATCGCCGACGCCTTCACCCAGCAGGAGGCGGTGGACGGCGCCCGGGGGCTGATGGTGGAGCGCGGCATCCAGCGCCTGCGCATGCGCAACGAGCAGTTCAGCTTCCCCATCGACGAAGCCCGCATCCAGGACATCGCCGCCGGCAACATCAGCCTCGACGTAACCAAGGCCATCTGGGGCGAGACCCTGGCGAAGTTCATCGACTGAGCCCGCTTCTGTGGAGACAACCCTGGCGTGGCGAATCACATCGACCTCGAAGCCAAAGACGGCATCGCCTTCATCACGCTGAACCGGCCCGAGCGGCTCAACGCCATGAACGAGGCCATGTGGGCGGAGCTGGGGCGGGTGTGGGACGCGTTCGCGGCGGACCCGGCGCTTCGGGTGGCGGTGGTGAGCGGCGCCGGCGACCGGGCCTTCTCCACAGGCATGGACCTGAAGGAGCGGGCGGTGGCGGGCGATCCGCGGGCGCGGGAGTTCTGGACCTCGGCGCTGGCGCGGGACCCCGGGCGCCGGGAGCCCGTATGGAAGCCCATGATCGCCGCGGTGCACGGGTACTGTCTGGCCGGGGGCTTCGAGATCGCCCTTTCCTGCGACATCCGCATCTGCAGCGAGGAAGCCACCTTCGGCCTGCCGGAGATCAAGCGGGGGTTCTTCCCCGGCAGTTCGGGCACCGTTCGACTGCCCCGCATCGTGCCGCTGGGCTTGGCCCTGGAGATGCTCTACACCGGCGAGTCCATCTCGGCGGCGGAGGCCTACCGCTGCGGTCTGGTGAACCGGGTGGTGCCGCGGGACGAGTTGATGGCCGAGGCGGAGAAGCTTGCCCGATCCATCGCCGACGGGCCGCCGCTGGCCCTGCAGGCGGTTAAGGAGGTCGTGTTGCGCGGCGTCGACTTGCCGCTGGCTGACGCCATCCGCTTCGAGGCCGGCTTCCGCGCCATGGTGGGCGGGACCGAGGACGCCGCGGAGGGGCCACGGGCCTTCAGCGAGAAGCGAAAACCTGGTTTCAAGGGCCGCTGAGACATGGAGTACCGGCTCACCTCGATCCACGATCATCCACGTGGGAAAGTCTATAAAATTCAGGTGAACGGTAAGCTTGTTTCAGTGCTGCTTACCTATCATGTGTTGAAAGACTCGCACAGTGGCGTCTTACCGACGATCTCGTTCTACGGACGATGCTTTTCCCCGAAGAGGTGCTCGTCGGTTATCATGGCCGGTATATTGCCCATCTCCGCAGAGGTGACCATCTGGTTCGGGTGATATATGAGTATGAGGAGACGCTGCCTGTTGCGGTCACCGTGTACAGCCCGTCTGTAGAGCGTTATTTCCGGGGAGGTGGAGATTATGAAGATCGTCTACTCTCGTGATGCGGATGTGCTCACCATCCAGTTGAGTGAGGGACAACCCTCCGATTCCACAGACATGGCCGAGGGGATCATCGTGCACCTTTCCGAGAAGGGACGACCCCTGGAAATTGAGATCCTCGACGCCTCCACGATCATCGACAACAAAGGGGTCGAGGTTTCTTTGGAGGCGCTGTTTCCTGCCGCTTGATCGGGCTCCCGAAACTGGGCCATTGAGTCAGGGCTGACCATGTATCAGGACCTCAGGGAATATCTCGGCTTGTTGGACCAACAGGGTCTGCTCACGCGCGTGGCCGCGCCGGTGAACAAGGACACGGAGCTGCATCCGCTGGTACGCTGGCAGTTCCTGGGGTTGCCGGACCACGAGCGCAGGGCGTTCCTGTTCGACAACGTGACGGATGCCAAGGGCCGGCGCTACGAGACCCCGGTGGTGCTGGGGGCGCTGGCGTCCAACGAGGCCATCTACGCCCTGGGCATGGGGTGCGAGCCGGGCAAGAGCTTCGAGAAGTGGTCGGCGGCGGTGGCCGCGCCGCTGGCGCCGGAGCTGGTGGACACCGGGCCGGTCAAGGAGGAGATCCATGTCGGCGACGGCCTCCTGGAGCACGGCGGCCTCGACGAGTTCCCGGTGCCCATCTCGACGCCGGGGTTCGACAACGGGCCGTACTTCACCGCGTGCCACTGGGTCACCAAGGACCCGGATACCGGCATCCGCAACGTCGGCAACTACCGCGGCCAGATCAAGTCCCCCACCAAGACCGGTGTCTACCTGATCAGCGCCCAGCAGGATCTGGCCATCCACTGGAACAAGGCCAGCGCCCTGGGCCGGCCGCTGCCCGCGGCCGGCGTCATCGGCGCGGTGCCGTGCCTGTCCTACGTGGCGGTGCAGAAGATCGCCTACGGCGTGGACGAGCTGGGGGTGGCCGGCGCCATCCTGGGCCGTCCCATGCCGCTGGTCAAGTGCGAGACCGTGGACCTGGAGGTGCCGGCCGACGCGGAGATCGTCATCGAGGGCTACATCCGCACCGACGTGCTGGAGCCGGAGGGCCCCTTCGGCGAGTCCCACGGCTACATGGACCCACGCAGCCTGAGCCCGGTGTTCGAGGTCACCTGCATCACGCATCGCAGGAAACCCCACTACGTGGGCGTGCTGAGCCAAGTGACGCCCAGCGAGAGCAGCAAGATCAAGCACCGGGGCTGGGAGTCGCTGGTGCTGGACCACCTGCGCAACCACTGCAGCCTCAAGAGCGTGGTGCGGGTGGGCATGCACGAGCCGCTGGTGAACCTGCGCCAGTTCGTGGTGGTGCAGATGCGCAAGACCCACAAGCTCGAGCCGTGGCAGGCCATGATGGCGGTGCTGGGCTTCCGCTACGACTTGGGCAAGGTGGTGATCGCGGTGGACGACGATATCGACCCGGAGAACTTCGCCGCGGTCAACTGGGCCATCTGCCACCGCTCGCAGCCGCACAAGGACGTGCGCATCATCGAGGGCCGCCAGACCGTGCACTCGCCCATCAACCTGGTGCGAATGCACGGCCACGCCGGCGACTACGACAGCGAGGACTCCTCGCTGCTCATCGACGCCACCAAGAAGGCCGAGTTCCCGCCGGTGTCGCTGCCCACCCGGGAGTACATGGAGCGGGCACTCAAGCTCTGGGAGGAGTTGGGGATGCCGGAGCTCAAGTACGGCAACCCGTGGCACGGCTACTCCCTGGGCCTGTGGCCGCCGGAGCTCGACGACGAGGCGGCCCTGGCGGTCAAGGGCGAACACCATCGTATCGGCGCCAAGCTGGACGAGCGCGCCGTGCCCGTGGAGCGCGGCGAGCGGCTGCAGGACGTGCAGAAACGATGGAAGCCGTAGAGACAACGGCGTCCTTCGACTTCGTTCCGCTAGCGCTCCACTACGCCTGTCCTGAGCTTTGTCGAAGGGCTCAAGACGAACGGAGAGTGGCCTTCCGCGATGGAGCTTGACGGCACCCTGGCCCTGGTGGCCGCGGCCATCTTCTTCGCGGGCTTCGTCAAGGGCGCCACCGGCATGGGGTTCACCCTCCTTGCCACCCCCATGCTGACCCTGCTGCTCGACATCCGCACAACTATCGTCGTGCTGCTGCTCCCCGGCGTGGTGATGGACCTGGGCCAGGTGTTCCGCCACGGCGTTCCCACCGCCACCCTGCGGCGTTTCTCGTCCATGTTCCTGTTCGCGCTGGCGGGCGTGTTCCTCGGCACCTGGGAACTGACCCAACTGCCCCTATGGGTGCTGAACCTCATTCTGGGAACGGTCGTCGTCGTTTTCGCGTTGGCCGGGCTGTTCTCGTTCACGCTCGTCACGCCGCCGCGGGCCGAGCGGCTGATGTCGCCGGTCATGGGCTTCACGGGCGGGTTCCTGCTCGGGCTGACCAACACCATGGGGCCGGTCATGGCCGTCTACCTCCACGGCCTGCGGCTCGACAAGGCGGACTTCGTGAAGGCCATCTCCACGGCGTTCATCATGGCCAAGTTCTGGCAGGTGGTCGCCATCTCCACCTGGGGCCTGTTCACCGTCGAGGCGGTGAAGCTCTCGTTGTTCGTGACCGCGGTCATCCTCGCGAGCTTCTACCTGGGCCTCAAGGTGCAGGACCGGATCCGCCAGCAGACCTTCAACCGCGCCATCCTGGTGCTGCTGGTCTTCACAGGTTTGATGCTGGTCTACCGGAACCTGAGCGCCACGTGATGCCCTAGTGTCCTGTCAGTCGCGGCCCGCCCGTGACATCCCCGCGTGCTATCTGCTATGGAGAGGCTTCAGACGACTCGATGGCGATCCGGTGTGACCCGGACATGACAACGCCCCGGACCCGGGAGCGCAACAGGCTGCACCGCACACAGGAATCATGCAGGCCTTCGACTACGACATCATCGTCATAGGCAGCGGTCCCGCGGGCTACACGGCTGCCGTTCAGGCGTGCGAGCTGGGCGCCAGGGTCGCCATCGTGGAAAGGCAGGAGACCCTCGGCGGCATCACGCTCCTTTCGGGCACCATTCCCAGCAAGACCCTGCGCGAGGCCATCATCTACCTGCGCGGGGTGCGCCAGCGCCCCTTCTACGGCACCGATTTCACGGAGAAAAAGGACATCACGCTCTCGGACCTGTTCATCCGGGTGCAGAAGGTGGTGGAGCGGCGGGTGGCGACCATGGAGGACCAGCTTCAGGTCTACCGCGACCTGAACCGCATCGACGTCTTCCGCGGCTACCACGCGACCGTGGACGGTCCCAACTCGGTGCACGCATGGGTGCTCAAGAACCCCATGGAATCCATCAACCTGACGGCAGAGAAGATCGTCATCGCCGCCGGGTCGAGGCCCCGCTTCGTGCCCGACATACCCATCGACAACGAGGTCGTCTTTGACTCCGACTCCGTGTTCACCCTGGAGTTCAAGCGCAAGACGCTGCCGCAATCGGTGATCGTCGTCGGCGCCGGGGTCATCGGCGCGGAGTACGGCTCGGCCTTCGCGGTCCTGGGCTGCAAGGTGTCGCTGATCCAGCGGGACCACACCTTCCTGAGCTTCGCCGAACGTCCCATCGTCGACCTGCTGATCCGGCGCATGGAGGACTACGGCGTGGAGTTCGTCTGGGGCACCTGGTACGACAAGATCGAGCGCATGTCCGGGTGGGAGGAGAAGGCCCGGGTCACTCTCACCGACGGGCGGGCGCTGGAGGCGGACGCGGTGATCGTGGCCAGCGGACGCGAAGTGGCCACCAAAGTGCTCGGGCTCGAGGACGTGGGCGTCGAGTTCAACCAGTACGGCCTGATCAAGGTCAACGAGCTGTTCCAGACATCGGTCCCGAGCATCTACGCCGCCGGCGACGTGGTCGGCTTTCCGGCGCTGGCCTCCACCAGCAGCGAGCAGGGCCGCATGGCCGCCAACTACGCCCTGGGGCGCCGCGCGGGCGGGCGCAGGACGCTGTTCCCCATGTGCGTCTACACGATCCCCGAGATCGCCATGGTGGGCTACACGCAGAAGGAGCTGGACGCCAAGGGCATCCCTTACGCCAAGGGCGTGGCCACGTACGAGGAGGTCACCAAGGCCGGCATCATCGGCGACTCGCACGGCATGTTAACCCTGCTTTTCGAGCCCAACGGCTGGCACCTGCTGGGGGTCCACATCATCGGCGACCAGGCCTGCGAGTTGATCCACATCGGCCAGGCCGTGCTCAGCTACAACGGCACTATCGACTACTTTATCGACAACGTGTTCAACTTCCCCACCATGGGGGAGGCCTACAAGATCGCGGCCTTGAACGGGGTGAAGCAGTTGGATGGGTCACGGCCTTGAGGAAGGGATGGAGCAGCGTCTTCCATACCCTTTGATGCCAAACCGGGAATGGTGCATAGGCATGTTTCTTGCAATCGGGAGTCGTTATTGGGTAGCGTATTGATTCAACGATCTTAAAAAGGAGAAAGCCATGAGAAAGCTTATTTCCGGTATTCTGTTTGTTTTCGTTTCCATGTACGCTGGCGCGGCCCTCGCAGCCGACGTCAAGCTGGGAGTGGTCTTCGGTTACACCGGCCCCATCGAGTCGCTGACCCCCCACATGGCGCAGGGCGCCGAGCTGGCCATGAAGGAAGTCAACGACGGCGGCGGGTTGCTGGGCGGCAAGAAGGTCGTCTCCGTGCGCGCCGATTCCACCTGCGGCGACGCTGCCGCCGGGTCGGCCGCAACCGAGCGCATCGTGACCTCGGACAAGGTAAACGCCATCGTCGGCGGCGACTGCTCGGGCGTTACCACCGCAATGCTGGAGAACGTGGCCAAGCCCAACGGCATCGTGATGATCTCGCCGTCGGCCACGTCCCCGTCCCTCTCCACCATCGAGGACAACGGCCTGTTCTTCCGGACCGCACCGTCCGACGCCCGTCAGGGTGCGATCGTTGCCGACATCCTGAAGGAGATAGGGATCAAGGAGGCCGCGCTGACCTACACCAACAACGACTACGGCAAGGGCCTGGCGGACAGCATCGCCGCCAACGTGAAGAAGGGCGGCGGCAAGATCACGATCTCGGCCCCCCATGAGGACGGCAAGGGCGACTACAGCGCCGAGGTGGCGGCGTTGGCCGCCGCGGGCGGCGACATCCTGATCGTGGCCGGTTACGCCGACCAGGGCGGCAAGGGCATCATCCAGGGCGCCCTCGACACCGGCGCCTTCGACAAGTTCTACCTGCCCGACGGCATGATCAGCGATTCCCTGGTCAAGGCCATCGGCAAGGGCCTTGAAGGCGCCATCGGCGCCCATCCCGGCACTGACAGCCCGGGGAAGGCCAAGCTCGACGAGATCGCCAAGGCGGCCAAGGTCAAGTCGGACAGCCCCTTCGTGCCGGAATCGTACGACGCGGCCGCGCTGATCATGCTGGCCATGGAGGCGGCGAAGTCGTCCGAGAGCGGCAAGCTCAAGGACAAGGTGATGACGGTGGCCAACGCTCCCGGCGAGAAGATCTATCCGGGCGAGCTGGGCAAGGCGCTCAAGATCCTCGCGGGCGGCGGCGACGTGGATTATGTCGGCGCCTCGGCGGTGGAGTTGATCGGGCCGGGCGAGAGCGCCGGCAACTACCGCCAGATCACCATCAAGGGCGGCAAGATCGAGACGGTCAAGTACCGGTAACCGGTAGTGCGGCGAGCGGGAAGGGATCCGTCCTTTCCCGCCCCGGTTGCATTCTGACGGTTGGGGGGTCCTTCGACTTCGCTCGGCTGTGCCTCGCTACGCTCAGGACGAACGGCCGAGCGTCCGAAGTCCGTCGGTCCTGAGCGCAGCGGAGCGTAAGCGAAGCGGAGTCGAAGGATGATCGCCGTAGAAAACCTGCACATGCACTTCGGCGGCATCCGGGCCGTCGACGGCGCGTCCCTGACCATCGAGCAGGGCTCCGTTACCGGACTCATCGGCCCCAACGGGGCCGGCAAGACCACTCTCTTCAACGTCATCGCCGGGGTCCATCAGCCCACCTCCGGCAAGGTCTACCTCGACGGCGAGGACGTCACCGGACTCACGCCCCACGAGTTCTTCGCCAAGGGCGTGCTGCGCACCTTCCAGATCGCCCACGAATTCTCCACCCTGACGGTCCGCGAGAACCTCATGACCGTGCCCGCCGGCCAGTCCGGCGAGCACCTGCTGGACGTGTGGCTCCGGCCCGGGAAGATCCACGCCCAG
>JAJDTQ010000120.1 GCA_022827045.1 Candidatus Binatia bacterium
ACCGTCACCCCGGGCTTGACCCGGGGTCCAGGCGGCCTTCCCTCTGGACCCCGGGTCAAGCCCGGGGTGACGGTGGGGGGTTCCGGGGTGGCGGAAAGGTAGTCCCCGTTGACGGAAAAATAGTCCCTGTTGACGGAGAAGTAGTCCCTGTTGACGGTGACGTGGTCCCGGGTGACAGTGGGGTGGTCCCGGGTGACCGTGACGTAGCCCCGGGTGACGGTGAGATGGCCCGGGTTGGCGGCGAGGTGGTCCGGGCTGACGCTGAAGCGGCCCGGGGTGACGGAAGTCAGGTCCGGGGTGGCGGTCCAGTGACATGTGCATGGTCCGGGCCGGTCACGCAGTCCGCACGGGCTTGGTCACGGCCAGGGTGTTCCGTCCCGTCCACATGGGCAGCAGCACACAGTGGCGGTGCTTGCCGCCGGTCACGATCACCATGATGTCGTCGGGCCGGGTGGCTAGGTGCACGACACCGTCGGAAGTGACGTTGGGCGACTCCCGAAGCAGCTCCTCGTCGCTCTTGGGCCCCTTGCGCCGGTCCGGGATGCTGGCGAAGGTAATCGTCGAGTGCTCCCAGAGGTACTCACGGACGTCCGCCCGCGTGACGCCGTCCCGCGCCATGATCTCGGCGTCCTCACTGGACAGGGCAATCAGCGGCGTGCCGCCGCCGAAACTGCCCACGTCCAGGTGGCTGCCGCCGTGATGCATGGCGATGATCTCGGCCAGCGACGACAGCGCCTCCTCCCCGGTGCTGCCGGCGGTGTGCATGGGTATGAAGCCGTTGATGCCGCACACGGTCACGGCGCTCTGCTCGGGCTTGTAGCCCCGGCTCACGTGGTAGGGCTCCCAGGGGCTCTTTTCCTCGTTCTCGCCGAAGCAGAAGCTGTACTTGCCCGGCCAGCCGAAGGTGGCGCGGTCGGTGTCGCCGGGATAACCGCCGCCGACCGTGATGAGGATCAGGCGGATGGCCCGGCCGATGGTGGCGTTGGCCCGGTGGCCGGGGCCGAACGCGCCGGCGTCGCAGTTGATGCCGACCTCGTTCCGCACCGGACCGTTCACCAGCAGCGCCGGACCCGCGTATCCGGTGGTGGCCTGGACCCCGTAGAGGTTGAAGCGGGGCTCCATGATGCCTTCCACCGCGGCGATGACCACCGGCAGGTACTCCGGCAGGCAGCCCGCCATCACGCAGTTGACGGCGATCTTCTCCACGGTGGCCGGCGCCCACTTGGGCGGGACCTGGCCCAGGACCTCCTGGGGGTCCCGGTGGGTGCCCGCGAGCATGCGCTCCACGCGCTCGCGGGTGGGCGGAACGATGGGCAGGCCGTCGCTGAGCTGGCGCTCCAGGAACCAGTCGTTGGCCGCCTCCAGCGAGTCGTCCACCTCGATGACATCGGAGACGAGCTTTGCCTGTGGCGTGTCGGTGGACATGCGTGAAGGATCCGTGTGGTGTGGGGTTTCCAGCCCGGTGCGCTATTTCGCCGCCTGGGCTTCGGCTCCCGCGGCCCCGGTGCGCGCAGGCTCGCCGGGCTCCCCATCGGTCAGGGACTCCCGCACCGGCCCGATGGCGATCCTCGCATCCTCGGCGTGCTCTCCCGGCCGCGCGCCGCCGCTCGGATGGTGCGGTATCTGCACCAGCGGCAGTTGCGGCATGCCGAAGAACACCGCCTCCTTCCTGCCCAGCTCCATGAAAATGGTCTGGCACAGGGTCACCGTAGGGGTGCCGCGCTTCTGGATCTCGATGGCGTCGTGGACACTCCACGACGTGCAAGACCCTCAAGCACCGAGGCCGGTGACGACCGCGTCGCACCGGCTCAGCATCTCCTCGATCAGTTCCCCCGGCGCCGCATTCATGTGGCTGGGCTTCTTCCGCAGCAGCACCTCGGCCACGCCGGTCTGCTCAGCGATGAGCCGCGCCAACTCCTCGAACATCGGACTCGAGTTGGCCTGGCCGTTGTCGATGATCCCGACGACCTTCCCGGCGAGGTCGTCCAGACCCGGCACCGGTGGATGGTTCTCCAACAGGACATCGGCCCGCGGATCGAGCATCTGTAGCTTTTCCATGAGGTCCTCCATCGCACGCGTGAATTACCTGCGAGACCTTACCGAAGGGGAGTTCGTGTTGTCAACGCTTTGTACCGAGCGAAGAGGCGCACAAGGTCGCGCTACAAGAGCTGAGAAAGGAACGTCGCTGCCGGCACCACCAGTGGCGGACCCGGCGTCGCGAAGCAATCCGCTTCCAGGAAATCGGCGTCCACGATGACCTGAAATGCAAACGGCACGTCGAGATGATCCTGATAGTACTTCAGCGTCCGGCTCATGGACTCGTCGCGGTGCTTCACCTCGACCAGGAACCATGGCCGCCCCTCACGGGCCACCAGGAAGTCCACTTCCCGCTTCTCCTTGTCGCGCAGGTAACCGAGCTCGAACCGTCCCAGCCCCATGTCGTTCCAGCCGTCGAGCGCCTTGAGAAGATGGCACGCGACGAAGGTCTCGGCCTTCTGCCCCACGTCTTCGATGTCGGCCCAGTCCCTCAGGTACCACTTGGGCTCCTTGCGCAGTGATCGCGAGACGTTCCGAAACCATGGCCTGACGAGGAATCCCAGATGGAAATCGCACAATGCGGCAACCCAGCGCCGGACGGTGTCCGCAGCCACGCGCACCTCCCTGGCGAGGGTGCCGTACACGAGCTGACGCCCCGACTGACGGGTCAAGCGCCGGACCAGCAACTCCATCTGGTCCATCTGCTGGACCTGCGTCAGGTCGCGGATCTCTTCCCGGACCAGTTGCTGGAGACGCAGCGACTGCCATCTCCGGCTGAACCGGTTGTCGCGCCTCAGGAACGGTTCCGGGTACCCTCCGTGGTGCCAGAGCGCCTCGAAGTCGGCTGACTCAATCTTGCGCGGCTGGCGGATGACTCGCTCCGCGTCGGGGAGTTGTCGGCTGACGGTTTCCGCCACGGAGAACGGATGCATCCGGTAAGAAAAGTATCGCCCCATGAGGCTGTCGCCGCCGCGGCGGTAGACATCGAGACGGCTACTGCCGGTGACGATGATGCGGAGCCGGTCGCCGTAGGTATCGTAGAGACCCTTTAGGAAAGGCTTCCAGCTTGCGAACTTGTGAAGCTCATCGAAGAGAGCCACTGGAGGGGTTTCGGAGAGGCGGTTCGCTCCGACCGCCTCCGCCAGACTGCCAGGTCCGGCCAGTAGTAATTCCCGATCGTCGACGTTGTCCCAATTGCGGTAGCTGTCGGCGTGACGCCGGCAGGTGGTGGTCTTGCCTACTTGCCTCGGACCGCTGACGAAAGCCATTTGGCGGTTGGCGGCCAAGTGCTCCGACAGCAAGGCGTCGTAAACGCGCGATTCCGTCTCCATGTCCGACTATTATCCATAGGGTCGTATTTTAGTCAAGATAATTCGACGATGTATCGTATTTTGGTCGACCCTCATCACCACCGAGCCCATGCGGTCTCTTCAGAGGTTTCGGATCGGCACCGGATCGATATCGTCGGCAGGGGTGAAGCCGAAGACACGGCCGTAGAAGTAGAGCTCCGCCTCCAGCGCACAGACGATGGTCTCCGCCTGGCGGAATCCGTGGCCCTCGCCTTCGAAGGCCAGGTAGGCGACCGGCAGACCCTTGGCATCCAGAGCGTCGACCATGGCTTCGGCCTGATTGGGCGGTACCACCCTGTCGTCAAGCCCTTGAAAGAAAATGATCGGGCAATCGAATTCGTCCAAGTGACGGACAGGAGAACGTTCCATATAGACGGATTCCGAATCCGGCAGGGGACCGATCAAGCGATCCAGGTAGCGGCTCTCGAACTTGTGGGTGTCCCGGGCCAGGGCCATCAGATCGCCGATTCCGTAGAGGCTGGCGCCGGCCCGAAACGTGTCGCGGAAGGCGAGCGCCGCCAGCGTCGTGTAGCCGCCGGCGCTGCCGCCCCGGATGATCAGGCGGTCCGGGTCCGCCCGGCCCGAGTCGGCGAGGAATCGGGCAGCGTTGACGCAGTCGTCCACGTCGACGATGCCCCAGCGCCCGTCCAGGCGCTCCCGATAGGCGCGCCCGAAGCCGGTACTGCCGCCATAGTTGACGTCGACGACGGCGAAGCCGCGGCTGGTCCAGTACTGGATGGCCAGCGTGAACGCGTCGCTGGTGGCCCCCGTGGGGCCGCCGTGGGAGCGCACGATCAGGGGCGGCAGCTCCCCCGCCGGGGCAGCATAGTGCTGATTGCGAGGGGGGCAATAGAATGCGTGGGCCGACAACCCCTCCGCGGTGGGGAACTCAATGGCTTCCGCTTCCGAAATATAGCCCGCGTCGACGGTCGTCTCCGTTGCGCGTTTCAGCACCTCTTCGGCACCCGTGTCCGGGTCCCACAGACTGAGCCGGGTCGGCTCCGAACGGGAGGCCCCGATCAAAGCGAGCCGGCCGCCGAGGGACTGGGGCAGCCCGGGGTGTGAGAACGGCGTCGGCAGAGTCTCCAGGCGGCCTTCGGTGACAATGGCAAGCCGCCCTACGCCGCCCTCGATCACCCGGCAGACAAGGCGTCCGTCGGCCAGAAATCCGAAACTCCGCATCCCGAACTGCCACAGGGGCAGGCCGAACTCCGCCTGCCGAGGACACAGGGGCTCCCGCGCGCCGTTGCGCCACCGGTACAAGTTCCACCAGCCGGTGGAATCGTCGACGAAGTGGAGCGTCCCGTCCGGAGACCATTCCGGCTGGAAGACGGAGACGTCGGCGCCGCCGGCGACCCGATGCGCATTGGTCAGGGCGCCATCCGCCGCGATGTCGGCCACCCATAAAAAGGTTCCGTCCCACGGCATGTTGGGGTGATCCCAGGACAACCAGGCGAGTTGCCGGCCGTCCGGAGAAAGGCGCGGCGCCGCGTAGAAGTCAGCCCCGGACGCCACGACGCGGCCCTCGTCCCCGTTGCCTTCCAGATCCAGCGCCACCAGGGCGTTCACGGGCTCCCCGTCGTTCCGGTGGTCTTCGCGCACGCAGACCGCCCGACACGACGACGCATCCAGGTCGAAGTCGGCGTAGCGGAGCGGACCTTCCGGGGTGATGGGACGGGGGGCCGCACCCTCGTCCAGGCGGTACACACGTTGATCGGCGAAGTTGGCGAAAACCACCACGCCGTTCCGCACGCCGAGGGCGCCGCCGCCGTACTCGTGGGCGCGGGTGCGCACGTTGAACGGCGCCGGCGTAAGATCGGTGACGGCGCCGCTTGCGGTCCGGCGCACGAGGACCGTCCGCCCGGCCTCCGAGGGTCGGGACTCGAGCCAGTAGAGACACCCCCCGTCGACCCTCGGGCTGCCGATTCCCACGGCCCCCTCTGTCATCATGCGGGCCGTGATGGGGCTCTTCCAGGTACCGAAGGGGGCAGTCGTGGGAGGCATCTTCAGATCATGCTCCAACCGGCATCCGGAACCACCCGGCTTTCATCCCCACAACCGCTCGCTCGCGAGCCTCGCCCCCTCGGACATGGCCTGGAACTTGGCCCAGACGATGGCGGGATGGATTTCGGGGACCTCCAGGGCCTGGGTGCCGAAGCCGCAGTCGCTGCCGGCGATGACGTTCTCGCGGCCCACCACGCCGGCGAAGCGCTCGAGGCGCTGGGCGACGAGCTCGGGGTGCTCCACCACCACCGACGACTGGGTGATGACGCCGGGGATGATGAGCTTGCCGTCGGGCAGCTTCACGTCCTCCCAGATCTTCCACTCGTGCTCGTGGCGCGGGTTGGAGGCCTCGAAGGAAAAGGCGCCGGCGCGGATGTTGAGCACGATGTCGATGTAGTCCTTCATCTCCATGTCGTGCACCCGGGGACCCATGTTGATGCCGTAGCAGGTGTGGTAGCGCACCCGGTCCTCCGGGACGTCCCGTAGCGCGTGGTTGATGGCCTCGATCTGCCCTTCCGCCCAGGCGCGGCACTGCGCCACGGTGAGATCCGGGTTCTTGACGTAGTAGTTGATGAGCAGCGGGTCGTCGATCTGGAGCAGGAAGCCGGCGTCGACGATGGCCTGGTACTCCACCCGCTGGGCATCGGCGATGGCGAACAGGAACTCTTCCTCGGTCTTGTAATACTCGTTCTCGATGTTGCCGGCCACGTCGCACGGTGAGATGGCGGGCACGAAGGCCTCCACCGGCCCGGCTTGGTCGACCGCGGCCCTCAGGTTCGCGAGATCCTGCGCCAGCCGTTCCTGGGCCTTGTAGACGATGGGGCCGGTACAGGCCATCTGCATGTTGCTGGGGTTCGGTTTGGTTCCCGGTACCGGGCTGTAGTAGCCGTAGTGCTCCGGGAACGCCTGCGACTCGCGGGAATTGTCCCAAGGCGAGACCCGAACCCGGCCCGTCGGCGAGAGGCCGTCGAGTCGCGTGTGTGCGTAGACCGCGAAGCCGCGTTTGCTAAGCTCGCCGTCGTCCACGACGTCAACGCCCAGGTCCATCTGGAGGCGCACGATGTCGTGAACCGCGCGCTGGAGCTTGTCCTCGTAGTCGGCCGGGTCCACCGCTCTGCCCTCGTTCTCCGCCAGCATCACCTCGATGAGCTCCCGCGGGCGCGGCAGACTGCCGGTATGGGTGACGAGAATGCGTTCGGTGCTATGCAGCATGGGGTACCTCCTTGGGGGCGTTTCCTCCGTGGCCGGTGGGCCGTACGCCCTCACCCCGACCCTCTCCAAAAGGGAGAGGGAGTTTTGTGCCCGTTAGCTGTCGTTCACGGGCTTGAACTTGTACAGCGTGCGGTCGTCGGTGACGTCGTCGAACACCACCTCCACGGGCATGTCGCAGCTCAGCGCGTCCGGGTTGCAGCCCACCACGTTGGTGGTGAGGCGCGGGCCTTCGTCCAGCTCCACCACCACCAGGGCGTAGGGCAGCTCGTCGGCGAAACCCTTGTGGTAGGCCCGGTGGTAGACGCCGAAGGAATAGATCTTCCCCCTGCCGCTCACCCGGGTCCAGGTCCAATCGGTGCTCCAGCACACGGGGCACGTGGCGGTGGGCGGGAACCAATAGTTGGAGCAGGCGTCGCAGCGCGGCACCATCAGCTCACGGCGTCTGCAGCCGTCCCAGAAGGGCTCCGACTCCACCGAAGGCGGCGGCAGCGGCTTGTTGTAGTCGCTCACCCGGCTTCCCTCCCCAGGATCAGTGCCGACTGGCACACGGTGTTGCCGCCGTGGCCGCTGACCAGGGCGATGTTGCAGTCCTTCACCTGCCGGTCGGGGGTGTGCTCGCGGCGGACCTGGCGCGCGCCTTCCAGCACCTGGAGCATGCCCTCGATGTGCCCCTCGGAAAGCTGGCCGCCCGACGTGTTGGTTGGGAGCACGCCGTCGGCCTCCAGCGCCCCGGAGCCGACGAACGGCCCGCCCTCGCCCTTGGCGCAGAAGCCGTAGTCCTCAAGCTGCAGCAGCACCATGTGGGTGAAGCAGTCGTAAATCTGGGCGGTGTCCACGTCCTTGGGGCCGATGCCCGCCATCTTGTAGGCCGCCTCCCCCGCCTCCCTGGCGCCGGTGGTGATCATGTTGTCGTCGACGAACCAGCCGCTCAGGCGGTTGCCGAAGCCGAAGCCCAGGACATAGGCAGGCGGCTGCCGCAGGTCGCGGGCGCGCTCGGCGGTGGTCACCACCACCGCGCCGGCGCCGTCGATGAACACGCTGCAGTCGTAGAGGCACAGCGGGTCCACGATGAGACGGGCGCTCAGGTACTCGTCCAGGTCCAGGGGCTTTTGCATGAACGCGTGGGGGTTCTTGCGGGCGTGGTTGCGGAAGGCCACCGCGATGGCGCCGAGCTGCGCCTTGGTGGTGCCGAAGCGCTCCATGTGGCGGCGCGCCGCGATGGCGTAGTTCACCGGCGCGCCGAACTGGCCGAACTCCGAGCCGAACTCCGAGTAGGTGCGGGGCCGCGAGGCCACCGCCTGTTTGGCGTCGGCATTGCGGTGCGTGCGGGACCAGGTGTCGCGGCCGTAGCCCACCACCACGGTGTTGCAGACGCCGGCCTCGATGGCCATGCACGCCATGGCAACGGCCATGGTCTGGCTGGCGCCGCCGTTGGCTGTGGAGGTGCTGAAGGTGACGTTGAGCCCCAGCGCCTCCCCCACCTTCTGGTGGTGGCAGTAGACGTCGTCCGGCCCGCGGGTGATGAGGCCGTCCACGTCCTCCTTCTTGAGGCCGGCGTCCTCGATGGCGTTCTTGGCCGCCACCGCGAAGAGCCCGATGGGACCCATCTCCGGGACCTTGCCCAGGGGGCTCTGGCCGACACCGACGATGGCGTACTTGCCGCTCAGGTTGGTGCTCATGTGTTCCTCCTGCGTTCGCCTCGCATCGTCATTCCGGCGGAAGCCGGAATCCAGGAAGGACCGGCCCACTGGATTCCTGCCCCGTATCAAGTACGGGGCAGGCTTTTTGCCGGAATGACGGGTTCGCGCCTTGGTGGCTCTATTTCACGGTCATGACAGGTTCAGGCATTCATTGCTAACGGGCCTTCCAGACCGCCGGGCGTTTCTCGGCGAAGGCGCGGGAGCCTTCCTTCTGGTCCTCGGTGGTGGACAGCGCCAGGCCCAGGTCGCTCTCCAGCTTCAGGCCCTGCTCCAGGGGGAGCTGGATCCCCTTGGTGATGGCTTCCTTGATGGCGATGACCGAGAGCGGCGCGCCCAGACAGATCTTGGCCGCGATCTCCCGGGCCACGTCCATGTACTGGTCCACCGGCGCGACCTTGTTGACCAGGCCGATGCGCAATGCCTCGTGGGCATCCACGGCCTCGCCGGTGAGGGACAGCTCCAGCGCCCTGGCCATGCCGATGAGCCGCGGCAGGCGCTGGGTTCCACCACCGCCGCCCAGACGCCCGCGCCGGACCTCGAACATGCCGAGTTTGGCGTCCTCCGCCGCGACCCGTATGTCGCAGGCCAGCGCCAGCTCCAGGCCGCCGCCCACGGCGTAGCCGCGGATCGCCGCGATGGTGGGTTTTTCCATGGCGGCCACCACCACGTTCTGGCCGAGGCTGCTCGGCCGGTTGCGCACCCGGCGCTTCTCGAAGAAAGTGGAATCGTCCACCTCCCGGGCGCGTTCCTTGAGGTCGAGCCCGGTGGAGAAGGCCCGCTCCCCGGCCCCGGTGATGATGCACACCCACACGTCAGGGTCGGCGGACACCCGACCGCAGGCGTCGTGAAGCTCGTCCCGGGCCTTGTAGCTGATGGCGTTCATGGATTCGGGCCGGTTGATGGTGATGGTGGCCACGTGGTCGGCCACGTCATAGAGGATGTTCTCGTAGGTCATCGAAGCTCCTGTTCTTGGAGGCGACCGCCGGTCGCCCCTACGCGGACGTGACGCCCTGCCGGTGAGCGACCGCAGTCGCCATGCCTGACCCGCTAAGGCCGCCCCTGCCTAACCCGTTCCGGCCGCCACCGTTATCAGCGCGTCCGCCACCGCCACACCGAGGCCCTCGGGACGCACCATCACGGGATTCATCTCCACGGCGGTGAAGCGGCCGGCGTTTCGGGTCACGAAGTCGCCGAAGCGCACCACGCAGTCCACCAGCGCGTCCACGTCCCTCGGCTTGCCGCCGCGGAGGCCGTCCAGCAGCGCCCCACCGCGCAGTTCCGCCAGCATCTCGCGCACGTCTTCCTCGTCCAGCGGCGGCAGCCGGAAGGCTGCGTCCCTGAACACCTCGACGTAGATGCCGCCCAGTCCCACCATCACCAGCGGCCCGAACTGTGCATCGTGCACCATGCCGACGATGACTTCCAACCCGTCGGAGACCATCTCCTGCACCAGGACGCCGTCGATGCGCGCGTGCGGGTGGGCCGCCTTGACGTTCCTGGTGATGCGGAGGTAGGCGGTTTCCACCTCCTCGGCGGTTGCGGCGCCCAGATGGACGCCCCCGGCATCCGACTTGTGGGGCACGTCGGGGGACTGGACCTTGAGCGCCACCGGCAGCCCGACGCTCCCGGCGATCTCCACCGCCTGCTCGGGAGTCCCGGCAAGCCCCTCCCGCGTCATGGGGATGCCGGTACCCGCAAGTATCCGCTTGCTCTCGTGCTCGGTCAACGCGCCGGCGTCTTCCGGAAGCCGGAAATCCACCGACGACGCCGGGGTCCGGGAGGGCTTCTCCCTGCGCCGGAACGCCGCGTAGTCCACCAGCCTGCGCACCGCCTTCATACCTCCGGCCACGTCCTCCAGGATCGGCACGCCGGTCTCGGCGGAAAACGTCCGGCAGTCGCCGGTGAGGCTGTTGGAAGCCAGCGACAGCACGAACAGCGGCTTCGATGCGTTCCTGGCGCACGCCACCGCCTGATCCAGCAGCTTTTGCTGACCCGGCGCGGTGGCCCGCTTGACGCTCAGCGCCATGCCCACCAGATCGATGCCGTCGTCGCCGAGCAGCGTGTCGAGCACCGACGTCAGGTTCGTCCCCTGCTCGATGCGCGGCATGCCCACCGTGTCGATAGGGTTGTTGAACGGGCGATCCTCCACGCCGAGGATCTCCCCGAGCCTGGCATTGGTGGCCGCGGACAGTTCCGGGCACCGGAGACCGGCCGCCGCGTTCACGTCGCTGATGAGCGCCGTGGCGCCGCCGGAAATCGTCAGGAACACGACCCGCTCCCCGGCGGGAAGGGGCGCGTGCAGGAACAGGCCCGCGGTCTCCACCAGCTCGTCGATACTCTCCACCGGAGCCACGCCGGTCTCCCGGAACAGCGCCTCGTAGGCTTCCCGCTGGCCCGCAAGGGTGCCCGTGTGCGCCACGGTGGCCCTCTGCCCGGCATCGGTGCGGCCGAGCTTCAACACCACCACTGGCTTCTTCCTGCTGGCGGAGGCCAGCACCCGGCGCAGCTTGGCGCCGTCCTTGGCTCCTTCCATGATGCAGGCGATGACCCGGGTCTCGGGGTCGTCGGCGAGATACTCGATGTAATCGGCCATCTCCACCACGGCCTCGTTGCCGCTGGAGATGATGTAGTTGAAGCCGATG
Organism: Candidatus Binatia bacterium; assembly: GCA_022827045.1. The sequence continues at coordinate 10,945 of JAJDTQ010000120.1, forward strand.
TAGCGGCTCGCCGCGAGCTCGGTGACGGCGTTGGTCAATCCGCCGCTCTGGGAAATGAGTGAGACGCCTCCGGGCGTCAGGTCCTGCGGAATCGAGAAATAGGAGTTGGCAAAGCCGTAGCGGAGGCTCGCCACCCCCATGCAGCACGGGCCGGTGACGGCCATGCCGGCGGCCCCCGCCAGACGCTGAAGCTCCTCCTGCCGGCGCCGCCCCGTCGCGGTATCCCCGTCCGCGAATCCCTCGGCCACGACGATGCCCGACGGCACACCGGCGTCCGCCGCCTCCTCGATGACTGCCAGAACGCGGGAGACGGGCAACGCCACGATCACGCAATCGGGCACCTCCGGCAACCCGTCGATGGACGGAAAGCACGGCTTCCCCCGCACCTCGGTGTAGTTGGGATTTACCGGATACACCGCCCCCTGGAAGCCGGACCCGAGGACGTTCCCCAGGATCCGTCCACCCGTGCTGCTCTTTGGGGATGCCCCGACCACCGCCACCGATCGCGGCCGGAGCAATGCGTGCAGGTTCGCGTCTGCGCTCATAGTCTATTGGGAATCAGCAACTTAGCAGTCGAAGGGTCCGGAGCGGACCCGCACGACGCCTCCGTATACTCATGGCCTTTAGGACCTTTTCCTCGCAACTGCCCGGTTTTTCGTGAAAAAACGGTGCGCAGAAATTATGCAATCGGCTGAATACCGGATGAACAGGGCGATTTTCGGCGCATCGCGGACCAATACACAGGGTTTTTCCACAGACCCTGTTACCAAATTGACACACCCGCGTAACATTGACACTTGTACGAAATCGCCTGCCCGCCGGCGCCCTATCCGACGGTGGGGACGCCCGGGTCATCGGGCTCATGGCGGTCGCGGCTGCGCACGTGGTCGTACTGCCGCGCGAACCAGCGCATGTACTCGCCGTAGGTCGTGGGCTCGTAGCGGGGCGGGTTGTCCGGTCCCTGGCACGTGGGAAGACAAGCCATGGGATAGTTGTGGGTCGCGTCGAAGAAGAACGGGATCGCGTAGCGGTCGCGGCCCGCGTTGCGGTTCACCACCCGGTGCGGGGTGGACAGGAACCTGTGATTGGTCCAGCGGCGCAGCATGTCCCCGGAATTGACCAGAAAGGTACCGGGCGCCGCCGGCGCATCGGCCCACTCACCCGAGGGCATGCGGATGGCAAGCCCCGGCAGTTCCGACTGCGGCAGCATGGTCAGGAAGCTCGAATCCGTATGCGGCGCCAGCCCGTACTGGTCGGAGTCGCCCTGCTCGGCGGGCGGGTAGTGCGACATCCGCAAGGTGTATTGGGGCTCCGCGAAGGCCTCGTCGAAATAGTCCGGCGAAAGATCCAGGGCGGCCGCGTAGAGCGGCAGCATGCGCTTGCAGAGCTGCTCCATGGCGTCTAGGTAGGCCACCACCGTCTCGCGGAAACCGGGCAAAAGATGCGTTTCGGGCCACGGGTTGGCGCAGCGGTAGCGAACGCCCGCCATCACGTCGGGATGGTCGGGAGCGAGGTCGCGCTTGAGAAAGTACGCCTCGACGAAGTTGGGGCGCGTGGCCTTCTCCACCCGGGAACTCCGGGACACGTACCCGTTGAGCGGCATGTAGCCGACGTTGTGCTCGTTGCCCCGCACCGCCATCTTCTCGGCCAGGGGGCGGGCGTGAAAACGGGCGCACTCGGCGAAGACATCGTCGATGAGTCCCTGGGGCACGCCGTGGCCGTGGATGTAATAGAAGCCCACCTGCTCCAGCGCGCGGCGCAATTCGCCGGCCAGCCGCTCCAGGGGGCCGGGGGCCCCGGCCATGAAATCGGCCACCTCCAGGACCGGAATACCGCTCTTTGCCGCGGCGTCGAGATCGGTCTTGCGGTATCCGATGGACACGGTGCTTACCCCGTGGGAAGGACCGGCAGGCCCTCGGGCGCGCCGATTTCGAAGGCATTGAGGGAGCAGGCAAGGCCCACGTAGCCGCCGACGATGCCGGTCAGCTCCGCCAGCCGGTGGTCGCCGAGACGTTCCCGTAACGCGCGGAACGTCGCCCCGGCGACGCGGTGCGGCGGCCGCAGAAGCTCCTGCACGTACGTGACAAAGAGCGCCTCGTCATCGCCGAGGCCCTCGGGCGCCCTGCCGTCACGGATGGCCGCCACCGTCTCCTCCGGCACCCCGGCATCGAGGGCATGGCCCGAGTGGGCGGCCCACTCGTACACGCAGTCCATCTCCCGCGCCACCGTGCAGATCACCAGCTCTTTCTCCTTCAGCGGAAAGTCCGAGGTGAACAGCGAATAACCCACCAGGTGCGCCGTGCGCGCTGCCAGGTCCGGGCAGTGGAGCAGGTTGGCGTAGGGCGCGCCGATGCGCTTGCGGCTCGCCATGATGGAGTCGTAGTGGTGTCGCTGATCCTCGGGGATGGCGTCTCGTTCGGTGAGCTCCGGTATGCGGGGCATGCTCTTCCCTTCCTCCCGGGCGGCTCAAAGCGCCGGCGTCGTGACCGGCGGCTTGCGATGATGCGTGGCCTGCTCGTAGGCGTAGGCGAACCGGATCATGCGGCCGTCGTCGTAGGGCCGTCCCAGAAAGGTGATCCCGGCCGGGAGGCCGTCCCGAGTGAAGCCCCCGGGCACCACCACCGACGAGACGAATATCAGGAACGTGTTGATATGCGGCACTCCCCTCATGTTGACCCACGGCGGCTTGATGCCGTCGGTGATGAGCGTGGGCTGGTGCTCCACCGACTTGTGCACGATGGCGTCCAGCCGGTGGTCGGCCATCACCTTCAGCAGGTTGCCCATGAGCTTTTCGCGAGCCAGCAGGTACGCGTAGTGCTTCTCGGCGTCCAGGGGTGCTTTCCAGCGGTTCTGGGCGTTGTAGTGAACCTTGTCGAAATCCGGTGACGCGATGGCGTCCTGGCGCGACTCAAACGGCCGCTTGGCGCTCCTATGGTAGTACAGCTTGAAGGCCTCGTCGCCGTTGGTGGGGTTCCACGACCGCTTGGCCAGCAACTCGTTCAACTGGGGTATCTCCACCGGATCCACCACCTCGGCGCCGGCGGCCTGAAGGTCCGCCACCGCCTTGTCGAACACTTCGGTGACCTGCCGGAAGTCGTCGGTGTCGGGCTCCGACGTGTAGCCCATGGGTTCCCGCAAGATGCCGAGCCGCGCGCCGCCGAGTCCGTTGGCGTCCAGGAAGTCGGTGTAGCTCTCCGGGATGTGGCCGACGCCGCGGGCGGTCACCGGGTCCTCCGGATCGTAGCCCACCATCACATCGAGCAGGCGCGCCATGTCTTCGACGGTGCGCGACATGGGGCCCAGTGAACCGGTCATGTCGGGCCAGCCGTCGTAGACGCCGCCACGGCTTACCAGGCCCGGGGTCGGGCGCATACCGGCCACGCAGTTCCACGTGGAGGGCCGGCGGATGGAGGCGTAGCCCTCCTGCCCCACCGCCACCGTTGCGAAGTTCGCGGCCACGGCCCCGCCGGAACCGCCGGAGGAGCCGCCCACCGTGCGCTCGACGTCGTAAGGGTTGCGGCTGGAACCGAACAGCGAGCCGTGAGTGTCGCCGCCGCCCAGCTCGCCCAGGGTGGCCTTGGCGAGGATGATGGCGCCGGCCTTCTTGAGCTGCTCCACCACGAAACAGTCGCGGTCGGGATAGTAGTCCTCGAACAGCACGCTGCCCAGGGTGGTAGGCATCCCCTTGGCATCGCCCTGGTCCTTGAAAACCACCGGGATGCCGTGAAGCGGGCCGGTCAGGGGCGAGGCGCCGAGCCGGTCGGCTTCGTCCAGGGCGTTGGGGTTGACCGTGATGATGCAGTTCAGGGCCGGACCCTTCTTGTCATAGGCCTCGATGCGGTCGACGTAGGCCTGCACCAGCTCCCGCGGGGTCAACTGTCCCGATTGGTAGGCCTTGTGGACGGCCTTGATGGTGGTTTCCACCACGTCGAAATTGCTCATGTGAATCTCCTGGTCGGCGCCCTTCGACTTCGCTTCGCTACGCTCAGGGCGAACGGTTAAATTTACGAAGCCTTTCAAAACACCCGTTCGCCCTGAGCGTAGCGAAGCGAAGTCGAAGGGCCAGACCGAGTTTTCGACAACCTGCTAGAAGAATGCCAGGGTGCGCATCTCGATGCTTTCACGGGGCGGCGCATCGGAAGGCGTGTCGGGGTCGTCGAAGGCGCAGTGCAGGGTCCAGCGGGCACGGCCGTCCTTCTCGGACTCGAAGGTCTTGAACACCACGGCCTCGTGGCGCTCCATGTGCGGGAAGTAGTACCAGTAGTGCCTGGGATTGAAGGTGTAGTGGAGCGTCTCGCCGCGCCGGTCCGGGTAGATGCGCGCGGTGGGGATGGCGCCCTCCATGCCGGTGCTGAGCGCGTCGCAGATGGCCAGGGGATCCCGTATCACCGGGCGGTTGATGGGACGCCAGGTCTGGATTACGCCGAAACGCCCCTTGAGCAGCTCCTCGGCCTCGTCCGGCAGGATGTCGCGCACCCGCTGCGGCCCGGACCAGTCCGTGTAGTCGTTGTGGGCGCCGCGCACGGGGCCGCCCACCTGCTTGGCCTCCCGCGTGGCCTCGTCGCCCGAGCGCAGCGTGTGGTCGAACACCACCACACGTTTCGCCCCGGCCGTCTTCTTGACGAGCTCCTCGGTCTCCTTGTAGTAGACCGTGCGCACCTCCTCCTCGTCGTAGAAGTCCTTCATTTGAGTGTCATGGCGCACCAGCACGAAGCCCTCGCGCTCCAGCGAAAGCTCGGCCAGGAGCCGGGCGTTGTGAATCGTCACCGTGTGGCTCTCGTAATTGCCCCGGCGCTTGCGGTCGGCCTCCTTCTGGCTCATGCCGCCGTAGCTCGCGGGGGCCTCGGTGTCTTTCTTGAGGTAGTTGACCACGCCTTGGATGGTTTCCGGCCGTGTTGCCTCTTGGGGTTTCGCCATCGCGCCCTCCTTCAGATCAGGTAGTCTTGTCTACTCGAAACCATAAAACCGCGCGCAGTTGTCCCACAGGATCTTGCGCTTCGTCTCGTCGGACAGGTCGAGATCGAGAAAGCCTTCCACGGCGTGGGGGTACTTGGAGTCGCCGTGGGGGTAGTCGGTGGAGAATACGAGCTGCTCGCAGCCGATCTCCTCGATGGCGTAGCGGGCGGGGGCCTCGTCCGGCTCCACCGACACCCAGCACTGGCGGCGGAAGTACTCGCTGGGCTCCTCGGTCAGGTCGGTCATGTAGACGTCGCCCTCGCGCTCATAGCCCTCGTCCAGGCGCCAGAGCAGCCACGGGAGCCAGGAGCAGTTGGCCTCCAGGAACGCCACCTTGAGCTTCGGGTGGCGCGCCAGCACGCCGCCGCCGAGGAAGCTCCCGAGGCCCATCATCTGCTCGAACGGCTGTGCGTAGACGCGCCTCAGGCCGAAATTGGGCTCGAACTGCTCGCCGCTCTGGGGCGAGCGCGAGGCCGACGCCTCGTGGAAGCCGATGGGGAGGCCCAACTCCTCCAGGGTGTCCCACAGTGGCTCGTAGTAGGGGTCGTGCAGCGGCTTGCCGGTAACGATGTTGGACCTCAGGAAGACCGAGCGAAAGCCGTACTCGCCGGCCACCCGGCGGGTCTCCTCCACCGCGTCGTCCATGTCGTAGACCGAGATCATGCCGGCACCGAACAGCCGCGCCGGATCCACCCGGCAGAAGTCATGGAGCCAGTCGTTGTAGGCCCGCGCCAGTGCCGCGGCGTAGTCCGGCGATTGATCCGGAAACGTCATCACCCCCAACCCGCGGCTGGGGAAGAGCACGGCCACGTCGATGCCCTCGGTGTCCATGGCCTCGAGCTGCACCTCGGCGCTCCAGCCCCGCTCCGAGTGGTCGCGGTAGATGCCCTGGTTCTTGTCGTAGTTGTGCCCGCGGCGCAGCGTGCCGGCGCTGTGCCTCGTCTTGGGCGGCTCCTCCGGGAAGATCAGGCCCAGGTCGCGGACGTTCTCGGAGGTGCGGCCTCGGGGAGCCCGGTCACGGAACTCAGTGGCCATGTAGCGGGGCCACAGGTCCGGGGGCTCCATGATGTGCATGTCGCTATCGAATACCTTGAAGCCGTTCCTCGCCATCAGGCTCCTTCGAATCGGATAATCTCGCCCTCGCCTCTTCACATGTGAGGTAGAGCCTAGTCAAAACCATAAAACCGCGCACAGTTGTCCCACAGGATCTTTCGCTTTGCCTCATCGGACAGGTCGAGTTCCAGGAACCCTTCCACGGCATAGGGATACCTGGAGTCGCCGTGGGGATAGTCGGAGGAGAAGACGAGTTGGTCGCAGCCGAACTCCTCGATGGTGAACCGCGCCGGGGTCTCGTCGGGCTCGATGGAAATCCAGCATTGGTCCCTGAAGTAATCGCTGGGTTTCCGGTTCAGATCGGCCATGTAGACGTCGCCCTCCCGCTCGTAACCCTCGTCGAAGCGCCAAAGGAGCCACGGCAGCCACGAGCAGTTGGCTTCCAGGAATGCCGCCCGGAGCTTGGGATGACGCGCGAGCACGCCGCCGCCCACGAAGCTCCCGAGCCCCATCATCTGCTCGAAGGGCTGGGAATAGACGCGCCTCAGACCGAAGTTGGGCTCGAACTGCTCGCCGGCCTGGGCCGCGCGGGAAGTGGAGGCTTCGTGGAACCCGATGGGAAGGGACAACTCCTCCAGGGTATTCCACAGGGGCTCGTAGTACGGGTCGTGCAGCGGTTTGCCGGTGACGATGTTGGACCTCAGGAAGACCGTGCGGAAGCCGTACTCGCCCACCACCCGGCGCGTCTCCTCCACCGCGTCGTTGATGTCGAAGACCGAGATCATGCCGGCGCCGAACAGCCGGTTCGGGTCGGCGCTGCAAAAGTCGTGGAGCCAGTCGTTGTAGGCCCGCGCCAGAGCCGCGGCGAAGTCCGGTGCGTGTCCCGGATAGTCGAGCACATGGAGGCCCCGGGTCGGAAACAGCACCGCGGCGTCGATGCCCTCCACGTCCATGGCCTCGAGCTGCACCTCGCCGGTCCAGCCCCTTTCGGAGTGGTCACGGTAGGTGTTCTGGTTCTTTTCGTAATTGCGGCCCGCGGGCAATTCATCACCGGTGCGGCGCGCTTCAGCCCCCTTGTCGGGGAATTTCAGCTTCAGGTCCCGAACGTTCTCGGAGATGCGCCCCAGCGGAGCCTGATCCCGAAACTCCGGCGGCAAGTACCGAGGCCACAGATCCGGGGGCTCCATGATATGCATGTCGCTGTCGAATACTTTGAAACCGTTCTTGGCCATGAGCTTGTCCCTTTCTTTGCGGGGTGCCCACGGGCGGCGCCTCGGGGGCGCCGCCCGCTCCGTCTCCCCGGTGGATGAGAAAGCCGCCCCTCGGGAGGGCGGCCTTCCCGTTACTGTATCGGGTCGGAGATGTCGAGCTGGTAGAGGTTCTTGACGTTGGTGCAGACCAGCTTCTTCCGTATGTCCGACGGCAAGTGGCCCAGGTCGCGTTCGATGTAGCGCTTCGACTCCGGCCACGTGGAGTTGGCGTGGGGGTAGTCGTTGGACCACATGCAGTTGTCCTGGCCCCACCACTCGAAGTTGTGGCCGGCCACCGTGTCGCGGAAGAAGGTGCCGAAGAACTGCTCGTTGAAGTACTCGCTGGGGTTCTTGGTGATGGAGATGGGGTTCTCCCCCTTGAAGCGGTTCCAGTAGTAGTCCCACTGCTGCAGCATGAACGGCATCCAGCCGATCTCGTTCTCCACGCACACGAACTTGAGCTTGGGATGGCGCTCCATGATGCCGTAGAAGATGAAGTCGAAGACCGCGTTGATGATCTCCTGGAGCTTCAGGTTGACGCTGCCGCGGTAGGGCTCGACGCCGATGCGCTGGTTACCGAACACGGTTTTCTTGTGGTAGCCGTGGCCGGTGAGGATATGCAGGTGCACCGGAAGCTCGAGGTCCGCGGAGGCCGCCCAGAACTTCTCGTAGTGGTCGGAGTGGAACGGCAGGTCCGCGTGCGGCGCCTGCCAGATGAGCGAGCCCTTGAGTCCCTGCTTGGCGCAACGCTCGAGTTCCTTCACCGCGTGGTCGACGTCGTACATGGAGATGGCCGCCACTCCCACCAGCCGGTTGGGCGCCACCGAGGAGTACTCCACCACCCAGTCGTTGTAGGCGCTGAACGAGACTTCCTGGAGCTTGGCGTCGTCCATGGCGAAGTGCGGCAGCAGATAGGTCGGGAACAGCACCTCCGCGCTCACCCCGTCGGTTTCCATCTCGGTGATGCGCTTGTCCGGATCCGATCCACCCGGTTGGGTCTGAAAGCTCTCCCCCAACTTCAACTGCGGAAAGCGCGGCACCTGGTCCTTGAACCCCTTGGGCGCCCTTTCCACGAGGATGTCGGACGGCTCCATGACGTGGGAGTCCGACGAGATAATGACTTCACAG
>JAJDTQ010000180.1 GCA_022827045.1 Candidatus Binatia bacterium
GGCCGCCGCCGGCCGGGGCTCCGAGGACCTCGCCTCGGTCATGACCGTGATCGAAGGTCTCGCGAGCCGGTCGTCGTGAAACCGTATTGAAACCCGTATTGGACGTGTAGTAAGCTCCCCCGACTCGCTGACCTGGAAACCCCGCTCCATGCCACGCCACACCGTCGCCGTCACCGACCACCTGTTCCCGTCCATGGACGACGAAGCCCGGATGTTCCGCGAAATGGACACCGAACTCGTCATCGGACAGTGCAAGGCCGAAGACGACGTCATCGCCCTGTGCCGGAACGCCGATGCCATCCTCAACACCTACGCCCGCATGACGCCTCGAGTCATTGAGAGCCTGGAGCGCTGCCGGGTCATCGTGCGCTTCGGCATCGGTTACGACAACGTGGACGTGGACGTCGCCACCCGGTGCGGGATCATGGTGGCCAACACCACGGAGTACTGCATCGACGAGGTGGCGGACCAGGCCATGGCGATGCTGCTGGCCTGCGCCCGGGGGCTGTTCCCGGCGGGACGGATCGCCCGCGACGGCACCTGGGACCTGGCGAAGATGCCGGTGCTACGGCGGCTCCGCGGGCAAACCCTGGGCCTCGTGGGCATCGGGCAGATCGGCAAGGCAGTGGCCGCCCGGGCGCACGGCTTCGGGTTGAAGGTCCTGGCCAGCGACCCGTACGTGGACGAGGACGCGGCCCGGGAATTGGGAACGGAACTCGTGGACCTCGACACGCTGCTGTCGGCGTCCGACTACGTTTCCGTGCACGTGCCGCTGATGCCGGCGACCGAAGGCATGATGAACGCGGGGGTGTTCGCGAAGATGAAGCCCACGGCATTTCTGATCAACGTGGCACGAGGCCGGATCGTGAACCAGGCCGATCTGGTCAGTGCCGTGCAGCGAGGAGACATCGCTGGCGCCGGCCTTGACGTCCTGGAACGGGAGCCGCCCGAGGCGGGCGATGCCGTCACCGGCCTCGACAACGTGATCCTGACCCCCCACTCCGCCTGGTACTCCGAGGAGGCCCGGGCGGACATGCGCCGGCGCGCCGTGGGGCAGGTGGTCAGCGTCCTCAAGGGGGAGCTTCCCTACTCCCTGATCAACCGCGAAGTGGTCCAGTCAAACCGCGCGTAACCGCACCTGAAAGGAGTCTTCCATGGTCGAGCGTTCGACATCGAGCTTTGGTCTGGTGGGAACCGATTGGCAGCAGCGCATCAACTGGAACCGCCTGCGCGAGTATCGCCTGAACCGGGCGCGGGAGGCCATGAAGACCGCCGGCCTGGGCGCCATGCTCGTGATGTACGACGAGAACGTCCGCTACGTCACTAGCACCGTGACCCCCGGGTGGTGCCGGCTCAAGCCCGGGCTGCGCTACGCGCTTCTGTGCGAGGGGGCGGAACCGGTGCTGTTCGAGCAGGGCGACATCGGCACCCAGATCAACCGCCACTGCCCGTGGATCCCCAAGGACAACGTGCGCTACGCCTACTCGTGGATCAAGGGCGCCGTGGGCGGCGCGGCCGAGCAGCAGGTGACGAAATTCACCCGGGCGATCCTGGACGAGATGAAGAAGTACGGCGTGGACAAGGCGCCGCTGGGCGTCGACTTCATCGACCTCAACATGATCAACTCGTTCAACGCCCACGGCATCCAGTGGACCGACGGCATGTCGCCCATGGTCTCCGCCCGCGCCATCAAGAACATCGACGAGCTCGAGGCCATGCGCATTGTCGCCGCCATCTGCGACGCCTGCCATACCGCCATCTCGCACTTCCTCGTCGCCGGCATGCAGGAGCACCAGATCACCGCCTTCGCCATGGAGTTCCTCTACAACATCCCCGGTATCGAGGACGTGGAGGACATCATCGTGTCGTCGGGCCCCAACAGCTGGCCCAACTGGCGGCACTTCTCCGACCGCATCATCCAACCGGGAGACCTGGTCATCATCGACATGGCCGCGGTGACCTGGAACGGCTACAAGAGCTGCATGTACCGCACCTACTGTGTCGGGAAAAAACCCACCGATGAGCAGCGTAGGTACTACGACCTCGCTTACAGGTGGCTCTACGATGCCATCGACAAGGTGCGTCCGGGCGCCACCACCAAGGACATCGCCGAGGTGTGGCCGTCTGCCAAGGAGACCTGGGGCTACGAGGAAGAGGACCAGGCGGCCGCCAACCTGTGGGGGCACGGCCTCGGCCTGGCCCAGTACGACACCCCGGTGGTGTCGCGCATCTACTCCCTGGACCACCCGGTGGTGATCGAGCCGGGCATGAGTTTCGCGCTGGAGACCCAGCACGGCAAGCCGCTCCAGTGGGGCGTCCGGCTGGAGGAGATGCTGGTGGTGACCGAAGAGGGACCTCAGGTCACCACGCAGTTCCCCATCGAGGAGATCACCGTCGTCGGTTGACGGCGACCCCAACAACACACGCGCCAGGCGACTCCCTGCCCCGTGGTCATCAACTTCGGCGGCATCGATTCCTGCAAGCCCGAGGACCACGAGTACGACGAGGCGCTGCTGCGCCAGCGCCTTCGGCCTGCGTAACGTGGCGAGCTGGCGGAACTCTTTCCGTCCCTCCACGGACAGTTGGCAGCGTAGCCTTTTTGTGCTTGCAAAATTGCGCCGGGCACATTAATATACACTCCTCACCTCAATTCGTACGAGCGTTCATTAGCAAAGGAGCAGGATCATGTTGATAAAGAAGGAGAGGATCGACACCTTCGACGATTGGGTAGACGCGTTCCACCAGTGGCACACCGACATCGGCTACCCCATGGAGCTCATCGGCGGCGACTACACCTTCGAGACCAAGCTCGACGACGTGGAGAGCAACGAGATCGAGTTCGGCGAGTATGCCGGGGGGCCCAAGTGGGAGAAGGTGACGGACATCCCCGACCAGCGGATCCAGGACGCGCTGGCCCACCTGATCGAGTTCCAGGGGGACACCGAGTTCGCCTCGGTGGAGCAGCAGACCAACCTGATCGAGCGCGCCCCCACCGACGTGGACCTGAAGAACCTGATCCGCATCAACCGGGAAGAGATGCGCCATGGCTGGCAAATGGCCTACGTGCTGGTGACCCAGTTCGGCGACTCCGGCAAGCGCCAGTCCCAGCGGCTGCTGGAGCGGCGCGCGTCCGAGGGCTCGCGGCTGCTGGATTCCTTCAACCAGCCGGTGCGGAACTGGCTGGACTTCTTCACCTACACGAGCTTCATCGACCGCGACGGCAAGTACCAGCTCAACATGCTGAGCCGCAGCGCCTTCGCGCCGCTGGGCCGCAGCACCCTGCCGATGCTGAAGGAGGAAGCGTACCACCTGGCGCAGGGGAACATCGGCCTCATGCGCATCGTCAAGGCCGGCAAGATCCCCATGACCATGATCCAGAAGTACTTCAACAAGTGGATCTCCACCGCCTACGACCTGTTCGGGCAGGACGAGTCCAGCTCGGCCCACTGGGCCTATGTCTGGGGCCTCAAGGGGCGCTACGACGAGCACCTGTACGACGAACCCGCGGACATGGATCGGCTGAACGAGCTGTCGCGCGAGACCTTCTTCAAGGAGGTGTCGGCGCTGGTGGACGCCTTGAACCACAACATCCCCGGCGACCAGCCCGAGCTGACGATTCCGAGCGACAAGTTCCGCCGCTACATCGGCAACTACGCCGGCCAGCCCTACAGCGTCACCGGCGAACTGCTGTCCGACGAGGACTACCAGAAACACTTGGCGGAGGTCATGCCCTCGGATGCCGACGACGAGTACGTGATCGGCCTGGAAAAGGAAGGCGGCTGGATCCTCGATCCGAGGTAATCCAGGGAACGACGATATTCCGAACCCGGCGCGGGCCTACGACTCGACCTCGAGCCCGTAGGCCCGCGCCATCACGATGATGGGGTGCACCGGCTTTCTGCCGGTCCCCTGCTCCACCTGAACCGCCGACAGCGGACAGTCCGTCACCGTGCAGGCGTCGTCGGGCCGCATGAACTTGAACAGCGGCCGGCCCACCTGCATCGACGCCTCGAAGTTCTCCTTCTTGACGCTCCAGGTCCCGTCGTGCCCGCTGCAGCACTGCATGCGGGAGACCTCCGTATCGGGGATGAGCTGCATCAGCTCCTGGGCCTTGAAGCCGATGTCCTGCGCCTTGAGATGGCACGGCTGGTGGTAGCGGACCTTGCCCGCCGGTTGTGAGAAGCTCACGTCCAGCTTGCCGGTCTCGTTGAGGCTCACCAGGTACTCCGACAGATCCAGCGTATTCTCGGCCACCAGCTTCGTATCGTCGGTGGGCAGCATGCGCGGGTAGTCCTGCTTGAGCATGTAGCTGCAGCTCGCGGTGGGCACCACGATCTTGTAGCCCTGTCGCACGGCCTCGCTGAGGCTCGCGACGTTGGCCTCGATCTTCTTCACCGCCTCGTCCAGCAGACCCACGTCGATGAACGGCATCCCGCAGCACTGCTGCTCGGGGACGACGCACTCGACCCCGTTCTTCTCCAGCACCCCCACCGCCGCCTTGCCGATGTCGGGCTCGTTGTAGTTGACGGT
>JAJDTQ010000031.1 GCA_022827045.1 Candidatus Binatia bacterium
CCCGTATGCCGACGCCCGACGGTGCTCCGTCGCCGAGGGACGCGAAGCGTGTGTTCAACTCCAGCCCGAACCCGCGCCCGAGACTGTCGGGAGCGAAGCGTACGCCGCCGCCAAGGCGCCAGAAATCCTGCTCGTAATCGCCCAGCCCGACCGAGCCCTCGGCGTTCCCGATCAGGGACAAGCGGGGATGGAGTATCCCCTCCACGGACACCGAGCCTCTTGCCTCCAACTGACCGCCCTCGGGCCCATCCCCGGTCGCATGCCTGTAGGCCAATGAAACCGACGGTGAGCCACGGACCGGCGCACTCCACGCCAGGCCGGCGCGATAGTCGACGCCGCGCATCGTGGGCAGCGAGGACGAAATCCGGCCACCTCCCTTGATGTCGAAGGCGAAGGAGTCGATGCCGGCTTCGGCTTGAAGCTCTCCGGACAGCATCTCGGCCAGGGGTACCGAGGCGCCTACGGCGTGGGCGCGAAGGCTTATGTCCGAGTCGGACCATGACGGGAAGCCCAGGTCGTCACGGTGGCGCAGGATGCCCCTTCCCGCGCCCAGGGACGCCCAGAGGTGTCCGCCCGTCGGCGCGTGCCAAGCGGCAAAGGGATGCAGTGACAGAATTTCGGTGTCGTGCTCGCCGGTGCGGTAGCCGAGCTCGGCGAGGGCCGCGTCGGCCCGGTAGCGAAGCTCAGTACGGCTGAACGAGGCGACCAATCCCGCCTGCCAGCCGCCGGCTCCCGTCTCCGCGGCGACGGTCGCCGACTCGCTGTTGCCGGTGTAGTCGAAGCCGTCACGTTGCCCTGACAGCGACGCGATGCCGACCTCGGGCGTAACCGCCAACGACGCCTGTTCCGAGCCGGGCGACCACCGGCTGACGCGATCGCGAACCGCGGCGGACGCCAACCCGGCGGCATGCCTTGCATGCACCGGTCCCAGCGCCTCGTGGACCGGGTTGGAGACTCCTTGCGCACCGGGGCGCGGTGTTGGGGGCGCGGTGTCGGGGCACCGGTACTCCTCCCTATTGAAGTCCCAGAACGCGTCATCGCGCACTTCAAGCTGGAGGTGAATGAAGGTGTCGTTGCGACAAGCTCCCTCGACCTCAACTCGGAAATCTAGGCAAAGAGCGTCGTCCGCATTCCTCGCGTTGACGTCGTCGTCGTCAGTCCCGGTGCCAACCAGATAACGGTGCGTGTCGGGGGTACCGAAGACCGGTGGCGGGGTTGGGTTGGCGAACGTAAGTACTCGGTTGGTCGGATCGAAAGACAACAGGTTGTGAGGGGCAAGCGGGCGCGTTCCAAGCAGTCTGTAGCTTTCTCGGCCTTCTCCACCGCGCGCATCGGGCAAGGTCGCGACCGGTTCCGGTCCGCTGCCGGGAGTTACGCATAACCCCTGCCCAGGCTCGACCGTCCTGGTCCTGAAGCGCAAGTCACTCTTTTCGAGAGGTTCGACGAGGAGGACGAACGACCGGGAGACGGACACTGGTGGTGACGAACTGTCCGTTACTCGATAGGTACAGTTCGGCCCACGGTACTCCGCGTCGGGAGTTCCCGATAGAACGCGGGTGCTTGGGTGAAATGCCAGTCCGGCGGGGAGCATACAGTCGACCACCTCGTGGGTGTACGGTTTTTCGCCGCCCGAGGCTGCCTGGAACGTTATCTGGGTGCGCCTTCCGATCTTGAGAGGACGATGAAGTAGTTCATCGTCGGGTATTCTCTCGAATATCTGTGTGAGTTCCAGTGGCGGAATTTCAGGGGCGGTCACCTCGACCTCGACGGCTCTCGACATCGTGGCTGCGGGCTGCGAACTGTCCGTAACTGTGTACGTACACGAATCGCGGAAGGGTGTGTCCGGCGTGCCGGCGAAGGTGCGGGTCCCGGGCGCGAACCCCATCCCCGAGGGGAGCATCCCGCCGGCGCAGGTAAGGGAGTACGCGTACGGTTGGACGCCGCCGATGGCGCGGGGGAGCGCCGCACTGTAGAAGGTCCCGACACGCAGGCTTATCTTTCTCGGGAGCGGAAGCACCAGCGGCGGCGTTGCTGCGTCGGTCACCTCGACCTCGACGGCTCTCGATATCGTGGCTGCGGGCTGCGAACTGTCCGTAACCGTGTACGTGCAGGAATCGCGGAAGGGTGTGTCCGGCGTGCCGGCGAACGTGCGGGTCTCGGGCGCGAACCCCATCCCCGAGGGGAGCATCCCGCCGGCGCAGGTAAAGGAATAGGTGTACGGTTGGATGCCGCCGGCGGCGGCGGGGAGCACCGCACTGTGGAAGGTCTCGACACTCAGGCTTATCTTCCTCGGGAGCGGAAGCGCCAGCCGCGGTATTTCAAGGGCGGCCACCGCAAGCCGGAGCCCATAAGAGACGCTCCGCGCCGGCCGAAATCCCGGGTCGGACTCGGTCACGCGGAAGGTGCAGAAGAAGGTCTTGCCACTGTCGGCTGCGGGGGCAGTGCCCGCAAGGATTCTCTGGTCCGGGATCAGGGTCACCCAGTCAGGACAGCCTTCGATACTCGATTCGTAGGGAGGAATCCCGCCCGAGATGCGTGGAAGCCGATGCTCAACCGGTCGCTCGGGAGGAAAAGAGAGATCGACCGTCTGCTTTCCCTCGGGAAGGTCGACAGAAAGATGGCTACCGCCGCAGGCGGCGAGAAACAATGCAAGACAAACTTGGACGACAATCCTGATGCGTTTCATTGGAGCAATCCGCCGCATGGGAGGTTGGCAGGCTCACGCCGGGAGTTCGTATTTCCTACCACCAGCTTTTTTTACCTGAAGAAAAGAACAGGTCAAGGAGGTCGAGGGTTTACGGCTGTGGACGCACGGAAGTCGATAACTTCCTTACGGCCCTCCCGCGCGTGTGCTATATACCGAAAATGCCTCTTCCCGAGAGCCTGACCTGCGTCCTTTGCGGCGCCGCCTACCGGGAAGATCCGAACCGGTACGGCTGTCCCGAGTGTGGGGAGCTGGGCACCCTGCGGGTTTCCTACGACTATGACCGCATCAACGCGTCGGCGAGCCGGGACAGTCTGGCCGCGACGCCTTTCCGGGATCACTGGCGCTACCTCCCGTTGCTGCCGCTGGCGGCGGAGCAGGTGGAATTTCCACTGACAGTGGGAGCAACGTCGCTCTACCCCGTTCCCGGGCTGAGAAGGGCCTTAGGCCTGGAACGGCTCTGGATCAAGGACGATACCGCCAACCCCTCCGCTTCCCTCAAGGACCGGGCCAGCTCCGTGGTGCTGCTCAAGGGACGGGAGCTGGGCCGCCGGGAGTTCGCCACCGCCTCCACCGGAAACGCCGGCGCGTCGCTGGCGTGCCTGTCGGCAGCCCTGGGACTGCCGTGTCACATCTTCGTGCCCGAGACGGCGCCCCGGGCAAAGGTGGCGCAACTTTTGATCTTCGGCGCCGACGTTCTTTCCATCCGCGGCAGTTATTCCGAGGCCTTCAGCCTCTGTGTCGAGGCGGCCGACCGCTTCGGGTGGTACAACCGCAACACCGGCTACAACCCCTACACGGTGGAGGGGAAGAAGACGGTGGCGCTGGAGATCGCCGAGCAGCTCGGCTGGGAGCCGCCCGACACCGTCATCATCGCCACCGGAGACGGCTGTATCCTCAGCGGCGTCTGGAAGGGGTTCACGGATCTTCACCGGCTGGGATGGATCCCGCGCCTGCCGCGGCTGGTGGCGGCCCAGGCCGAGGGCTCGCAGGCCATCAAGCAGGCTTTCGACGGCGACGGCACCATCAGACCCGTGACCGAGGACACCCTGGCCGACAGCATCAGCGTGGCGTTGCCGCGCAACGGGGCCATGGCGGTGCAGGACCTCCGCGCCTCCGGCGGCATCGCGGTAACGGTGTCGGACGGGGAGATCCTGGAAGCGATGCCGCTATTGGGCAAAACCGCCGGACTGTTTGCCGAGCCCGCCGCCGCGGCCGCCGTCGCCGCGCTGGTGAAGCTCCTGGACCGCGGCGACGTCTCGTCCACGGAGCGCGTCGTCGTCCTGTCCACGGGCCACGGCCTCAAGGACGTGGATGCCGCGTTGCAGGCCGTCGAGGCGCCGGAGCCTTTGGATTGCTCCGTCGATGCCGTAAGTAGAAGGATCCAGGCCCGGTCGTCCCGGCTTTGACCCGGGATCCAGGAGGAGGAACACACGCACCTCCGCCGCCGAATGCAAGGAGAATCGGAGTGTCCCAGGACCTGCAGAGTTTTTTGAAGCGATTGAAGAAGGAATGCCCTGATCAGTTCCTCGAGGTGAAGGAGCCGGTGTCCAGGGAATTCGAGGCCACCGCGCTGGTCATGGAGGCCGAGCGGCTGCCGTCCTGCCCGGCGGTGATGTTCCGGGACGTTACCGGGAGCGATTTCACCATGGCGGCCAACGTGCTGGCGCACCGTCCGCGGCTGGCCTGGGCCTTCGGCACGTCCGGGGAACGGCTGGTGCACGAGTTCAAGGAACGGATCCAGCAGCCGGTGCCGCCCAAGGTGTTGGAGGACGCCCCCTTTCGGGAAAACAGCCTGCTGAACGAATCGGTGGACCTGGGGCGGCTTCCGATCCTGACCCATTTCGAGCAGGACGGCGGCCCCTACGTGACCGCGGGGCTGGTGGTGGCGCGGGATCCACAGTCGGGCATGAGCACCGTGGGCTTCCACCGGATGCAGCTCAAGGGGCCGCGCAAGCTGGGAGTCAGCCTCCACTCTCGGCGCCGCATGTTCGAGTATTTCCGGCGGTCGGAGGAGAAGGGCGAATCCCTGGAAGCGGCGGTGTGCATCGGCGTGCACCCGCTGGTCTCCCTGGGGGCGTTGACGCTGCCGCCGGCCGGAACCGAGAAGTTCGCGCTCCAGGGCGGGCTGCTGCAAGAGCCGCTGGAGCTTGCGCGCTGCACTACCGTGGACGTCGACGTGCCGCGGTGGTCGGAGATCGTCATCGAGGGACGGATTCTCAAGGACGTGCGCGAGAAGGAGGGGCCGTTCGGTGAGTTCACCGGTTACGCCTCGAGCCGGAGCACCGAGAACGTCTTCGAGGCCACCGCGCTGCACTACCGCAACGGCGCCGTCTACCAGGACATCAACGGCGGCGACAGCATGGAGCACTGCCGCTGCCTGTCCATGCCCCGGGAGGTGGAGTTCACCAACGTGTTGGGTAAGACGATCCCCAACCTCAAGGCGGTGCACGTGCCGGTGCGCTCGGGCATCGGCAGCTTCCACTGCTACGTCTCCATGCGAAAGACCGCCGAAGGGCAGGGCAAGCAGGCCATCTTCAGCGTGCTGGGGGCGGACCACTACGTCAAGCTGGTGGTGGTGGTGGACGACGACGTGGACATCTTCGACGAGGAGCAGGTGCTGTGGGCCATCGCCACGCGGATGCAGGCCAACCGGGACGTCTTCATCGTCGACGAGGCCATGGGGACGCTGCTGGACCCGTCGGCCACCGATGCCATCACCGCGAAGATGGGCATCGACGCCACCAAGCCCCTGGGCGAGTTCGCCTCGACCCTGTCCATCGAGCCGGGCGCGGTGGAGCGCGCCCGGCGGCTCATGAGCAGGCTCGGCGGGTAGCGTCATGGAGACTTTCCGTACGTTTCTGGACGAGTTGCGCAGTGCTGGCGAGCTGGTAGACATCCGCAAACCCGTGGACGTGCGTCATATCGCCGCCTTGGTGGACCAGTCGTCGACGGCGTTGCTGTTCCACCACGTGCGCGGTTACTACATGCCGGTGGTGTCGGGTCTCCTGAACGACCGCAAGCGCATCGCGATTTCCGCGGGTTGCGACTACGGGGAGATGGACCAGCGGTTGAGCCGCGCCCTCGACCACCCCGTCGATCCGGTAGAGGTGGCGGATGCAGGGGTGCGCCGGGTGCTGGAGGGTGGGAGGGTGGATCTCTTCAGCCTGCCGGTGCCGGTGTTTTCCGAGTTCGACGGCGGCCCCACCATTACTGCGGGCGTCACCCTGGCGTACGACCCGGAGTTTGGCCTCAACGCCGGGACCTATCGCTTCCAGGTAAAGGAAAGCAACCTCACCGGCATCGACATCGTGACCCCCAACAACCTGCGCAGGCTTGCGGAGAAGGCCCTGGCCTCTAACGTCCCGCTCCCCATCTCCATCAACATCGGCACGCATCCGCTGGAGCTCATGGCGTCGCTCTACAAGGCCCCCCTGGGGCAAAACGAGCTGGCCATTGCCGGCGGCATGCTGGGACGGCCGGTGCGCCTCGGGGCGTGCGAGACCATCGACGTACCGTACCTGGCGGACGCGGAGATCGTGCTGGAGGCGGAGATCCTGCCCACGGGCTGGACCCGCCAGGAGGGCCGGTTCGGCGAGATGACGCGCCTTATGGGCGACGTGCACTACAACCCCCACGTACAAGTAAAAGCCATATCGTGCCGCGAAGACGCCGTCTACTACGCGCTGCACATGCCCTGGGAGAACATCTGGATCAAGGAGCACGGCTTCCAGGCGGCGCTCAAGCGGGTGCTGGACGCGGCTGGCGTGACGGTGACCGCGGTGAACGTGACGCCGGGAGGGTGCTGCCACTGGCACGCCGTCATCGCCATCCGGAAACAGCCGGGCGATCCGCAGAACGCCATCATGGCGGCGCTGTCGGTGGCGGACCTCAAGCACGTGGTGATCGTGGACGACGACATCGACGTGTTCGACGCCATGGAGGTGGAGTGGGCCATGGCCACCCGGGTGCAGGCCGACCGTGACATCACGATCCTTTCCCATGCCCGCTCCAAACCGCTGGACCCGAGCCTGCCGCTGTCGGACGGCATTCCCACGACGGCCAAGTGCGGCATCGACGCCACCATTCCGGAAGGCGTCCCCAGGGCACGCTATCGGCGCATTACGTATCCTCACGCGGACAAGGTGAACCTCGACGCCTACCTTGGAGATGGCCCCGGCGACGTGGGGGAGGTGGGAAACACGGGCGGCACCGCCGTGGTGGCTGCGGCTCTGCACATACGCGGTTTGCTTGAAGCTCGACCCATGTACTTCAACGAGATCGTGACTGAGATAGCCGAGCCGGATTTCCAGACCATCGCCCGCGCCATGGGGCGGCTGCACGAGGCCGGGGAGATCGACCAGGACGCCGAAGGGCGCTACCGGCTGATTGACAGCCTCCAGGGGCTGCGATAACAGCCTGTGGTTCGAAAGGAGACGGTTCGATGCCGACCATCAACGACGCGGACGGCCACGTCAACGACTACTTCTTCGGGGACGAGATCGCCAGGTACATGCCCAAGGGGAACCAGTTCAGCCAGATGTTCCCCGTCTTCGACCACCTTCACTTCCGCTACCTGATGAAGAACCGCGTGCCCAAGTACGTCGGCGGCAGCATGACGACCGCTCCCGGCCCCGAGGAGTGGCTGCAGTTCATCGAGGAGACCGGCATCGCCTGGAGCGTGCTCTATCCGAGCGCCGGCCTGGGGTTCGGGCGCATCGTCTCCGTGGAGTGGGCCATCGCCGCCTGCCGGGCCTACAACAACTGGCTGCACGACAAGTTCACGAGCAAGACGCCGCGCCTCAAGGGCGTCGGGCTGATCCCGATACAGGACGAGGAGGAGGCGGTGGCGGAGCTGCGACGTTGCGTGCGCGAGCTGGGCATGGTGGGCGCCATGCTGCCGTCCAACGGCGAGGGTATCAAGGGCCATCTGGGGGCCAAGGCCTACTGGCCCATCTACGAGGAGGCCGAGAAGCTCGGCTGCTGCCTCACCGTGCACGGGGGAGCACACCATCACCTGGGCCTCGACGGTTTCAGCGTCTACTACCCGGTGCACGCTCTCGGCCATCCCTTCGGCATCATGGTGCAGGCGGCGGCGATGTTGAGCCACGGCATCTTCGAGCGCTTCCCGGGGTTGCGGGTGGCCTACCTGGAAGGGGGCGCCACCTGGGTGCCGTTCTTCATGGACCGGCTCGACCGTTCCTACAACGAGGGACACCTGCAGATCGATCTCGACGGCAATCCCGTCCCCGGGCCCATGCCGGGGGAGAAGGCCAGCGAGCATTTCAAGCGCCACGTGCGGGAGGGAAGGGTCTTCGTGGGTTTCGATTGTGACGACGCCGGGCTCGCCTTTGCCGTGCAGCAGGCAGGCGCCGAAC
The DNA here is from genome assembly GCA_022827045.1 of Candidatus Binatia bacterium. The sequence continues at coordinate 8,083 of JAJDTQ010000031.1, forward strand.
CGTTCCTCTTCGCCAGCGATTTTCCCCACGAGGTCTTCGATGCGGCATCGTGCCGGCACGAGATCGACGAGTTGCTGCAGCGGGACGACCTCACCCGGGAGCAGAAGGAGGCGGTGCTGGGCGGCAACGCCGCGCGCCTCTACGGTCTCGAGTAGATCATGCTCTTTCTCACGGAAGACGACGTTCTCAGGGCCATCGAGGGACGGGACGCTTACGCGGAGGCGGTCGCGGTCATCGAGGAGGTGCTGCGCCAGCAGTCCGAGGGCAGCACGTTCCATCTCAAGCGTCTCACCATGGAGCACCCGGACCACCCGGGCCACCTGTGGCACAACATCCGCATCCTGCCGGGCATGGTGCCGGAGCTGGGTTATGCGGCGGTTCGGGTCTACTCGGGTTACGAGGGGACCAACCGTTCCGAGGTCATCTGCCTCTTCGACTGGTCGGACATGGAGATGGTGGCCATCATCTCGGATTACCATCTGCACGCCATCCGCACCGCGTCGCCCTACGGCGTGGCGGCGAAGTACCTGGCGCGGGCGGACGCGCAAACGCTCGGGGTCATCGGCACCGGACGCTACGCCAAGGGCTTCGTGCAGGCATGCTGCGCGGTGCGCGACATCCGCCACGTCAAGGCCTACAGCCGCAGCGCGGACAACCGCCGGCGTTTCTCCGAGGAGATGACCGCGGTTCTGGGCATCGAGGTGGAGGCGGTGGAATCCGGGCGGGAGGCCATCCGGAACACCGACATCATGCTGCTGGCCACTTCGGGCAACACCATCGTGTTCGAGGGCGACTGGCTGGAGCCGGGGGTGCTGGTGATGTCGCTCGCCCCCGGGGAGTTCGACGAGGCCACGGTGGGACGGTCGCGGGTGTTCCTCTCCGGCACCGAGCAGGTGCTGGGCGACAGCCCGCCCCGGAAGCCGTTTCCCGCGCTGCTTGCCAGCGGCAGGTTCTCCAGGGACGACGTGGCGGCGGAGTTTTGCGACGTGGTGTCCGGGAAGAAGTCCGGCCGCAGGAACGACGACGAGATCATCCTCTACGAGTCCCCGGGCATGGGCATCCTGGACGTGGGAGTGGCGAGCTGGATCTACCGGCTGGCCCGGGAAAAGGGCCTGGGTACCGAGCTGCCCTTCGGGGAAGAAGCAACTTAGGGGATCTCTGGTCAATGGCGTCCGTCGACATCGCTTCGCAAAGTTCAGGACGAACGGGACGCGGGTCCAACCCTTCGTCCAGAGCGTAGCGGAGCGCCAGCGAAGCGAAGTCGAAGGACGCCATTCTGGACGGAGGCGTGACATGCGTACGTTGATTCGCGGCGGTTGGATCGTCGGCTATCAAGGTGGCGGCCACGCGCTTGTGCGCGACGGGGTGGTGGTATTCGAGGACGGGGTCATCCTGCATGTGGGCGGCGGCTTCGACGGCGAGGTGGACCGGGAGATCGACGCCGGCGGGATGCTGGTGGCGCCGGGTTTCATCGACATGCACGTCCACGGCGGCCACCGGGCGTCGCACCGGCTGATCACCGACGTCGGCCGGCCGGACTACTTCGGCCAGCCGTTCCTGGAGATCAGCGTGCCGCGGGAGGGCAAGCGTCCCGCGGGCGATCCCCGCTACACGCGGCCCGACCAGTCCGGCGCCAGCGAAGGCACCGACCTGCACGCCAGCTTCACGGTGGCCGAGTTGCTGCGGAACGGCGTCACCACGTTCATGGAGATCGGCAGCCAGCTCCGGGTCCAGGAAGGGCTGCTCAAGGAAGTGGACCGGCTCGGCGCGCGGGCCTACCTGGGACCGGGGTTCGATTCCGGCCGCTGGGTGGCGGACGGACGGGGCCGTCTCAAGCGCGCGCTGGACGAGGCCGCCGGCTGGCGGGAGTTCGGGGGCGCCGTCGACTTCATCAAGCGCGTCAACGGCAGTTGCGGCGACCGTGTCCGCGGGATCCTGATCCCGCGGGAAGCCGAGTCCTGCACGCTGGACCTCCTGCGTGCCGCCCGGAAGGCAGCGGACGAGCTCAAGGTGCCGATCTCGACCCACGCGGCCTACAACATCATCGAGTTCTACGAACTCGTGACCGAGTACCGCATGACTCCCGTGGAGCTGCTGGAGTCGATAGGGC
>JAJDTQ010000020.1 GCA_022827045.1 Candidatus Binatia bacterium
GCCGCGATACGCTTGCTCGGGACCGGCGACGGCCGGGATTTCCTGGCGCCGGTGTGGCGCTGCATCGGCGAGGCGCTCGGCCCGCGGCCCTTCGATCCCGTCCATCCCGAACGCCACGCGAGTTGGGCCTACCGGCAAGGGGAGGACTGGGAGAACCTGAAACGCTCGGTGCTGGGCGTGCCGGAGCACGAAACGACGCCGGTGCTGCTCACGCGGCTGGCGGAAGCGGAATACCGGTTGGGCGACCGTACGCGGGCCATCGGGCACTGGTTCGAACTCTGCTGGAGGGCTCCCACGGTTCTCCGGGGGCTGGTGGACGATCCCGGCTTCCCTGACGCCGGCGTTGCCGCGGCATGGGGCGCCGCGCAGGATCAGGACGTGGAGCCGGAGCTGTCACCCGAATGGTTCCCCGCCTGGATGCTGCTCCAGGACCCCTCGCTGGCCGCCGGACTCGCGCCCTGCGGAGAAAGCGACGGACCGCGCCGGGCCTTCGACGTGGTCCGCGATCTCTTGACCGACAGCGCAAGCGACGCGCGCCGCATCGCGCTGCGCCGTGAGCTCAAAACGCTTCATCCGGCCTTGTTGACCGGCTACCTCGATCAGTTCGCCGCAAACTGATTCCCCGCTACGCTCAGGACGGACGGGACGGCGTTCCAATTGCTCTTCGTTCTCCGATGGCCGGTGTCGCAAGGTGGCGGGAGCCGGTGCGCGGCGGACCGAAGCGTCGAGGTCCGGCACTCCCAGATCTGTAGTCGCCGACAACTCTAGCAGCCAGGCGAAAGCCTCGCCCCAAGAGCGATGAATCGTGGGTGCCGCCGACATCCACGCCGACCATGTGCCGACCTCGTATATCACCCATAACAAACTAATATTATTATGCTTTTTACGGTTACAAGCTGTGGGATCGCTACGCCGTCATCACATCCGGCTGCACAGGTACCTACCAATACCAATTCCCTTGGGTGGTGGGATTTGGCGTCCCGTTCGACTTGAAAAGGTGGGTCTTTCGGGATATAGCCTGGAAGGCTACAGACCCCCAAAAGCGCCGAAAGGTCTTTTCTGATGGATTTGAGACGCTGGAACTGGTCGAATCCTAGTCTCAATCTCCTCATAGGAGATAGAGATTGGTCGAGCGTTAGTCTCGACTTCATCAAATTCCTGGTCAGCGGATTAGGATTTGGAGTCGTCGTGCTCGGGTATAGCTACACGCACACCTTTTTTCGCAGCTTTGGCCTGTCGCTCTTTCAACTCGAAATGTCCTCCATCGACATCATTTATCGTGGGGTCGCGTTGATCCTGACACCCAAGATTGCGGTTTTCTTCCCGTTAGTGATTCTCGTGTCGACATTCCTGTTGGTCGTACGCCCCCACCTCCATCAATTCATCGGGCTCTTGGGCGCTGGTATGGCGGTGACGATCTTGATGGTGGGCACTCTACTGCTAGGCACGAGTTTGGGAGAAGACCACGCCAAAGGGATATGGGCTTATGGAAAAGGGAAAAAAGTATTTTGCCGATTTCACGCGCCTCAGGGCGACCCATTGAAGGAGGAGTTGTTGCCCGTTCTCGACAAACTAGGCACGGAGGAGCGTTTGCAACTAATCCATCTTGGCAGGGAAATCATCTACCTCGCACCGAAGCTTGATGAGGTTCCGAGGGGACGTAGGACAGGAGAGAGCTATGCAGTACCGACATCTCTGTTACGTTTTTGCCGCATTGTGGGCACTTAGCGCCGCGTCGGCGTCTGCCCAAGACTTCAACCAAGCCCGACTCCTTGACGAAGTCAAAGCCAAAGTGGCGAAGGCCAAGAAATGCAATCCATTCGTCGAACCAGGCTGCAATACACCCACTGGAGACCCTCCCCTTGGTTGTACCGATTGCAGCATGGCCGATCTGGCAAAACTCTTACGGAAAGGCGAGACGATCCGAAAGCTTGAGAGCATCAAGATTGATGGCAAGACGATAAAGTTTCGTGAAAAGCTCACAAAAAAACACGTCGATAGCCTCAAGATGGGACCACAGGTCGGATTCTAGTGTACGAAGCATTTGGGCGTTGTCCAGGCGAAATGACGAGCAGTGACAGGCCATCTGCTGGGCTCGGTTATAATATCTCGAACTTCAACGGGTGTCGTCCCTGTAAGCGGCCTCGCTTTGCCGGCGCCCACGGTACTAGGGTGGGCGCGCGCTACGCTTCAGCTTCCAGCGTCCGCCGCGGCGCTCCAATCCCTGGGCGGATCCTCATACAGATTTCCAACTCGGCTTTGGCAACGCACGGCCCTCTTGAGTGTTTTGCTCGGTCCAACAGTGCTGGCAAATTCAGACTCTCGCTTGCCGCTTTTTCCCTCTCACGCCCAATAGGATAATTGTGCGCATTGTCGGTCCAACGTACCTTCACGTCTCGCGGGCAACTATTCTTTACCTCCCAACGATGGTTCGTTGGGTCGTCAGTAGTGTCCGACACATCTCATCGCAAAACAATTGGCTATGTCAATGTCAGCCGAAATGTCCCAGGCTGAAGGGAGTCGGTGTGGGATTGACTCCCTACGGTTGGTTCCGCTGCTGCGGAAGGGGCTCGCGAGACACGGCCATCACAGTATCGCTTCCTCGTGGCCTTGCTCGGACGCGGACCGCATGAGGTTCTGGTGCTCCCGCATCCAGTAGCTGTTGCCGCGGATGTTGACGATGTGGCAGTGGTGCAGCAGCCGGTCGATGAGGGCCGCGGCCATGATCTCGTGGCCGAGCACGCCTCCCCATTCCTCGAAGCCCCTTGTTGGAGTTGAGCACGGTGGAGGCGCGTTCGTGGCGGGCGTTGAAGAGTTGAAAGAAGAGCACGGCGCCGTGCTGGCTGATGCGCAGGTAGCCGATGTCGTCCATCACGAGCAGGGCAGGATGAGTCAGCACGCGCAGCCTACAGGAGAGCTGGCCTGCGGCCGTGGGATCGACGAGCGACTCGATAAGCGCAGCCAGGGTCTCGTAGTAGACGCGGCGTCTGGATTCGGTCGCGGTGATGGCCAAGCTTATGGCCAGATGCGTTTTCCCGACTCCGGCAGACCCTCCACATACTGCCCGCTACCACGGTGGGGGATAACGATTCGCTACCCGTTCCATCCTTGTGCCGACGAGACGGTAGGGAATCTCCGAAAAACCATCGAAACCTCACTCCTACTCCATCTTTCTGAGTCATTCGACCGAAATTCGCCAACTGGTTGAACGCCGCATCGAGGGTTCGCGCGCCGCCGCTGTCCTTCCGCGCCCCGCGGTCGAAGCAGTGCTACTTGCCCGAAGGGTCCGCGTCCGTCGGCGTAGGCGCGCCTATCAACGCGCACAGGCCGTTGAAGTGCGACTGCGACGCCGGGCGATCCTTGCAACAATGAGGACAAATCTCATCTCGATGCGTAATCGACAGCGGAGTCGCCGAACACGCGGATCTCGGCCACGAACTTGCCGTGCCCGACTCCGGTCGGGTGCTGGTGGTGTACCGGCCCGGGGCATTGTGCTGCGCGTTGCGCAACCTGTTGGAAAATGCGGGCACCCAAGGGTCCCGGCCACCGCGCGGGTCACGGACTACTGCGGACGTGTGCGCGTTGTCATAGGACACGGTTCAGGCATGCGGGACCAACACGATGTGTACGGTGGAGGCGCCGCTTTCGAGGTCGGCGCCACGTTCAACGCTGGGCACACTGGGATCTCGCGAATCGCACGTCCACTTCGCTTTCCAGAGAGCTTGTACTGAATCGCATGCTGGTCAATCGGCTACCCAGCGGCCACCGAGAAGGCGTTTCTAAACCAAAGGGCTAAAGGTTCGATTCCCTTTGCTCGCTCCATTGAATTCTCTTGCGTCAATCCCATTTACATCGGTTAGATAAGCAAGTGCATGTCGTAACTTCTCCTCCCTGCTCTAGCAACGCTCCTCTAGCAGGCCGTGGAAAAACCCACGGATTTGAGAGTTGGTGACTGACGCAAAGGGAAGCGGACGCTTGACGAGCTGGGATAGAGGTCATTCGCACGCCTTTTCATGCCAACGACCGTGGCGCAGAGGCACGACCCGACAGGAAACGTGGTCATGTACCGACTCCCAGGGTGCGCAGCCGCACCAGGTTGTAGACCGCGAAGGTCAGGGTGAACTGGAAGTCCACCTTCGGTAGCCCGCGATGCTTGAGCTTGCGCAACCCGCCGACGGTCTTGGCCCAGCCGAAGGCTTCCTCGATCCGCTTGCGCACCCGTTGGCTCTGAGCGTAGCCAGCGTGACGGGTGGTGCGGCGGTCAATGGCCGAACGCCGGTGGGTGTCGTTCTGCGCCACATGGGGACTGACGTTCGCCCAGCGCAACCCCTCGACAAAGTCCCTGGTGTCATACCCCTTGTCCGCACCCACGGTGAGCCGGCCCTTGCCGGGTCGCGCCTCGATCATGGCCAGCGCCGATTCCCGCTCAGCCCGTCCGCTGGCCTGGGTGGTGCGCGTGTCCACGATCAGTCCATGGCGGTTGTCCATCAAGGCATGTCCCAGGTAGCACAACTTCGCTTCCTGCCCCTTGCCCTTGCGGTACTGCAGGGCCTGCGGGTCGGTGCTGGACTCATGGGTCGCGTTGCTGCGCTTCTCGCCCCGGAAGTCCTCCTCGGCATTGCGTCCGCCGCCGCCCCGCGGTCCCTCGCCCCCCTTGGGGCGGAACGACTTCATCGATGCCCACGCCTCCAGCAGCGTCCCATCCACGCTGAAGTGCTCATCCGACAAGAGCCGCGCGTCTCGCGCCTGCACCAGGATCTTCCCAAAGAACTCCCGGGCGATCTCCGAGCCGATCAACCGCTCCCGGTTCTTCGTGAACGTCGAGTGGTCCCACATCGCCTCGTCCATCGACAGCCCCACAAACCATCGGAACAAGAGGTTGTAGTCCAGTTGCTCCACCAACAGCCGCTCGCTGCGGATCGAGTAGAGCACCTGCAACAGCAACGCCCGCAGCAACTGCTCCGGCGCGATCGACGGCCGCCCCGTGTGCGAGTACATCGCCTCGAACTCCCCGGACAACTCTTCCAGCGCCCGGTTCACCATCTCCCGGATCGGTCGCAACGGATGGTCCCTGGGAACACGGGCTTCCGGCGATACATAGCTGAACATGCCTTCTTGACGCGGATCAGTGCCTCTCATCGACTCCTCCGTCCCACTACCAACATACAAAATATGTATCCGCGTCAGACGGACTTTTTCAACAACCTGCTAGTATACCGTTTGCCCGCGAAAAGGCACTCGTTGTTTACTTGGGCGCTACCACCCGAACCACCGCCGCCAGTTTTTTGGAGGGTTAAACGACCTGACTTTTTTAGTTCTTCCAAAATCCTATCAATTTCTGCTGGATCGGTAATGACTTCCATCGTCGTTTGAGCGGTCACAGTGGTTATCAGCCCAAACAAGAGTATGACAACCCCAATTGCTCTTGCCATCGCTTCCCTCCCACATATTGATGTCGTTGTTCCGTAGGTATCATGGCAAACGTCCTTCAATGATTTCCCTACGCTTAGACCAGCAGTAGTGCGTCTGCACGGCGAACTCTGCGGTGTCGTGGTCGACACCCACTCTCACCCAGTCGGCATTGGCCGTAGGGTCGTAGACTCCGTAGGGGATCGCCTTCCCGCGTTCGCGGTCGATGAAATCGTGAACCTTCACCTCCTCGGGTTGGCCCTTCGGACGCCATTTCCGACCAGCATTGCGATACGGGCCGATCAAGTCTTCCCTCCCAATGCTTGCGTCCCGCTATTCATAACACGAGCATAGCAGTTGTTGTGGAAAAACTATTCTTGGCAAGATAGCTTTTAGTACTGCCAAGCCGGCAGTATCCTAAAAGGGGTGAACCCTGTCAATCCCATTGTCCAACAGGCAATCTTGAAGCCTCGGGGCATGCCTATCCTTCCTCGACTTGTCACTGATCCTGTTTTGTGGCAAAATAGAATCGAGCGCTACTGCATCGAATAGACGCCCCATCCATCCATGTAGTCGTCGTGTTGCCGGATCGCGGCCTGCCAGTTCTCGTCCATGCGGATCTGGAATTCGCATACCGTTTCCACGTCATACCAAGCGTGGTGTTCGTAGAATTCGCCTATCAGTGCACCGCAGTGGGCACACCCGTTGCTTAGGTAGGACCTCTTCTGCGTGTTGCTGTATCGACGCTTGATGCTGCCGATTTCGCGACCGTGAGGAATTCGGCCGCGGATCCTCTCGAACAGGCCAAGATGCGCGTCCAGATCCGGCACGGTAAACCGGTACTTGTCCGGTCCCACGTCAATGACTATTCCGGTGATGATCCGAGTCTCGGCGCCGCAGCGATAGCAGGGCAACGGGCCAGCCTCGACCGATATAGCGGCGTTACACCCAAGAGGAAGCCCGAAGCGGAACCGTTTGTTGAATACCGCGTCGAAGAACTCTTGCACCGGGAGGCTTTGCTCGCCCGACCCCGTCGGAATGAAGGCAACGAAGCCTTCATCCGGGTTGCCCCCGACGCGGATCGCTGGGAGGTCGTGAGAGACAGGAAAGTCTCTGTGGCGGAAGAGCCAGAGACACCGTACCCCCGCCTCCGCGTACCGCGCCTGTCGGCGGAGTGTCTCCTCGTTAGTCTGAGACGACCATTGAATTTCGATCGCCACCCGGCTCCTGGCCTTTTGCGCGAGCACATCGGCTCTCCACTGCTCACCCTTGGCCGTTGTCCCGGCAACCTCTGTCTCGGCGTCCCAACCATACGTTCGGGCAGCGTCCACGGCAATCCGCTTCAAGCGGAGATGGGCTTCTGTCTCCGGAGCGGTCGCGCACTGGCCAACGCTCTTGTGGGCAAAGAACGGTGTCCCGCGGCGAGATCTCTTGAGCGTCACCTGCGCTTGGCAACACGGCATTCTCAAATGACGGGCGCTTCTGTTCTCCCGTTGCAGGGCGCGCCACTGTTCAGGCGACAGGTCAAAGGCCAACACACTCCGGTTGGCGGAGGGATCGAAGCATCGAAGGGGCATCTCGGTTGTTGCTCTCTTTCAGCCGACGACAAAGGCGCGTATCCTGGTGGTTAGACGCGCGGCGCCTCTTTGGTCCGATCGCGACGGAACCTGGATTCTGTTCTACCCGACCACTACGTTCTATTCGGCGAAATCCCCAGGAACAAACGCCGCGGCCATTTTGACAGTCTCCCGCTTCAAGGCTTCGCGCAAGAGGCCGTGTTTTGCGTGTTCGTTGGATTCCCCCTGTTCACACAAGCGCTCGTCCTCACGGCTAGTCTCGGGAAGCCCCGGCACCGCGTCACACCGGATCGAAGCTGATCCGGAGCCTGGTGCCCGTGGCGCGGGCGATCCTCTCCAGGGTACGAGTGGACGGATGGATGCGGCCGCTCTCCAGGCGGGCCACGACCGATTGCGACGTCTCCATGCGTTGGGCCAACTCGGCCTGGGTCAGCGCGGCACGCGTGCGGGCCTCGATCAGCATGCGCGCCAACGCGAATTCCGGCTCCAGACGATCATGAGCTTCCCGATACTCCGGCTCCTTGCTCCATTCCCGGTGCAACTCCGATACCCTGGTCATGACGATATCCCCCTGGCGCGCCTGAGCGCCAACGCAATCTCCCGTTTCGGTGTCCGCCGCGTCTTCTTGAGGAACGCGCGCACGACGACCACCCGCCTGTCCCTGGCGGTGACATAGAGCGCCCGCGATGTGCCCTCACGGCCGCTCATGCGCATTTCCCAGAGCGGGCCGGCAAGGTGCCTGACATGGGGCGCGCCCATGCGTTCGAGACCGACGGCGGCCATCAACTCACAGATGCGGGAGAAGCGTGCGCGCATATCGTGCGGCAACGCGCCCAACTCCGCGTCCACGGTTTCGTTGAGGGTCTCGACGGTCCAGGTCATGCTCCATGAGCGTATCGCAAATTTGCTATGCGCGCCACACTCACTGGGATTGACCTTTCGCCACCGGATCGCCGGACTGGCCGCGTCCGGGCACACGACAATCGCCGCCATGCAACGACAGGGCTGAGAACCGGCCCGTCGCTGCCTTGTTCCTGGCCGGGAAAGTGCTATTCGGACTCCATGGACATGCACGAACGGCAGGAACAAGAGCCCTGCGAGAGGCCGGGATGGTAGCCTCCATCGGCGTCATCGCGTCTCCGTCCCAGGGTGTCGCGTACTATGAGAAGGACGGCTACTACGCCCGGAACGATCCCGTGCACAGGGAGGCGAGCGCCTGGGCCGGCAAAGGGGCCGAGGCGCTGGGACTCTTTGGTCCGGTCGAACCCGATACCTTCCAGAGCGTGCTCGAAGGCAAGGTTCCGGGCGGCCCGCACCTTGGCAAGCGGGACAAGGACGGAGAGATCCACCACCGTCCGGGGCGGGACGTGACGCTGTCGGCGCCCAAGTCGGTGTCTCTCATGGCGCTCGTGGGCGGAGACGACCGGATCGCCGCCGTCCACGACAGGGCCGTGACACGAACCCTTTCCTGGATCGAGCGGAACGCCGTCGAGACCCGGATGCAGGACAAGTCGAGCGGGGCGATGGTCCACGCGGGCGGCCAGAAGATGGTGGCCGCGACCTTCCGTCACGACACTTCCCGCAACCTCGACCCGCAACTCCACACCCATGCGGTAGTGGCGAACATGGTCCAGGGCGACGATTCCAAATGGAGAACGATGGTCAACGACGGGCTTTACCGGAACAAGATGGCGATCGGAGCGGTGTACCGGGCCGAGCTTGCCCGGGGACTCAAGGACCTGGGGTACGGGATCAAGAAGACGCATCCGGACGGCAGGTTCGAGATCGCGGGTGTGTCGCGGGAGGTGGTGGAGGGCTTCTCGACACGGCGGGCGGAGATCGAGGCGGCGATGCTGGCGCGGAATGAAGGGAAGCCGCTGGAGAACCCGAAGCTGGCGGACCGCGCGGCGTTGATGACTCGTGCACGGAAACGGGAGGTGGACAAGAAGGAACTCCGGCGGTCGTGGGAGCGCCAGGCGGGAGAGCTGGGGTTTTCGCCCGACAGGGTGCGGGCGAAGGCAATGCGGGCCGGGCGGGAACGCCCCATGCCGGACCTGTTCACGGACCGGGGACAGCCCGCGGCGGAGGCCGCAAGCTGGGCGGTGGAGCACCTTTCGGAACGCCGGGCGGTGTTCGGCCACGGGGATCTTCTTGCGGCGGCGCTGGCCCGGGAACCGGGGGCGGTGACGGCGGAGGCGGCGGAACGGGCCGTCTCGGAGCTCGAGCGCGAGGGCGGACTTCACGCGGCCGGGGGTCTCGACCGCGGCAGTCACTGGACCACGGACGCGGCAATGGCGCGGGAGTCCGAGGCCATTGCGCTGATGCACGCCGGCCAGGGATCGGGAAGACCCATCATGCGGGGCTGGATAGCGGAGACGAAGCTCCACGGAGGGCGGCTCAACGAGGGACAGAAGGAAGCGGTCAAGATGGTGCTGGCGTCGAAAGACCGCGTGGTGGGAGTGCAGGGCTACGCGGGGACGGGCAAGACGACGATGCTGAAGCGCCTGCGGACGCTGGCGGAGAGCCGGGACTACCGGACGGTGGGCCTTGCGCCTTCGGCCTCGGCGGCGCGCACCCTTGAGCAGGAGTCCGGGATCGGGTCGGAGACGCTGCATCGGTTCCTGGCTCGCCATACAGGCGTCATCGAGGGCCGGGGCACGGTGAAGGGTCTTCGCCAGCTACGCAGCCGATTTGCAAGGATCATCCTGGTGGTGGACGAGAGTTCGCTCGCGTCGAGCGAGCAGATGCGGGGTCTTCTCAAGGCCGCGGCCTCGCTCCGGGTGCCTCGGGTGGTGCTGGTGGGAGACGAGAAGCAGCTCGGAGCGGTGGAGGCGGGGAAGCCCTTCGAGCAACTCGGGCGGGCCGGGTTGGAGACCGCGGTGATGGACGAGATCTTGCGGCAGCGGGACAAGGATCTCAAGGAAGCGGTGCGGGCGGGTCTGGCGGGCGATGTCAGGACCGCGTTCGAGAAACTCGGGGACCGGGTGGCGCAGGTCGAGAGGGAGGATATCGGCGCGGAGGCGGCGAAGCAATGGCTCTCGCTTTCTGCCGAAGATCGTTCGAAAACCGGGCTGATCGCGCCGACTCGGGCGCTGCGGGACGAGATCAACGAGACGATCCGGGCGCAACTGATCGCGGAAGGCGCGGTCTCGGGTCCCGCCCGCAAGGGCGTGAAGCTGGTCTCGCGCGGGCTGACCCGGGCGGAGATGGCCCGGGCCTCGAACTACTCGGCCGGAGACACGGTGATCTTCAACCGGCAGTACAAGACTCTCGGGGTTGAGAAGGGCGACGAGCGCCAGGTCGCGCGGGTGGAGTACGAGCGCAACACGGTCTGGCTCGATGGCGGTGGACGGGATCCTGTGGCTTGGCGGCCGTACCGGATCGCCGCCGCCAAGGGCGGCGTCGAGGTCTACCGGAGCGAGGAGATGGAACTCCGGACGGGCGACCGGGTGCGGTGGACGCGCAACGATCCCGGCTCGGAACTCGTGAACGGGGAAGCGGCGGTGGTGGAGTCCATCGAAAAGGAGGGAGTCCGGTTCCGCCTGGAGAACGGAAAGGCCGCCGGATTGGCCGAGGGCGACCCCCAACTCCGCCACCTGGACCGGGCGTGGGCGTCCACGGTTCACTCTTTTCAGGGCAGGACGGTGGACGGAATCGTTGCGGCGATGCCCACGGGGAACCCGGAACTGACGAGCCAGAGGGCATTCTACGTGGCGGTCAGCCGGGCCCGGGACCGGGCCGAGCTGGTGACGGACGACGCCTGGAAGCTCTCGGACCAACTGGAGAGAGCGACCGGAGAGCGGGTCTCGGCGCTCGACGGAGTTGCAATGCAGGCCGCGCACGAGGCCGTGTTGGGCCTCGAACCGCCCGAAGACCGGGACGCCGGCCACGCGGACCGCATCGATCGCGAGCACGAAACCGGGCTTCAGCCGGACGCAGGACACGGGCGCGGGCATCAACCGTGGCATGAACTCGACCGGGACGACGATCGGAAATCGCCTGCAAGGAGCGCCGGACGGGACGCGGACGGTCTCGAATCCCGGGAGACGGAACGGGAAATCGAACCCGAGGAGGACCGCTCGCGCGGGCCGGAACGCGATCCCGTCCAGGAAACGGCCATTGAGCCGGAAGTAAAGTCGGTCGACATGGACCTCGAACTGTAGAAACCTTCCCTCCTTGCGGCCGGCCCGGGCCCGTCGCCGGCCGGAGAAACCCATCGCCGGATCGATCTGGAAACGCGGTATTGCCACCGGAACGGCTTGGGGGATTCCACCCCCGCCCCGCCGCCTTTCATTCCCGTGCGCACCCTGTCGTTGGTCTGCCCGGTTGGGTTCTCCAGGGAACCGCGGCCCCGGCGGCCGATTCCCTGGAGCGGGGACCCCCGCGACGCGGCGGCTTAGTCGCGAAAGTAACCAGAGCTTGCACCCGGGGCGGTGATGCGGTGAAGTGACGGTGGCCGGGGCAGTCGAGGCCCGCCGATTCACTGGCGTGCCCATGCACCCGTT
>JAJDTQ010000171.1 GCA_022827045.1 Candidatus Binatia bacterium
GGACCTTGGTTCTCGTGTACTCGCCCTGAATGGCGCCGATGGCCTTCCACATCATCTTGGTGGCCGCCACCGCGTCCGGCGCGAGACCGGGCAACTCCACCAGCAGCGTCCTCGGAAACAGCGGCGAGCTGTACCCCTGCAAGCCGAAGGTGATGTCCGCGACGCCGTCAGCCGCCCGCTTGTACTGGGCCACCGGCCCCTTGCCGAGCTCGCCGCCGGGATAGATCCGCACCGTCAGCGAGCCGTTGCTGCGCTTGGCGACTTCCTTGCCCCACGGCCGCATCACCAGCCGGTCCATGGGGTGCTTGGGAGAGGTGAAGTGGGCGAGCTTGAGCTCCACCGCTTGCACCGATACGGCGGCCGCCAGGAGCAGTCCGCCAACCGCCGACGCGACCGCCAGCCTCTTGAAACAGGCCTTGCGCAATAGGGACATGGTCCGTTCTCCTTTCGAAGTGTACATGTTCACAAGCGGACGCAGACTAGCCGAAGAGGCGAAGAAGTGTCAACCGCGCGGCGGGACGGGCAAAACAGCGTCGGGTCCGTTATAAACAAACATTGAGGACGCAATACCCCCAACCTCGAAGGAGCCCCATGCAGAAGATCATCGAGTCACTCGCGGTGTACTGGGAGCGGCGCATGGCGCGCATCATGCTCCTCGGGATCATCAGCGGGTTCCCCTGGGTGCTCATAGGCAGCAGCCTCAACCTGTGGCTCAAGGAGGACGGCCTGAGCCGCACCACCATCGGCTTCGCTGGGCTGATCTTCGGAGTCTACGCCATCAACTTCCTGTGGGCGCCGCTCATCGACCGCATCCGGATCCCCTGGCTCACGGGCAAGCTCGGCCACCGGCGCGCCTGGATCCTCACGCTGCAGGTCGTGATCGTGGCATCCCTGGTGCTCTGGAGCACGGCAGACCCCAGCGCCAACCTGGCCTGGGTGGTGGGCATCGGCCTCGCCATTGCCATCGCGTCCGCCACCCAGGACATCGCCGTGGACGCGCTCCGGATCGAGCAGATGGGCACCTCGGAAGGCGAAGCCATGGCCGCGGGCGCGGCCACCGCGGTGGTGGGCTGGTGGACCGGCTACAAGCTCGGCGGCATCATCGCGCTGGAGACCGCTACCGCCTTCCAGAACGCCGGGGTCGAGGACTACTGGCAGGCCACCTTCCTGGTGCTCGGCGTGGTGGTCATCATCACCAACATCGGCCTGCTGTTCGTGCACGAGCAGGGCACCGCGGAACGCATCGCCTCGCAGGCCGCGGAGGAGGACCGGATCGCTTCCAGTCTGGGCGTGTCCGGCACCATGGGCCACGTCGCCGCCTGGCTCGGCGGCACGGTGGTGAGCCCGCTCATGAGCTTCTTCCGGCGCAACGGTTTCGCCATCGCCCTCACCGTGCTCGGGTTCATCTTCCTGTTCAAGATCGGCGAGGCCTTCATGGGACGCATGTCGATCCTGTTCTATCGGGAGATCGGCTTCTCCAAGTCCGAGATCGCCCTCTACTCCAAGGGACTCGGCTGGGTCACCACCGTAGGGTTCACCGTGCTGGGCGGGTTCTTCGCCATCCGCATGGGTCTCATACGGGCGATGTTCCTGTCCGGCATCGCCATGGCCGCCACCAACCTCCTGTTCTCCGTGCTGTTCTGGGTGGGGAAATCCGAGGCCCTGTTCGCCACCGCCGTGGTCATGGACGACCTCACCAGCGCCTTCGCCACAGTCACCTTCGTGGCCTTCATCTCCATGCTGGTGGACCGCACCTACACCGCCACCCAGTACGCACTGCTGGCCTCCATCGGCACCGCCGGCCGCACCCTCCTGGCCGGCGCCTCCGGCGCCCTGGTGGACTGGCTGGAGGGCGACTGGGCCACCTTCTTCATCATCACGACGCTGATGGTGATCCCGTCGCTCATCTGCCTCTGGGCCATCCGCGGCAGGCTCCGGGAGATGCTGGCGGGGGCGCAGGTGAGGCTGTTGGGAAGGCATGTAGAGGAAGAGGAGACGGCGTCAGGCTGAATTCCCTCCCCGATGGATAAAGGCGATGCAAAGACCGAACAGCCCGAATTGAAGCACAAGATAGAGCGTTTCCATCCAGATGAACGCCGACGTTCCCGCCACCTGCTGCTTGGCGACGAAGGCGAGCACATGAGAGGTCCAGAAGAAGGCTCCCGTTAGGAAAGCGAACTTGATCCCTCGCCGAAAACTGCTCCCCCCGGTCTTCAGCATTGGAAACAGGGCGGAAAGCAGAAAGCCCTGAAGCACTATGCTCAACAAACCGACAAGAAAGTTCGGCTCGCCTTCGAAGTAGCCGAACGACTCGTACCTCTCCTTGAAAAGCAACACATGCCAGCCCACGGCAAGAAAGAACGTGCAGACCGTATAGGCGGCGGTTCCCAAGATCAGCTTCCTGGCGCTCATCATCATGAAATGTGAAGACTCATTGACGTCCGGCCTTCGGCTGATTGAAACCTCGGGGCACGGCTGATTGAAAGGGTTGCCGCCGGCGGGTTATTCGTGTGCGCCGGCGGAAACGTCGATCTGGCGGGCTTGGTACTTCCGTTCGTTGGGATCGAGGTGGCGCTTCCGAAGCCGGAGGTTGCACGGCGTGACCTCGATCAACTCGTCGTGCCGGATGAACTCGATGGCCTGCTCCAGGGACATGCGCAGCGGAGGCACGATCTTCTCGATGCCCTTGAGGACGGAGGACCGCATGTTCGTCAGCTTCCTCTCCTTGGTGATGTTCACGTCCAGGTCCTTGTCGCGGCTGCTCTGTCCCACCAGCATGCCGCCGTACACCGGCTCGGTGGGCTCGACGAACAACTCGCCCCGCTCCTGCAGGTTGAACATCGCATAGCCGGTGACGCGCCCGTTGCGGTCGGCCACCAGTGCGCCGGTGGAACGGTGGACGATCTCGCCGGCCCAGGGGCGGTAACCGACGAACAGGTGCGTGAGGGTTCCCGTTCCCTTCGTGTCGGTGAGGAACTCGGTCCGGTATCCGATCAGCCCGCGGCTGGGCACCTCGATCTCCAGACGGACCCTTCCCGAGCCCCGGTCCGCCATCTTGACCAGGACGCCCCTGCGCGCGCCGAGCTTCTGGACCACGATCCCCTGGTACTCTTCATCCGCGTCGATGATCGCCAGCTCGTAGGGTTCGTGGACCGCGCCGCCGACGGTGCGGGTCAGCACCCGCGGCATGCCCACCGAGAACTCGTACCCTTCCCGCCGCATCTGCTCGATCAGGACGGCGAGCTGCAGCTCTCCCCGGCCGTACACCAGGAAACGATCGGACGATTCGATGGACTCCACCCGGATGGCGAGGTTGTGCTCGGCCTCCTTGAGCAGGCGCGCCCGGAGGTGGCGGGAGGTCAGGTAGCGGCCGTCCTTCCCGCTGAACGGGGAATCGTTGATGGAGAACTCCATGGACAGCGTGGGTTCCTCCACGTCGAGGGCCGGCAGCGGCCTGGGGTCCTCGCCGTCGGCGATGCTCTCGCCCAGCCCGATGCCGTTCATGCCTGCCAGCGCGACGATCTCTCCGGGGCCGGCCGACGGCACCGGGACGCGCCCGAGGCCTTCGTAGATGAAGAGCTCCGCGACGGCGGCCTGGGTCTGCGACCCGTCGCGACGGCACAGGGTCACCGGTTGGCGGTTCCGCACCGTGCCGTCGACCACGCGGCCGATGGCCAGCGGTCCGAGGTAGTCGTCGGGCGCCACGTTGGTCACCAGGACCTGCAGCGGGTGCTCCGGGTCTCCCGCGGGCGGCGGAACGTGCTCGAGGATGGCCTCGAACAGCGGCCGGAGATCGGTCAGCTCGCCGCCCGGCGACGGCGTGCACCTTCCCTGCCGGGCGACCGAGTAGATGACCGGAAACTCGATCTGCTCCTCGGTGGCGCCCAGGTCGATGAAGAGGTCGTAGATCTCGTTCAGGACTTCGGAGGGGCGGGCGTCCTGGCGGTCGATCTTGTTGATGACCACGATGGGCGGGAGGCCCAGCTCCAGCGCCTTGGCCAGCACGGCGCGCGTCTGCGGCATCGGCCCCTCGGCGGCGTCCACCAGCAGCATCACGCCGTCTACCATCCGCAGGGTGCGCTCCACCTCGCCGCCGAAATCCACGTGGCCCGGCGTGTCGGCGATGTTGATCTTGACGCCGCGGTAGGTCACCGAGGCGTTCTTCGCCATGATCGTGATGCCCTTCTCGCGCTCCAGGTCCATGGAGTCCAGCACCCGCTCGCGGACGTCCTGATTCTCGCGGAACGTCCCGCTCTGCCACAGCATGGCGTCCACCAGCGTGGTCTTGCCGTGGTCCACGTGCGCGATGATCGCGATGTTGCGAAGATTCGCCGCCTCGCGGCAAGCGACGAGGTCCATCTGTACCCTCCCCTTTCGCACGCACCCCACAGAAAGTCCGGGCGGGTGCGGACATGCAAATCCGGTTGCGGTCGTTCGTGAGCGCCCTGGAAATGGCCGGAATTTCCGGACGGTTTCCGGCTCGAAACGGAGCTTCAACGGCGTGTGATGCCGAAGAGACGAGTTTAACAAGTTTGGGAGGATCGGCCTAGGGGCTCCGAAGGAACACGCTTCGTGCAGGACAGGGAAACGGGAGCGCGGTCAGGACAGGACCGATGCGCCGCCGGAGAGCCCTGATCTTCGTTGAAATTTGACATGCCTCCGCCCACTTTGTTAATGTGGCGCGGCTTTCGTCCCAGGCATCCACACCACTCAAAACAGCCGTTCCACGAAAGGATACTCTATGAACATCGCAAGCTGGGGAACGCGTTTCACGCGCAACCTGTCCTTAATCCTCGCCATCGGGACCTTCGTGTCGGTCGCGGCGGCGTACCCCGCCTTTGCCCAGGACAAGCCAGTGCGAGGCGGAGAGATCGTCGGCGCGACCGTGCTGGAGCCGAAGTCTCTCGACCCGCTGTTCGGTGACGGGGGCAACCTGGACCACTATGTCTGGCGGCAGATATACGAATCGCTCCTGGAAATTACCGGGAGCGGCGAAGTCGGACCCGGACTGGCGACGAGCTGGAAGTTTACCGACGACAAGAAATCCATCGACTTCACGTTGCGGCAAGGCGTGAAGTTCCATGACGGCACGGAGTTCGATGCGGAAGCCGCGGCCGTCACCTTCCGTCGCGCGCTTTCGAAGGAGCTGAACGCGCCGCGCGCCTCCGATCTGTCGGCGATCACGGGAGTGGAAGTGCGCGGACCCCATGAGTTGCGGATCAATCTCAAGGCGCCGAGCTCGGCCGCGCTGCCGGCCATCGCCTTCGCCGGGTTGATTTCGTCGCCCGCCGCCATCGAGAAGCACGGCCAGGACTATGGCAGGAACCCGGTGGGGACCGGCCCCTTCAAGTTCGCCAGTTGGCAATCGGGCTCCAGGATCGTTCTCGAACGAAACCCGGACTACTGGCGCAACGGCGCCGATGGAAAACCCTTGCCCTATCTCGACCGCGTCATCGTCCGGTTCATCAAGAAGAGCGCGGTCAAGGTGATCGAGGTCAAGTCCGGCAACGTCCACGTCATCGACACCGTGTCCGCCCGGGACCTGAAGACGGTGAGCGGCGATGCCAACCTTCGGCTCGTGCGCACCGGCAACGGCCGGCACGTCATGTTCGCATTCAACATTTCCAAGCCGCCGTTCGACGACATCCGGCTGAGGCAGGCGGTCCTGTTCGGCATGGATCGTCAAACGATGATGAAGGTGATCACCCTTGGCAGAGGACAGGTCACACCGACCCTGATCCCCAACCAGAACTGGGTGTTCGACGCCACGCTCGAGAAGTACAGCCATGATCCCGCGCGGGCGAAGCAACTGCTCGCCGAAGCCGGGCACAAGGACGGCCTTGACGCGCGGCTGGACATCATCAAGCGTCAGCCCGACTCGACGGTGGCCCAGCTCATGCAGGCGCAACTGAAGGAGGCCGGCATCAATCTCACCATCAAGACCGTCGACCGTCAGACGATGCAGGCCAGCCTGCGCGCCAAGAACCACATGTTCGGCATCGGCCGCTTCACCGTGCCGGGGATCGACCCGGCCCAGACCTTCGGACGGATCTTCGGACGGCGCGCGCGCATTCAGCGGACCGGAGTGAGCGACGAGAAGCTGTTCGACATGATCGACAATGCCGCGCGGCAGACCGATCAATCGGTGAGGAAGGGCCTCTACCGCGAGATCCAGGCCTACCTGGTCGACAATGCGCTTTACGGCTTCCTGTTCTTCATGGAGTCGACCCAGGTCGAGCGGACCGCGGTGAAGAACCTGAAACGCACGGTCGGCGGCGCGTGGGTGTTTGCCGAGGCTTGGACGGCCAAGTAGACACGCCGACACGTCAAGAACCGCATCGAGGCTTCAAGAAACCCGCGGGGCGAAGACCTGACCCCCACCGTTCCCCCTCGGGCTGCCCATTCGCATCGGAGCGTCGCTTTGCGGCGCCCCGATGCGCCCGTTAAGCTCCTCGCCAAGGTCGTCAGGCCTGAGGGCATCTGATGTTTCTGTTCATTTCGAAGCGAATCGGACAAACCGTCCCGGTGGTCCTCCTGGTCTCGTTTTTCGTCTTCTTCGTCATCAACGTGATTCCGGGTGATCCCACCCTGACCGTTCTGGGAGAGTTCGCGACTCCCGAGCAGCGCGAGATCGCGCGCCAGCAATACGGGTTCGACCGGCCGATGTTCGTCCAATACCTGGACTGGCTGACCAAGACCTTGAGCGGCGACCTGGGCCGGTCGCTTCACAGCAACGAGCGTGTCTGGGCCATGCTGGTGGACCGTTTACCGGTCTCGCTGGAGCTGAGCGCCCTAGCCCTGATCATCGCCCTCGTCGTCGGCATTCCCGCCGGCATACTGGCCGCGCTTCGACGCGGCACGCCCGTCGACGCCGTCATCGGAACGTTCTCGGCCATTGCCCTGGGCGTCCCCTATTTCTGGCTCGGAGTCCTGCTGATCCTCCTGTTCGCCATCTTCTTCAATCTGCTGCCGCCCTCGGGCTACGTGCCATTTTCCGAATCACCCGTCGAAAACCTTAAACTGATGATCCTGCCCGCCCTGACCATCGGTCTGCACGTCGCGCCGCTGATCGTTCGCCAGACACGGGCGAGCGTCCTGCAGGTGCTGTCGCAAGACTATGTACGGACCGCCCACGCCAAGGGCCTGCCCCGGTCCGCCATCGTCCGAAGACACATCCTGCGCAATGCGCTCATTCCCGTCCTGACGCTGGTGGGACTGCAGCTCGGCAACATGCTGGGCGGCGCCATCGTGACCGAGACGATCTTCTCGACGCCGGGACTGGGCAGCCTCATCGTCGCCGCGGTGTCCACGCGGGATTTCCCGGTGGTTCAAAGCGGCATCTTCCTGGTGGTGCTGCTGGTTATTTTCGTCAACCTGGTGACCGACATACTGTATGCGTACGTCGACCCCAGAATCAGGCAGCAATTGATCGTTTGACGGGAAGGCGCGGTTTCGTGAGCCAGGCACAAGAAACGCCCCGGCCGGATTTGCAAGGCCCCACCGGCAAGACGCCAGCAGCCGCGGGCCGGGCGCAACCACGCCTGGCGCGGGATCTGCTGAAGCACCGGCAGGGCGCCGTGGGAACGGTTCTCATTGCCGGCCTCGTGTTCATGGCAGTTTTCGCGCCGCTGTTGTCTCCCTTCGATCCGCAACACGTCGACGTCGAGAAGATACTGAGCCCGCCGAGCGCCACCCATTGGCTCGGAACCGACGAGCTCGGCCGCGACATCGCCAGCCGCATCATCTTCGGCGCGCGGGTGACGCTGCAGGTCGTGGCCGGCGCCGTTGCCCTGTCGCTGTTGGTGGGGTCGATCCTCGGTTTCATCGCGGCGTACCTGGGCAGGTTCTGGGACTCACTGATCATGCGGGTGATCGACGCCCTGCTGGCCATTCCGCCCCTGGTCCTGGCCTTGGCCATCGTTGCGGCGCTCGGACCCAATCTCTTCTACACCATCCTCGCCATCGCGCTGGCGAAACTCGGCATGTTCGCCCGGCTCGTGCGCGGCGAAGTCCTGAGCCTCAAGTCGATGGAGTTCGTCGAGGCCGCCCGCGCCGCGGGCGCCAGCGGCACCCGGATCGCGCTCAAGCACATATGGCCGAACGCCGCCGGAAACGTTATCGTCTTCTCCGCCGTCATCGCATCGAGCGCACTGCTGATCGAATCCGCCCTCAATTTCTTGGGACTCGGAGCCCAGCCGCCCACCCCGAGCTGGGGCGTGATGATCTCCATGGGAATGCAACACTGGACGTTGTGGTGGATGAGTATCTTCCCGGGCGTGGCGATATTCCTGGCTATCCTGGCTTTCAACCTGCTGGGCGATGCGCTGCGGGACATCATGGACCGGCGCCTCTTCGACGTCGGTCGTCTGTGAGGCTTAACACGTTGTTGAAAACACCGTTCGCCCTGAGCGTAGCGAAGCGAAGTCGAAGGGCGCTAACAAGGTCAGGTTCCGGACGGCCGTGGGTCGGCTCGTCACCCTTGGCTCGTCACCCTTCCTCGATGCTCAGCGACGCGCCGAGGCTGTTCAGATCGCCGACAAACCCTGGATAGGACTGGACGTAGTTCTCGGCCCTGGCCACGGTGATCTCCTGATCCCCGTGCAGGCCCGCCACCGACAATGCCGTCGCCACGCGGTGATCGAGGTAGGAATCGAGCGTCGCCGAACCACGGTAGCCGTCAATGCCGACGATATCGAGCCCGTCCGGCCGTTCCTCGATGCGGGCGCCGATCCTGGTCAGTTCCACCATCGAGGCGATCCGGTCGCTCTCCTTGTAGCGGACGTGCTCGCCGTTGACGATCCGGGTGGTGCCTTCGGCGAAACAACCCAACACCGACAGGATGGGCACCAGATCGGGCGAGTGGGTCACGTCGATCTCGATCCCGTGCATCGGTTTCGACCCACGCACCCGGATCGTCTTGGCCGCCTCGTCGATGGTCACATCGGCGCCCATTTCAATCATGATGTCGACGATCCTCTTCTCGGGGTGAATGCTCGTCATATCCAGATTCTGCAGGGTAATGTCCGAGCCCGGCGTGATGGCGGCGGCAACCATGGGCACCGAGGCAACACAGAAGTCGCCGGGAATGGTCAGGCTTGCCGGCCTGTACGTCTGTCCGCCGGGCACGACATACAGGTCGGGAGCGCGGCTCGCGTCGTATTCGATCCCGAACGTATCCAGCATCTGCAGCGTCATGTCGATGTAGGGCTTCTCCCGCAACGTGTCCGTGACCCGGACGGTCACCCCGTCGCGGCTGAGGGGCGCGCAAATCAGGACGCCCGACAGCCACTGCGAGATAAAGCCGGAGATCTCCGTTTCGCCGCCGGCGAAACCGCCGCCTCGGACGATGATGGGCGCCGTTCCGTCCCCCTGGGCGGAATAGCAATGGACGCCCAGCGCCGACAGGCTGTCGAGCAGCGACTTTATGGGTCGTCTACGCAGAGACTGGTTGCCTGTGAACACCGTCCACCCCGGAGTTGCGGCCGCGACCCCCAGCAGAAACTGGAGCGTGGTGCCCGAGTCATCGACATCGATCACGTTCCCGGGGGTATGATAGTCACCACCGTCAATGACACAGGTGTCTTCGGCGAACTCGATGGTCGGACCGAACGCCGCAATGTTCTCGGTCGTCGACGTCATCTTCCCGACAAAGGCGCCGGAAGGGTCCATGATCGTAGTCCGCCCGTGGGCCAGCGACCCCATGATCATCGCCCGCGTGAAATGATACTTCGACGAAATGATACGGAGCGACCCGTGCAGTCCGTCGCAGGGTCTGGATTTGATGTTCATCGTGGCTTCCCGCTTGGTTGTTGCATGGCCGGCAACGTGGTGCCGATAGAACGTTGATGGGCTATCCGTGGTCAGACAGGGGCCTTGAATTGCGCCGGAGCCATGGCTCCAACTGATCGAAACGGAACGCCCCCGCTTCGTACAACCCGGAGATGAACGCGTATGCTTCCTCTGCACCCGCCGTGACTCTCACGCCGTTGATCGCCAGAAACGTGTACGTCGCGGCAAATGCCACGCGCTTGTTGCCGTCGACAAACGGATGGTTCTGGGCGAGGCTCTCCCACAGCGCGGCGGCTTCCTCGACGAGATCGGCGTAGTAGCCGGTCTGCGGCCTGTAGAGCGCGGCGTCCAGAAGACCGGCATCCCGAATCCCTTCCGATCCTCCGTACCGTTGAATCTGGTCGGCGTGAATGGCAAGGACTTCGGCCAGCGTGAGGAAATCACTCATTTGGCGAGCTTCTTGTAGAGCTCGCCATACTTGTCATGACTGGCGAGATAGGCAGCCATGACGTAGGGCCGGGGTCGGGCCTGTCTTCGTTTCTCGATCAGGTCGGCAAGGGCCTCATCCACGAGAGCCTGAAGCTGACGGCCTTCCTCTTCGGCGATCGCGCGGATGGCCGACAAGATGTCGGAATTGACCTGCGTAGCGAATTTTTCACGAGTCTTGGACATGGCGCCGGTTCTCCCTAACTGACCTTAGCGTGTCATGACATATCATGATACGTCAAGACCTTGGCGTGGCCGGAATATCGTCCCGGGTCACAGGAGCCCGGTCTCGCGTAGCGACCGGATGCTCCGCGCCGCCTCCGCCGCGGCGTCGATGAGTTCCGGTCTCGGCGTTTCGAACCACTCTTCGTGAGGCAGCCCGCGCTTCTCCCGCACCAGGGCGATGGCTTCCTCTAGCCGGGGGAACCGAGCCGGTTCCTGCAGATGGAGATAGAGCGCCACCATGGCAACGGAACGGCTTCGGCCCTCGCGGCAGTGGACGAGCACGTTGCCACACTCCTGTGGGGGGTAGCTCTCCCTTTCCGGCATGGTCTGATGGAGGGCGCCGTGGAGAATGCAGTAGCCGCCGAGCATCATGCCGCGCGGGTTTTCGCCG
>JAJDTQ010000224.1 GCA_022827045.1 Candidatus Binatia bacterium
GACCGATGAAAGATGCCGTCCTTCGACTTCGCTCCGCTACGCTCAGGACGAACGGTTATGGAACACTTCTCGCCGTCGGTCCTGAGCGTAGCGACGCGAAAGCGTCGCGGAGTCGAAGGATGACGAGGTTTCCATGCTGACCGAACAGGAGCGCGAAAGAATCAGGGAGGAGGCGGGCCACTACGACTACGCGCAGGCCGCGTGCGTGGAGGCGTTGAAGATCGTCCAGGAAAGCCACCGCTGGGTGTCGGACGAGCATCTCAAGGAGGTCGCCGAACTCCTGGACATGAGCCCGGAGGCCCTGGACAGCGTGGCTACGTTCTACAACCTCATCTTCCGCAAGCCGGTGGGGGAGAACGTCATTCTCCTGTGCGACAGCGTCAGTTGCTGGATCATGGGCTACGAGGACATCTGCTCCCATCTCAAGGCGCGTCTCGGGGTGGAGTTGGGCGAGACCACGGCCGACGGCAAGTTCACGCTGCTCCCCATGGCCTGCCTCGGCACCTGCGACCGCGCGCCGGCCATGATGGTGGGGGGCGACCTGCACCGCAACCTGGACAACGAGAAGGTGGACGAGATACTCGGCAGTTACCGGCAACCGCCGGAGACCTGAGGCGGACCTATGGCGAACGGAGCATCCATGGACAGGCCTCTCACCGGGGACCTGAGATCGGACGGCGGCGTGCTGGACCTGGCGGCCTACGAGAAGGTCGGCGGTTACGAGGCGTTGCGCAAGGTCGTGAAGGAGATGACCCCGGCCGACGTCCTGAAGGAGGTGACCGATTCCAGGCTCCGGGGCCGCGGTGGCGCTGGCTTCCCCACGGGCCAGAAGTGGAGCTTCGTGCCCATGGGCGACGACGCGCCGAAGCCCAAGTTCCTCATCGCCAACGCTGACGAGATGGAGCCCGGGACCTTCAAGGACCGCATGATTCTGGAAGGGAACCCGCATCTCCTCATCGAGGGGATGATCCTGTCGGCATATACGATCCAGGCTACCAACGGGTACATTTTCCTCCGCTGGGCCTACAAGGTGGCGGCCGAGCGCATCACCCGGGCGCTGGCCGAGGCGTATGACAAAGGTTACCTGGGGAAGAACATCCTGGGTTCGGACTACAGCTTCGAGCTGCACCTGCACACCAGCGCCGGCCGCTACATGTGCGGCGAGGAGACCGGGTTGCTCAACGCCCTCGAGGGCAAGCGCGCCAATCCCCGGGCCAAGCCGCCGTTTCCCCAGGTGAGCGGGTTGTGGGGCAAGCCCACCATCGTGCAGAACGTCGAGACCCTGTGCAACGTGCCGCCGATCCTTCGCCACGGCGCGCAGTGGTATCTCGGGCTGAGCCGCAGCGAGGACGGCGGCACCAAGATCTACGGGGTGAGCGGCAAGGTGCGGCGTCCCGGAGCCTGGGAGCTGCCCCTGGGCACCACCATGCGGGAGATCCTCGAGCGCCGCGCCCGGGGCATGCGCGAGGGCCACAGTTTCCGCGGCGTCCTGCCCGGCGGCGCCTCCACCGACTTCCTGGTGGAAGAGCACCTGGACACCAAGATGGACTACGGCTCGGTGCAGGCGGCGGGCAGCCGGCTGGGCACCGGCCTGATGGTCGTCCTCGACGACAAGACCTCGGTGGTGGGCATGGTGCTCAACCTGGAGCGCTTCTTCGCCCAGGAGTCCTGCGGCTGGTGCACGCCGTGCCGCGACGGCCTTCCCTGGACGGCGCGGATCCTCCAGGGACTGCTGGAGGGCCGGGGCCGGCCCGGCGACCTGGAGCGGCTGGAGATGCAGACCCGGATGATGGGACCGGGCAATACCTTCTGCGCGCTGGCGCCCGGCGCCATGGAGCCGTTGCAGAGCGCGCTCAAGTATTTTCGCGAGGATTTCGAGAAGCTCATTCCGAAGTCCGACGCAGCGTAACGATCATGGCTACCATCTACGTCGACGATCGCCCCTACGAGGTGGACCCCGGCAAGAACCTGCTGGAGGAATGCCTCTCGAAGGGTCTGGACCTGCCGTATTTCTGCTGGCATCCGGCGCTGGGCTCGGTGGGCGCCTGCCGCCAGTGCGCGGTCAAGCAGTACCGGGACGAGAACGACCAGCGCGGCCGCATCGTCATGGCGTGCATGACCCCGGCCATGGACGGCGCGCGCATCTCCGTCAAGGACAGGGACGCGGCGCAGTTCCGCGCCGGCATCATCGAGCTCCTGATGAGCAACCATCCCCACGACTGTCCGGTGTGCGACGAAGGCGGCGAATGCCACCTCCAGGACATGACGGTGATGACCGGCCACAACTACCGCGGCTACCGCTTCGGCAAGCGCACCTTCCGGAACCAGGAACTCGGTCCGTTCATCAACCACGAGATGAACCGCTGCATCACCTGCTACCGCTGCGTGCGGTTCTACCGGGACTACGCCGACGGCAAGGACCTGGACGCCTTCGCGTCCCACAACCACGTCTATTTCGGCCGTCACGAGGACGGTGTCCTGGAGAACGAGTTCAGCGGCAACCTGGTGGAGGTCTGTCCCACCGGCGTCTTCACCGACAAGACCCTCAAGGGGCACTACACGCGCAAATGGGACCTGCAGACGGCGCCGTCGGTGTGCGCCCATTGCAGCCTCGGCTGCAACACCATCGCGGGCGAGCGTTATGGCCAGCTTCGCCGCATCCTCAACCGCTACAACGCCGAGGTCAACGGCTACTTCCTGTGCGACCGGGGACGGTTCGGCTACGACTTCGTCAACGGCGACCGGCGCCTGCGCCAGCCGCTGCTGCGCGGCCAGCCTGCGGCTGCGCCGGAGGCGTTGCGGCGGGCTGCCTCGTTGCTCGGCCGGCAGTCCCGCATCATCGGCATCGGCTCGCCGAGGGCGTCGCTGGAGGCCAACTTCGCGCTCCGCACGCTGGTGGGGGCGAGGAATTTCTTCAGCGGCATGGCGGCCGGGGAAGACCACCTGGTGGCCCGAATGCTTCGCGCCCTGCGCGGCGCCCGTGTGCGGACGCCGTCGTTGCGCGAGGTGGAGTCGGCGGAC
Organism: Candidatus Binatia bacterium; assembly: GCA_022827045.1. The sequence continues at coordinate 3,022 of JAJDTQ010000224.1, forward strand.
GCGGTCTTTATCCTGGGCGAGGACGTGACCCAGACCGCTCCGCGGCTGGCGCTGGCGGTGCGCCAGGCGGTAAGGCAGGCGCCCCGCACGGAGGCCATGCGGCTGCGCATTCCCCGTTGGGATGACGCGGCCCTGCGCGAGGTGATGCAGCAGCGGAAGGGCCCCCTCTACATCGCCTCCACCGGCGCCACCAAGCTGGACGAGGTGGCGACGGCGAGTTGCCGCGGCGCGCCCGACGACATCGCCCGGCTCGGATTCGCCGTGGCCCGGGCGCTGGACGACTCCGCCCCGGAGGTGGAGGGATTGGCGGACGGCGACCGCGCGCTGGCCGAGGCCGTCGCCGGCGCGTTGCGGGCGGCCGAGCGGCCGGTTGTCATATCGGGGTCGGGCAGCGGCAGCGAGGCGGTCATCGACGCCGCCGCGCAGGTGGCGCGGGCCCTGGGCCGGGAACGGACCGCGGACCTGTGTTTCACGGCGCCCGAGTGCAACAGCTTCGGCCTCGGACTGCTGAACGCCATGAATACCTCGGAAGCTTTCCAGAGGGTGGCCGACGGCCATGTGGACGCGGTCGTGGTGCTCGAGAACGACCTCTATCGCCGGGCCCCGGGCGCGGTGGTGGACGCGGTGCTGGAGTCGGCTCAGGTGATAGCCATCGACCACTCCGCCCACAAGACCGCCGAGGGCGCCGCGGTGGCGTTGCCTGCGGGGTCGTTCGCCGAGACCGAGGGGACCCTGGTGAGCAACGAGGGCCGGGCCCAGCGTTTCTTTCAGGTCTTCGTTCCGGAAGGGGAGGTGAAGCCGGGTTGGAGCTGGCTGATGGAGCTGGCGCAGGCGGCCGGGCGCAATGATCTCGCGACCCTGGCGTCACCGGACGATCTTCTGGCCGCCCTGGCCCGGGCGGTGCCGGTGTTCGCTCCGCTGCCGGAGAACCTGCCCACGGCGGCTTTCCGCGTCAACGGGGAGAAGGTGCCGCGCCAGTCGCCGCGCGCCAGCGGCCGCACCGCCGTGCAGGCCGACGTCACCGTCCACGAGCCCAAGCCGCCGGCGGATCCCGATTCCCCGCTGGCGTTCTCCATGGAGGGCTATCCCCAGCAGCCGCCCTCCGCGCTCATAACGCGGTTCTGGGCGCCTGGCTGGAACTCGGTACAGTCGCTGAACAAGTTCCAGTCCGAAGTGGGCGGCGCGCTGACCGGCGGCGACCCGGGAATACGCCTCCTGGAGCCCGGCGCCAACGGCGACGCGGCCTACAGCGAGGATATACCGGCGCCCTTCGAGCGGCGGGGCGGCGAATTCCTGGTGGTGCCGCTGTATCACATATACGGCTCGGAAGAATCGAGCGCGGCCGCGCCGGCAGTGGCCGAGCGGTGTCCCGAGCCCTACGCGGCGCTCAACCCCGAGGATGCGCGACTCCTGGAGGTGGAGGAGGGAGCGCTGGTGGAGATCGAGTTCGACCGCGCCCTGTACCGGCTGCCGGCGCGTTTGTCCGCGGGCATGGCCTCCGGCGTCATCGGGGTGCCGATGGGAATAGCGGTTCCGGGCGTCGACGTCCCGGCCTGGAGCCCGTGCCGCAAGGTGTGACGTGAAGGACGTGGTCTTGCAGATCGTGGTGGTTCTGGGGGTCCTCAACGCGCCCCTGATCCTGGCCGCGCTGCTCATCTGGCTGGAGCGACGGTTCCTGGCCCTCCTGCAGGACCGCTACGGCCCCAACCGGGTGGGGCCGCTGGGACTCGGCATCGTGCTGGCCGACATGATCAAGATCTTCACCAAGGAGGACTGGGTCCCCCCGTTCGCCGACCGGGCGGTGTTCATCCTGGCGCCGGCGGTCATCGTCGTCACCGGGCTCATGTCCGTGGCGGTGATACCCATCACCGAGACCATCGGCGTCACCGACCTCAACATCGGCCTGCTGTTCTTCCTGGCCATGTCGTCCATGGGAGTCTACAGCGTGGTGCTGGCCGGCTGGGCCTCCAACAACAAGTACGCCCTGCTGGGCGGCCTCCGGGCGTCGGCGCAGATGGTTAGCTACGAGGTCTTCATGGGCCTCTCGCTCATGGGGGTGGTGCTGCTGGCGGGCTCCTTCAGCCTGCGGGAGATCGTCGAAGCGCAACGGAACGTGTGGTTCATCGTGCCGCAGTTCCTGGGCTTCGCCATCTTCTTCATCGCCGGCCTGGCCGAGACCCATCGCCTGCCTTTCGATCTTCCCGAGGCCGAGGCCGAGCTGGTGGCCGGTTTTCACTCCGAGTACTCGGGGATGAAGTTCGGCATGTTCTTCGTCGGCGAGTACGTGGGCGTGACGGTGATCTCGGCCATGATCGTGACGCTGTTCTTCGGGGGGTGGATGGGGCCGGTGCTGCCGGGCATCGTGTGGTTTGGACTGAAGCTGCTGTTCTTCATCCTGGTGTTCATCACGCTGCGGGCGGCGCTGCCCCGGCCGCGGTTCGACCAGCTGATGGCTTTCGGCTGGAAGGTGCTTTTGCCGCTGTCCCTGCTCAACCTGGTGGTGACGGCGGGAGTGTTGCTGCTGTTGAAGACATGAGGAGTCGCCGATGTACAGCGGCGGGTCTCAGACCCGCCCGTACGAGGAGTCGCGAATGTTGAGCATGCTGAGGACCATCTGGACGGTGTTTCTGCACCTGTTCAGACGGCCCGTGACCGTCCAGTATCCGGACGAGAAGCCGTACCTCCCGCCCCGTTACCGGGGCCGCATCATACTGTCCCGGGACCCGGACGGCGACGAGCGTTGCGTGGGCTGCTATCTGTGCTCGGCGGCCTGTCCGGTGGATTGCATCGCCCTCCAGGCCGGCGAGCGGCAGGACGGCCGGCGCTACCCGGAATGGTTCCGTATCAACTTCTCGCGTTGCATCTTCTGCGGGCTGTGCGAGGAGGCGTGCCCCACCTACGCCATCCAGCTCACCCCCGATTTCGAATTGTGCGACTTCGACCGCCAGAGCCTGGTCTACGAGAAGAAGGACCTGCTGATCGACGGCACCGGCAAGTACCCCGGTTACAACTTCTACCGGGTCGCCGGTCTGGCCATCAGCGGCAAGGACAAGGGGGCGTCGGAGAACGAGGACAAGCCCGTCGACGTGAAGAGCCTGCTCCCATGACCGTGATCTACTATCTTGCGGCAGCCATCGCGGTCATCGCGACGGCCATGGTCATCACCCGCAGCAACGCGGTGCACGCGTTGCTGTACATGATCGTCTCGCTGCTGTCGCTGGCGTTGATCTTCTTCACGCTGGGGGCGCCCTTCGTGGCGGCGCTGGAGGTGATCATCTACGCCGGCGCCATCGTGGTCCTGTTCGTGTTCGTCATCATGATGCTCAATCTCGGCGCCGAGGCCACCGCGCGCGAACAACAATGGCTGCAACCTCGGGCGTGGCGCGGGCCGGCGATTCTCTGCGCGATCCTGTTCGTCGAGTTCCTGGTGCTGCTGGTGGTCGAGCCCGGACAGGCGGGCGCGCCGGCGGCGGTGGGAGTCAAGCGCGTGGGCGCCGCCCTCTACGGCCCGTATGTGCTGGGGGTGGAGCTGGCCGCCATGCTGCTGCTGGCCGGGCTGGTGGGAGCCTTCCATCTCGGCCGGCGGGTGCCGCCGGACGGCGAGGAGGGTGAATCCTGATGGCCGCGGTCCCCATGGAGCACGGCCTTGTGCTGGCGGCGGTGCTGTTCGGGCTGGGCCTGACCGGCGTGCTGGTGCGCCGCAACATCATCTTCGTCCTCCTGTCCCTGGAAATCATGCTCAACGCCGCGGCTCTGGCCTTCGTCGTGGCGGGCGCGCACTGGGGTCAGGCGGACGGCCAGGTGATGTTCTTCTTCATCCTGGCCATGGCCGCGGCCGAGGTAGCGGTGGGTTTGGCGCTGGTGGTGCAGATCTACTACCGATTTAACACCCTGGACGTCGATACCCTGAGCCACATGAGAGGATGACATGCTCGAGCTGCTGTGGCTGATACCCGCGCTTCCTCTCCTGGGCTTTGTCGTCCTGATGCTGGCCGGCTCGCGCCTCTCGCGTGCCGAGGTCGCCTTCGTCGGCTGCGGCTCGGTCGGCCTGTCTGCGATGGTGACCCTGATCGTGGGACTGAGCTTCATGGCCGCGCCGCCCGCGGGGGCCGCCTTTACCCAGACCCTGTGGGTGTGGCTGGACGTGGACGGCTTCCGGCCCGCCTTCGCCTTCTACCTGGACGCCCTCTCGTTGACGATGATCTTCGTGGTCACGTTCGTGGGCTTCCTCATCCACCTCTATTCGGTCGAGTACATGATGGAGGAGGAGGGCTACAGCCGCTTCTTCGCCTACATGAACCTGTTCGTCTGCGCCATGCTCACGCTGCTGCTGGCGGACAACCTGATGCTGCTGCTGCTCGGCTGGGAGGGCGTGGGCCTGTGCAGCTACCTGCTCATCGGCTTCTTCTACAGGGACGAGGCCAACGGCGCGGCCGCGAGCAAGGCCTTCATCGTCACGCGGGTGGGCGACACGGCGATGCTGATGGCGCTGTTTCTCCTTTTCGCGGAACTGGGGACGCTGGACATACAGGAGCTGCTGCAGCGGGCCGGCCAGCAGTTCCAGCCGGGCTCGGGGCTGGCGGCGGTGGTGGCGCTGCTCCTGCTGGGAGGGGCCGTGGGCAAGTCGGCCCAGCTCCCGCTCCAGACCTGGCTGCCGGACGCCATGGCCGGCCCCACGCCGGTGAGCGCCCTCATCCACGCGGCCACCATGGTGACGGCGGGCGTCTATCTCATCGCGCGCACCCACGCGCTGTTCGTGCTGGCCCCGGAGGTGCTGACGCTGGTGGCGGTGATCGGGACGCTGACGCTCCTGATGGCGGGCTTCGCCGCGCTGGTGCAGACCGACATCAAGCGCGTGCTGGCCTATTCCACCATCAGCCAGATCGGCTACATGTTCCTGGCCCTGGGGGTGGGCGCGTGGTCGGCGGCGCTGTTCCACTTCATGATCCACGCCTTTTTCAAGGCGCTGCTGTTCCTAGGCGCGGGCGCGGTCATCATGTGCCTGCACCACGAGCAGGACATGTACCGCATGGGCGGCCTGCGCCGGCTGATGCCGTTCACCTTCTGGTGTTTCCTCATCGGCAGCGGCGCGCTGGCGGCCATCCCGGTGGTCACCGCGGGTTTTTACAGCAAGGACCTGATCATCTGGAACGCATACAACTCCGACATCGGCGGCGTGTGGCTGTGGGCGGGAGCCCTGGCGGGGGCGCTGCTCACTTCCATCTACACCTTCCGCATGGTGTTCCTGACCTTCTTCAGGGACGCCACCGAGTGGGTGAAGAAGCTGTTGCCGATCCACCAGCCCGGTCCGTGCGTCCATATCCCGCTCGGCGTGCTGGCGGTCCTTTCGGTCGCCGGCGGCTTCATCGAGCTGCCCCATACCATGGGGAAGCTCACCTTGTTCTCCGACTTCCTGAACACCGCGCTGCCCGAGTTCCACGGCGCCCACGCGAGCTACGGCACCGAGTTCCTGTTCGAGCTCATGGCCGCGGCCGCCTCCATCGGCGGCATCTACCTGGTGTGGGTCCTGGTGATGGGGCCTGTCCGCCACATGCAGCGCATCGTCGCGCTGCCCTGGGCGCCCGCGCTGGAGCGCCTGTGGCTCTCCGGCTGGGGCTTCGACCGGCTCTATGACGTGGTCTTCGTGCAACCCTACCTGTGGGGCGCACGGGTCAACAAGAGCGACTTCATCGATGCCTTCTACCGCGCCACGGCTTTCGTCACCGAGATGCTGCACTTCGTCGTCAGCCTGACCCAGACCGGCGCGGTGCGGTGGTATGCCACCGGGATCGCCGTGGGAGCGGTGGCGACCGTGGGACTGGTGATCCTGCTATGAGTGTTGCCTGGATCCTGCTGATGCCCCTGGCGGGCGGACTGGCGGCGTGGATCGCGGGACGCTGGAGCGACCTGTGGCCGCGCTGGATCTCGCTCGGGACGGCGCTGCTGCACATGCTGCTGCTGCTGGTCACCTGGGGCGTTTTCTTCACCGGCATCGAGACAGGGCAGGGCGGCTGGCTCGTGGTCTACAAGCAGCCGTGGATCCCGCAACTGGGGATCAGCTTCCACCTGGCGGTGGACGGGCTCAGCCTGCTGCTGTTGTTGCTGACGAGCTTCCTGACCGTGCTGGCGGTGCTGACCTCCTGGAACTCGGTCACGCACTCGGTGGGGTTCTTTCACTTCAACCTGCTGCTCATCCTGACCGCCCTGTCGGGCGTCTTCATCGCCTTCGACCTGTTCCTCTTCTTCGCCTTCTGGGAGATCTCGCTGTTGCCGCTGTACTTCCTCATCGGCATCTGGGGCTACGAGAACCGGGTGTATGCCACCACCAAGTTCTTCATCATCACCCAGGGGAGCGGGCTGCTGATGCTGCTGGCGATTCTGGGGCTGGTGGTGGTGCACTGGCAGTCCACCGGCGTCATGACCTTCGACTACCTGGAGCTGGTGGGGACGCCCATGTCGAAGGCCACCGCGTGGTGGCTCATGCTGGGCTTCTTCATCGCGTTCGCGGTCAAGCTCCCCGTGGTTCCGTTCCACACCTGGTTGCCGGACGCCCATACGCAGGCGCCCACCGCCGGCAGCGTGGCGCTGGCGGGTCTGGTGCTGAAGATCGGCGCCTACGGCATGCTGCGGTTCGTGATGACGATCTTCCCCCAGGCGGCCGCGGACTTCGCCCTCGTCGCGATGATCCTGGCGGTGGTCGGCATCCTCTACGGCGCCTTGCTGGCGCTGGGGCAGACCGACCTCAAGCGCATGGTGGCGTACACCAGCATCAGCCACATGGGGTTCGTCCTGCTGGGGATCTTCACGTGGAACGAGCTGGCCCTTCAGGGCGCGGTCATCATCATGCTCTCCCACGGCTTCAGCGCGGCCGCGCTGTTCATGCTGGTGGGCGACCTCCAGCACCGCACCCATACGCGTGAGCTCGGCCGCTTCGGCGGCCTGTGGGCGGTCACGCCCCGGATGGGGGGCGTGGGACTGTTCTTCGCCATGGCGTCCCTGGGACTGCCCGGGCTGGCGAGCTTCGTGGGCGAGTTCCTGGTGCTGCTGGGCGCGTTCCGGGTCAACGTCCCGCTCACGGTGCTGGCCTCGGTGGGCCTGGTGGCCGCCACCATCTATTCGTTGTGGATGATGCAAAAGGTCTACTACGGCGCCAATACCGGCGAGTGGAAGCTCGACGACACCAGCGGCCGGGAGATGGCGATCATGGCATCCCTCATCGGCGCGACCCTGTGGCTGGGACTCTATCCGCAGCCCGTGCTGACGACGTCCGGCGACGCGCTGGCGCAGATGCGGCAGTTCGCCGACAAGGCCCGGGCCCCGGCGTCACGCCCTCCGGCCAGGGAAGTCCAGGGTCCGAAGGCCATGGCGTCGATGCCGCCGGATGGAGGTAGGCGGCCGTGAACGTATTCGGCGCACTGACCCCTATCGTCCTGCTGGGCCTGACCCCGCTGGTGCTCATGCTGGTGATCTCGTTCCGCCGCAGCCATGGGCTCGCCGTGGTGTTGTCACTGGCCGGGTTGGCGTTGACCGTGGCGGTGCTGCCTGGAGTGGCCGCAAGCACGGCGCCGCCGGTGGCGCCGCTCCTGGCCATGGACGCGTTCGCGCTCTTCTACATCGGGCTCCTGTCGGCGGCCACCATGGTGGTGGTGGTGCTGTCGTACGGCTACCTGGAGCGCGCGCCCGGGAACCGCGAGGAGTTCTACCTGCTGCTGACCCTGGCAACGTTCGGCTGCGCCGTGCTCGCCGCCAGCAACCACTTCGTGTCGTTCTTCCTCGGACTGGAGATCCTGAGCGTCTCCCTCTATGGCCTGGTGGCGTATCTCCGCACCAGCCGCACGGCGCTGGAATCCGGCGTCAAGTACCTGATCCTGGCGGCGGCGTCCGCGGCCTTCCTGCTGTTCGGCATGGCGCTCATCTACGCCGACCTGGGAACCATGGATTTCACCGCCATGAACTCGGTGCTCGCGGGCAAGACGCGGGAGCCGACCCCGCTGCTGCTCGGGGGCTTCGGCATGGTGGTGATCGGCGCCGGCTTCAAGCTGGCGGTGGTGCCGTTCCACATGTGGGCGCCGGACGTGTACCAAGGCGCTCCCACTCCGGTGACCGCCTATCTGACCACGGTTTCCAAGGGCGCCATGGTGGCCCTGCTGCTCCGCTACGCCCAGTACGGCGGCCTCCTGGACTACGACTCGGTGGCCACGGTGCTGGCCATCATCGCCGTGCTGTCCATGTTCCTCGGCAATCTGCTCGCGCTGTTGCAGGAGAATGTCAAGCGGCTGCTGGCGTACTCGTCCATCGCCCACCTCGGTTACCTGCTGGTGGCGGTGATCGCGGCCTCCCGGGAAGGGTCCCACGCGGTGACCTACTACCTGGTGGCCTACTTCATCACTTCCCTGGGCATCTTCGGCATCATCGCGGCGCTCTCGGACGAGCGCAAGGAGGCCGACGAGGTCAGCGACTACCGGGGCCTCTTCTGGCGCCGCCCGTGGGTGAGCGGCGCGCTTTCCGTGATGCTGTTCTCCTTGGCCGGGATCCCTCTGACCGCGGGGTTCGTGGGCAAGTTCTACGTACTGACCGCCGGCGTGCTGTCCGACCTGTGGGCGCTGGTGATCCTGCTGGTGGTGAGCAGCGTCATCGGCCTCTACTACTACCTGCGCCTCATCATCACCATGTACCTGTCGGCTCCCGACGACCCCTCCTCGCCCCTGCCCGCCACCCGCCGCTTCTCCCTTCCGGAGGGCCTCGTGCTCGCCGGCCTCACGGTGCTGCTCATCTGGTTCGGCGTCTATCCGGCCCCGCTCCTGGGCGCGATCCAGGCGGCCATCGGCAGCCTGACCTGAGACCATCGCCCATTCCCGAATGCTGACGCGTCTGCTCGGGCAGGCGCCGCGGTCCAAACTATTTGACAGGGACAGGTCCGTGGATTAGTAGTGCGGCGCGGGAGGTTCATCACGATGCACAGACTGGCGTACGTTGTGGCGGTAATCGTATTCGCCTGTTTGTTGTCCCTTGGCATGGATACGAGTGACGCAGGAGCGACTGAGCCGCGTTCGTTGCAGACGAACTCTTGTGAGAATGCGGATCATCTGAATTGGGTCCCCGGTGATTACCTCTGTTTCGCCATCAAGACATTCTTGCCGGACGAAAAGGTCGCAAGGCCCATCCTGCGAATTTACCTGCATGGTGACGTGAGCCGTGGCGGACCCGGGGACTATATGTATCGCTACGCCAAGCGTTCCCATCGCTACGCCGCGGATACCTCTCCCGGGATCGTTTCAGTGGCAATGCTGCGACCCAGTTACTACGACAAGGACGGTAGACAATCGACCCCCGGGGGGTCTGGCCGCCGGGGAACGAAATTCCCCGAAGACGTTGATTCGATCGCCTCTGCTGTCCGAGCCCTATCGACACATCACAACGCGTCACGTGTCGTCCTGATCGGTCACTCGGGTGGCGCCCAGATCTCCGCCGTCATTCTCGGTCGTTATCCGGGTCTCGCGGATGCCGCGCTGTTGGCTGCTTGTCCTTGCGACCTGAAGGCTCGTGCGATTCGGAGGAACCGGAGGGTTGGTCGCGCTCTCGATCCCATGGACTATGCTGACAAGATACCGCCGACCGTGCGGATCATCGCGATGACCGGTGCACGCGACAGGAACACCATTGCAAGTGAATGCGAGCCCTACATTGCGCGTTTGAAGGCGCGGGGCGTCTCTGCACGGTTGGAACTCATCGAACGCGCCAAGCATGGTTTCCGAAGGCTGGCAAGGTCGAGCGTTTACAAAGAAGGGCTGGCCGAACTGGACAAGAAATGACCGGGCACTGATGGTCCCGGTTCCCGCGTCCTCGTGTCTCCCCTGGCAGCACACCATGGGACCATTGGATTCCAGAGGAGCCCCCGGGTTTGCGGAAGAGAAGGGTGCCGTGTGGCCGTCAGGCTCGCAGTTCGCCGCGCAGCACCGTGACCGCCTGGCCCGACAGGATGACGCGCTCGCCGCGCACTACGACCTTGACGAGGCCGCCGCGCTTCGACACCTGCCGTGCGGTGAATGTGTCACGGCCGAGACGTGATTGCCAATAGGGTCCCAGGCAGCAGTGGGCCGATCCGGTGACAGGGTCCTCGTCGATGCCGGTGCGTGGCGCGAAGAAGCGCGACACGAAATCGAGGCCTTGCGATTCGGCGCGCGCCGTCACGATGATCCCGCGCGTGTCGATCTCCGCGAGACGCGAGTAGTCCGGGGTGAGACGCTGCACAGTCGTTGGCGTGTCGACCTCGACGAGGTAGTCGAAACGGTTTCGGCCGACATAGGTTGGTTTGACGCCGAGGGCAGCGGCCAGTCCTTCCGGAGCGGTGGTGGGCTCGGCCGGCTCCGCCGGGAAGTCCATCTCGATCCACCCGCCGCGCAGTTCCGCTGACAGCCGGCCGGAGCGGGTGTGGAAAACGGCCGGCGCACCCGGTGGCAGGTGTCCTTCCTCCCAAAGCACGTGGGCGCTTGCCAGCGTGGCGTGGCCGCAGAGGTCGACTTCTATAGCGGGCGTGAACCAGCGCAGGTCGAACCCGCCAACTTCGCGGCGAACCAGGAAGGCGGTCTCCGACAGGTTCATTTCCCGCGCCACCCGCTGCATCCAAGCGGCGTCAACCGGGGCGGGCAGCAGGCACACGGCTGCGGGGTTGCCACTGAACGGCTCGCTGGTGAAAGCGTCGACTTGAGTGATGGTCAGGGACATCTTCGACCATTCATGACAGTTACGGGATCCTGGGGCCATCCGTAAACCACCGGTCGGATACTTTACCACAAACCCGCGGGCAAGCCTGATTGACAGACGTGACGGACAGGGATTAACTAACTGCATTTTGCCGGTCCGGCAGCAATAGGCGAGGCAGCCGGCAAACGCCCCTGCGAAGGAAACACATACATGGCAAGGGTTTCGACGGACAAACGAACCTCCACCACGGCCGAGGATACACTGGCGCAAAAGAGTCGCGACGAGAGCGTCGTCTCCGGCGGGCATCTGGTGGCGGCGGCCCTCAAGAACGAGGGGGTGGACACGATCTTCACCCTGTGCGGCGGCCATATCATCGATATCTACGACGGTTGCATCGACCACGGCATTCGCGTGGTGGACGTGCGCCACGAGCAGGTGGCCGCCCACGCGGCCGACGGCTACGCCCGGCAGACGGGGCGGCTGGGCTGCGTAGTCACCACCGCGGGACCGGGATTCACCAACGCTCTGACCGGCATCGCCACGGCGTTCCGGTCGGAGAGCCCGGTGCTCCACATCGGCGGGCAGGGCGCTCTGACCCAACACAAGATGGGCTCGCTCCAGGACCTGCCGCACGTGGACGTTGCCGCCCCCATCACCAAGTTCTCGGCGAGCGTGCGTTCCACCGAGCGCATCGCCGACATGGTGGCGATGGCGGCGCGCGAGTGCTTTGCCGGGGCGCCGGGTCCGAGCTACCTGGAGATCCCCCGGGACGTGCTCGACCGGGAAGTGCCGGCGGACAAGGTGATCGTGCCGGAACGCGGCCGCTACCGCGCCTCCACCGGTTCCATCGGCGATCCCGCGGATGTCGAGAAGTTGGCGGAATTGCTCGTAAAGTCCGAACGGCCGGCGGTGCTGCTGGGCGCCCAAGTGTGGACCTGTCGCGGACACGAGGCCGCTACCTCATTGTTCAAGGCGCTCAACGTGCCCTGTTACATGAACGGCGCCGCCCGCGGCCTGCTGCCCCCCGGCGATCCGCACTACTTCAACCGAACGCGCGGCGATGCTTTCAACGAGGCGGACGTCATCGTCATCGTGGGCACGCCCTTCGACTTCCGCATGGGTTACGGCCGCCGACTGCACGCGGATGCCGTGGTCCACATCGACATGGACTACCGCACGGTGGCCAAGAACCGCGACGTCTCCCTGGGTCTCGTGGGAGATCCGGGAGCGATCCTCAAGGCGGTGCACGCTGCGATCGGAGAACGGCCGGACAACGGCGCCGAGGGCCGCGCCCGCTGGTTGGAGCACCTCCGCGGCCTGGAAGGGGAGCGCGCGGCCAAGCTCATGCCGCTGTTCCGGTCCGATGCCAACCCCATCCATCCCTACCGGGTGGCGTGGGAGCTGAACGAGTTCCTCACCGAGGACACCATCTACATCGGCGACGGGGGCGACGTGGTCACCATCAGTGCCCAGGCGGTGGAGCCCCGGGCACCCGGCAACTGGATGGACCCCGGCGCCCTCGGAGCGCTGGGCGTGGGCACGGGTTTTGCGCTGGCTTCCAAGCTGGTGCACCCGGAGAAGGAAGTCCTGTGCTACTACGGCGACGGATCGTTCGGCATGACCGCGTTCGACATGGAGACCGCCAACCGCTTCGGCGCTCCCTACATTGCCGTCATCGGCAACAACTCGGCGATGAACCAGATTCGCTACGGCCAGCTCTCCAAGTACGGTGAGGAGCGCGGCAACGTCGGCAACCTGCTGGGGGAGGTGCCGTTCTCCCGGTTCGCGGAAATGCTCGGCGGCTACGGCGAGGAGGTCTCCGATTGCCGCGAAATCGGGCCGGCACTGCGACGGGCGCGGGAGTCGGTAGGCAACACCGGCAAGTCGGCGGTGGTCAACATCTGGGTGGACGCGACCGAGTGGGCTCCCGGCACCAAGCGCCAGACCATGTACAAGTAGTCCGGGCTGCGAACAACCAGGGAACATGATGGACAAGGCACTCTCCGGCATCCGCATCCTGGACATGACCCACGTCCAGGCAGGTCCCACCTCGAGCCAGCTCATGGCCTTTCTGGGCGCGGACGTGATCAAACTCGAGTCTCCCGCGGGCGACGCCACGCGCAAGCAGCTTTGGGACATTCCCGACGCCGATAGCCTCTACTTCACCATGCTGAACTGCAACAAGCGCTCCATCACGGTGAACCTCAAGAACGAGCGCGGCAAGGAAGTGTTTACCCGCCTGGTGAAGGTTAGCGACGTGCTGCTGGAGAACTTCGGCCCGGGCGTGCTCGATCGGCTCGGGTTCGGTTGGGAGACGGTGCACGAGCTCAACCCCCGGCTGATCATGGGTTCCATCAAGGGGTTCGGCACCGAGGGGCCTTACGCCGCCTTCAAGGCCTACGAGAACGTGGCCCAGGCCATGGGCGGGGCCATGAGCACCAGCGGCATGTTCGACGGCCCCCCGGTGGTGACCGGCGCGCAGATCGGCGACTCCGGCACCGGCGTTCACCTGCTGGCCGGGATCCTCGCGGCCCTGCTCCAGCGCGAGCGCACCGGGCGCGGCCAGTACGTGGAGTGCGCCATGATGGACTGCGTCATGAACCTCTGCCGCGTGAAATTCCGCGACCACCAGCGCATAGAGCGCGGTCCCCTGGCAGAGTACTCGGTGCAGGAGTTCGAGGACTTCACGCCGCGGGCGGGCAACGACTCCGGCGGCGGGCAACTGGGCAACGCCGTCCCGTGCAAGCCCGGCGGCGCCAACGACTACCTTTACGTGGTGGTGCAGGAGCACGTGTGGACCGCCCTGGCCAGGCGTATCGGCGGCGAGGCGCTGGCCGACGACCCACGCTTCGACAACATCGACGTCCGGCGCGCCAACCAGGCGGAGATGTGGCGGCTTCTGGCGGAGTTCGCGCGGGACTACACCAAGTGGGAGCTGATGGAGATCCTGAACGATCTCGACGTTCCCTGCGGCCCGATCATGAGCACCAGGGACCTGGCCCACGACGAGCACGTCCAGCTCCGGGAAATGATGGTGGAAGTGGATCATCCCGAGCGGGGCCCGTGGTACAACGTGGGGTGCCCCATCAAGCTCTCCGACTCGCCGGTGGAGATCAAGCGCTCGCCGCTGCTGGGAGAGCATACCGACGAGGTGTTGAGCGAGGTCCTGGGGTACGGCGAAGAGGAGATCGCCGCGCTGAGAAGCGCTGGCGCGTTTACTCGGTAGACTCTTCCAAATCGAGATCCGCCCGTCGCGCGTTCGGGGAAGCCGTCGGGTTCATCCTCCGGGGAGGGAGGCCGTACAAGATGCAATCGGGAACTGATCGGCGGGAGCAAGTCCTTGCGGTCTTGCATGAAGCCAGGTCCGAGGGACGGACCACGTTGTCGCCGTTGGAGTGCAGCGCCTTGTTGCGGGCCTACGGGATTCCGCTGCCGCGGGAAGGCGTTGCCCAGTCGGCTGCCGAGGCCGCGGATCTGGCCGAGGACATCGGCTTTCCGGTGGTGATGAAGATCGTCTCCGAGGACATCCTGCACAAGACCGAGGCCGGTGGCGTGCTGGTGGGTGTGGCGGACCGGGAGCAGGCGGAGCGTGCCTACCGGACCCTGTTGAGCAGCGCCCGTAGCTACAAGGCCGACGCCGTGCTGGCCGGAGTCCAGGTGCAGGAGCAGGTCTCCCGCAAGGGCGTGGAGGTCATCGTGGGTGCGGTCACCGATCCGAGCTTCGGCAAGGTGGTGGCCTTCGGGCTCGGCGGCGTTCTGGTGGAGGTGCTGCGCGACGTGACCTTCCGGCTGGCCCCCGCCACACGCGACGACGCCCTCTCCATGCTGGACGGCGTGGCCGCGGCGGAAGTCCTCAAGGGTGTCCGGGGCGGACCGCCGGTGCATCGGGAGGCCCTGGCGGACATCATCGTCGGCGTCTCGGAGCTGGTGGGCGATTTCCCGGAGATCAGCGAGGTGGATCTTAACCCGGTGCTGGCGGACGCCGGCGGCGCCACCGCGGTGGACAGCGTGATGACCGTGGATTTCACGGCGCAGCCCCAACCCTACCGGCCGTCTCGCGACGAGATCGTCTCGGCCATGCAGCGCATCATGAACCCCAGGGCCGTGGCGGTCATCGGCGCCTCGGACGGGGAAGGGAAGATCGGCAACTCGGTGATGAAGAACATCATCAACGGCGGCTACGCCGGCGAGCTCTACCCTATCAATCCCAGGGCCGACGAGATCCTCGGGAAGAAGTGCTACCAGAGCGTCAAGGACATCCCCGGCGAGGTGGACGTGGCCATCTTCGCGGTGCCCGCCAAGTTCTGCGCCGCCGCCATGACCGAGGTGGGGGAGAAGGGCATTCCGGGCGCGGTGATGATCCCGTCGGGCTTCGCCGAGGTGGGCGAGAAGGAGATGCAGGCGGAGCTTCTGGCGGAGGCGCGCAAGTACAACGTGCGCGTCATGGGACCCAACATCTACGGCTTCTACTACACGCCCGCCAACCTGTGCGCGACGTTCTGCACCCCCTACGACGTCAAGGGACCGGTGGCGTTGTCGTCCCAGAGCGGCGGCGTGGGCATGTCCATCATCGGCTTCAGCCGTTCCACCCGGCTGGGGGTCTCCGCCATCGTCGGCCTGGGCAACAAGTCCGACCTGGACGAGGACGACCTGCTCACCTATTTCGAGCAGGACGACAACACCCAGGTGGTGGCCATGCACGCCGAGGACCTCAAGGACGGCCGCAGCTTCTACGAGGTGGCCAGCCGGGTGTCGAAGAAGAAGCCCGTGGTCATGCTCAAGGCCGGCCGGACGCAGCTCGGCGCCCGGGCCGCGGCGTCCCACACGGGCGCTCTGGCCGGCGATGACAAGGTCTACGATGATCTGCTGAAGGCATGCGGCGTGGTGCGCGCCTACTCGCTCAACGACATGCTCCAATTCGCCCGGGGCCTGTCGGTGCTGCCCACGCCCAAGGGCGAGGAGATCGTCATCATCACCGGCGCCGGCGGCTCCGGGGTGCTGCTGTCGGACGCGGTGGTGGCCAACGGGCTCTCGCTCATGAAGTTCCCCCAGGACCTGGACGAGGGCTTCAAGCAGTTCATCCCGCCCTTCGGCGCCTCGGGCAATCCCGTGGACATCACCGGCGGCGAGCCTCCCACCACCTACGAGCGCACCATACGGTTCGGCCTCGAGGACGACCGCATCCACGCCCTGATCCTGGGCTACTGGCACACCATCATCACGCCGCCCATGGTGTTCGCCGAGCTGTGCGCCCGGGTCGTGCAGGAAGGCCGCGACAAGGGCATCGAGAAGCCGGTGGTAGTGTCTCTGGTGGGCGACGTGCAGGTGGAGGAGGCCTCGGAGTACCTCTATGAAAGGGGCATCGTCGGATGTCCCTACACCACCGAGCTGCCGGTGGCGATCCTGGGCGCCAAGTACCGCTGGGCCAGGGGCGCGGGGCTGCTGGGTTAGCGGCAACAACGGATATTCGCATCGGAGGACAACCATGGAACGACTTCCGCGTGGAGCGAACTTTCAGCGCAGCCTGATGCTGTGGCAGATCGGGTTGCACGTCGCCGGCGACCAGGACGAGCCGTACTACGGCAACCGGGACATGTGCATATCGGTGGGGAGCGGGTCGGCGGAGAACTTCCGTCCCTGGCTGCGCATGTCCACGGGCTCGCCCATCATCGCTCACGCGGTGGCCAAGGGAGACCTGGAGATGTCCATGGTGAACCCGTCGGCCTTCCTGACCCAGGCGTACCGGGGCACCGGGCTCTTCAAGGAGCCGCTGCCGCTCCGGGTGGTGGCCTGTTACCCGTCCTGGGACCGCTTCGTGTTCATGATCCACCCGCGCACCGGGTTGACCTCGCTTTCGCAGATCAAGGAGCGGCAATATCCGTTGCGGCTTTCCATCCGCGAGGACGCCACCCACTCCACCCGCGTGCTGCTGGACCAGGCCCTTGAGATCTACGGGTTCACGCTGGCGGACCTCGAGTCCTGGGGCGGCAGCCTGCAGCTCAACGGCGGCCCCGGTGACGAACGGCGCATGGCGGCGCTCAGGGACGAGACCATCGACGCGGTGTTCGACGAAGGCTTGGTGCTGTGGTTCGACGACGCGTTGTCGCGCGGCATGGAGCCCGTCACCCCGGACGATCTCGCCATGGAGCAACTCAATGCCCTGGGTTGGCGTACGGTGACCATGCCCGCGGGATGCTACCCCCATCTCAAGGCCGATCACACCTGCATCGACTACGGCGGCTGGCCCCTCTACACACGGGCCTCCCTGCCGGACGAGGACGTCTACAAGGTGTGCGCGGCGCTGAAGGAGCGCCAGAACGAGATCTACTGGGAGACGCTGACCGGCATCGACCAGTTGTGGAAGGACACCGACGCCACGCCCCTGGACGTGCCGCTCCACCCCGGCGCGGAGCAGTTCTGCAGGGACCAGGGCTACCTGTGATGATCGTGGAAGATCTCACCATCGCCGAGGCCGCGCGCCGCATCCAGGCGCGTGAGGTCTCGCCGGTGGAGCTGACCCGCGCGTGCCTGGACCGCATCAACCGCCTGGACCCCGACCTCAACACCTTCGTCACCGTGATCCGTGAACAGGCCCTGGCGGAGGCCGGCCAAGCCGAGGCCGACATTGCCGCCGGCCGCTATCGCGGCGCGCTGCACGGCATCCCCGTCTCTATCAAGGACAGCCTCGCCACCGCGGGCGTCCGCACCACCGCAGGCGCCAAGCACCTGTCCGACTGGGTCCCGGACGAGGACGCCACCGTGGTGGCACGGCTCAGGCAGGCAGGGGCGGTGATCCTCGGCAAGACCAACATGCACGAGTGGGCCGCCGGCTGCACCACCATCAACCCCTACTACGGAACTACCCGCAACCCGTGGGACCGGAACCGCGTCTCGGGAGGCTCCAGCGGCGGATCGGCCGCGTCCGTGGCCGCGGCGCTGGCGCTGGGGTCCATCGGCACGGACAACGCGGGCTCGGTGCGCAACCCTGCGTCCCTGTGCGGCGTGGTGGGACTCAAGGCCACCTACGGCCGGGTGAGCCGCGTCGGCGGCGTGGCCGGCACCGGCGGCTATTCCACGGACCATTTCGGCCCCCTCACCCGCACGGTGCGGGACAGCGCGCTCATGCTCCAGGCCATCGCCGGCCCCGACCCGAAGGATCCGTTGTCGAGCGACGCACCGGTGCCGGACTTCAGCTCTTTCCTGGGCGAGGGCGTGGCGGGCCTCAAGGTCGGCATCATCCGCGACTACTTCGACGATTTGGCGGCGGATGAGGTCAAGGGAGCGGTGGCCGATGCGGTGGAGTTGCTGGAGTCCCTGGGTATGTCCGTGCAGGAGTTGTCGGTTCCGTACATGGAGCACGTCCCCATGGTGCAGCTCGTGACCGCGCGCGCCGAGAATCTGTCCCCGGCGGAGCCGTTCCTGCGCACCCGGCCGCGGGACTACAGCCCGGGGTTGATGAACCGGCAGATTCTCGCGCTGACGCTTCCCGCCCATGCATACGTCACCGCGCAACGGGTCCGCCGCCTCATCTGCGAAGCCTTCGACCGGGCCTTCGAGCAGGTGGACGTGATCGTGAGCCCGGCGGTGAGCATGCCGGCGGAGACCATCGAGGAGTGCGAGCAAGGGTACGTGGAAACGGCCGGAGGACGGATCCCGTTGTCGGACGGCCGCGGAACCCGCGGAACCCTGTGCACGATCCCATTCAACGTCACCGGCGCGCCCGCGGTGAGCGTGCCCTGCGGCTTTTCCTCCCAGGGCCTCCCCATCGGGCTGCAGATAGCGGCACCCCATTTCCAGGAACCGACGCTGTTGAAGGTGGCCCACGCCTACGAGCAGGCGGCCGGATGGCACGCCCGGAAGCCACCGGTAGGGTAGGAACCGCCGTAGAACCTTGCTGGAACCCGTCATTGTCCTGCACCCTCTCCCTCTGGGAGAGGGTTGGGGTGAGGGTGCCCGGCTTGAGCAGCCTGCGCTCAAGGGCAGGGAACGGGAGGGGCAGGGATTGGTGGGGCGCCCTCACCCGGCCTTCGGTCACCTTCTCTCAGAGGGAGAGGGGTTGACGGATACTGGGCCTGGAGACGGTCGTTAGGAGGCGCCATGAGACACCGAGACATAGGCGTGCTGGTTTACGACAGGGCCAAGGCGACGCCGGGCTACACGCTGATCGTGCCGCAGTCGTCACGCAAGGCATACCTCGTCGGGATGCGTGGCGAGGTGCTCCACGAGTGGTCGTTCCCGCTGTGTCCGGGAAACTACGCCTATCTCCTGCCCAGCGGCAACCTGCTATGGGCCGGCCGGGTGGAAGACGCGGGGCCGCCGCTTTGGCGCGGCAAGGGCGGCCTTCTGCGGGAATACACCTGGGAGGGGGAAGTGGTCTGGGAGTACTCCGACCCGGCACAGCACCACGACTTCCGCAGACGTCCCGACGGCAACACCATCTACATCGGTTGGGAACCGGTGCCGGCGGATGTCCAGCCGCGCATCAAGGGCGGCTACCCCGGCAGCGAGCACGAAGGTGTCACCTACGGCGATTACGTGAGGGAGGTCTCTCCTGCGGGCGACACCGTCTGGGAATGGCACGCGTGGCGCGACCTGGACCTGGACCGGTGGGAGCTCTGCCACTCCTGCGGCCGGGACGAGTTCGCCCACGCCAACGCCTGTTTTCCCCTTGACGACGGCGGCGTGATGCTGAGCTTCCGGCGCCTGAACGCCATCATGATGATCGACCGCGAGACCTGCAAGGTGAAGTGGTCGCATCAGGACGCCACCTGGGGGCATCAGCACGACTGCACGGTGCTGCCCAACGGCAACATCCTGCTGTTCGCCAACGGCATTCACGGCCTGGACAACCCGTTCTCGCGGGTCATCGAGCTTGACCCCAGGTCGGGAGAAACCGTCTGGCACTACCGGGGCTCGCCCATCTGGACGTTCTTCAGCCCCAACATCAGCGGTGCCCAGCGTTTCGACAACGGCAACACGCTCATCTGCGAAGGGCAGATGGGACGGGCCTTCGAAGTCACCCAGGCGGGCGAGATCGTCTGGGAGTACGTCTGCCCGTTCTTTGCCGACTACCAGGGCCGCGGTCCGGCCAACAGCATGTTCCGTGTCTACCGCTACGCCGCCGACTCGCCGGAGATCGGCGGGCGGCTTGCGAGCCCGGTGGGGTGGTAGGGAAACATCAGGAGAACGACCTCGAAACGTGTCAGCCCTTCTTGAAGTGCAGGATCCCCCACTGCAGGTAGCCCCGTTTCCCTCCGTCCACCCAGTGCCGCAGGCCGGTCTTGACGCGTTCGACATGCTCGGCGCCGCAGTGCTTCGTCAGGCCCTCCTCGTCGGCGAGCAGTCCCTCGAGGATCCGTCCGTAGTGGGTGGCAAGGTGCGGCGTGAGGTCGACGAATTCCAGCTCCTCGAAACCCAGCTCTGACAGCGCGGCCCGGTACTCCCCAAGGGATCCCAGGGAGTCGAGGTGGACGCGGTCGAGGATGGGCTGCAGGGCGTCGGGAGGGCAGAACTCGCCCTGCATGGGGTCGGTGAAGATGAACTGTCCGCCCTTGCGCAGCACCCGGCCGACTTCGGCGAATACCTGCCGCCGCCGGGTGCTGTGCAGGATGGCGTCCTGAGACCACACCACGTCGAAGCCCCCGTCCGTGACGGGGATGTCTTCGAAGCTCCCGTCCACCACGTTGATGGCCAGGGAGCACCGGTCTCTGGCATTGAGGTCCCGGTTCCGGGCGTTCTGCACCTCGCTCAGGTTGAGGCATGCCACGTGGCATCCATAATCGCGAAACAGGTAACGGGCCGACCCGCCATTGCCCGCGCCGATGTCCAGCACGCGCGTGCTCGGGCCCAGCTCATGGATCATGGAGGCGATTCTCTCCACGGTCCGCTGGCCGGCTTCGTCAACCGTATCCTCGTCGTTTTCGTAGATGCCGAGATGAAGGTGTTCGTCGCCGTACGACGCATTGTAGATGCGCCGCACGGCATCGCTGTTGTAGTAGCTCCTGACCGCCTCCACGGCCTCGGAATACGGGACCTCCCCGGGCCGCTCCGACTCGCTGGCCCGACTCATCTTTCAGACCTTACGGAAATGGAGAATCCCCCACTGGAGATGGCCCTTGTTGCCGCCGTCCACCCAGTGCTGCAGGCCGGCCTTCATCCGGTCGATGTACTCGGCGCTGCAGACCTGCAGGAGTTCCCAGTGATTGGCCTGCACCTCGTCCAACACTCGCGCGTAGTGGGTAGCGAGCTGCGGCGTGAGATCGACGAACTCGATTTCCTCGAAGCCCAGGCCCGACAGCATGGTCCGATACTGGGGGACCGATCCCAGCGAATCCAGGTGAATGCGATCCAGTATCGGTTTCAGTACTTCCGTCGGACAATCCTCGCGTTGCATGGGATCGGTGAAGATCAACTGTCCGCCCTTGGCGAGGACACGGTCGACTTCCTCGAATACCTGCCGCCGGTCACCGCTGTGCAGGATCGCATCCTGCGACCACACCACGTCCACGCTGTCGTCAGGAAGGGGAATCTGTTCGAAGCTTCCGTCCACCACGTTGATGGCCAGCGAGCACTGCTTGCGGGCGTTGAGGTCGCGATTCCGCGCGTTCTGGACCTCGCTCAGGTTCAGGCATCCGACGTGGCACCCGTAGTTGTCGACGAGGAATCGGGCGGAGCCGCCGTACCCCGAGCCGATATCCAGCACGCGGGTGGTGGACCCCAGGGAGTCGATCATGGACGCCATTCGCCGCACCGTCCGCCGGCTGGCGTCGAAGATGGTGTCCCCTTCGCCCTCGTAGAGGCCGACATGGATGTCCTCGCCGCCCCACACGGTGGCGTAAAAGCGGTCGGCGTCGTTACTGTTGTAGTAATCCCGTGCCGTCTCCACCGTCTCGGAGTAGCTGGGTCCCACCGCGAACCTGGCGGGCCGTTCCTCGTTCTTGTAGATCTTTTCCGCCACGTGGATGAAGAAGTCCGGGTCTTCCACCCGGTGGGTTTCCTGGAAGTCGGCAAAGGTCTTCACTTGCTGGAACCCGACCTCTCCCATGAGCTTCCGGACGTAGTCCTTGCGCAGGGGGAACATGTTGAGGTGAAACACCGACTTGTCCGGGAACTCATACCGGAACCTCGCCAGCCCCTCGTCCACGTATTCGGGCTCGGCGCTGACGTTCTCGCCGCAGTAGTAGTAGATGTGCTTGGAAGAGAACCCATCGTCGAGGATGTCGTCGTAGTTGCGTTGGTCCAGGACCAGGACGCCGTCGTGCTGCAGCACCGAGTAGAATTCGGCGAGCGCCTTGCGGCGATCCTGCTCCGAGAACAGATGGGTCAGCGAGTTCCCCAGGCAGATGACCGCGTCGTATTGGGTGTGGACGTCCCGGCTCAACCACCGCCAGTCGGCGTGAAGGGTCTTCATGATGAAGCCTTGCTCCTTGGCGTTCTCGAAGGCTTGAGCCAGCATTTCGGGGCTACCGTCGGCGCTGGTGACGTCGAAACCGGCCTTCAGGAGCCGAATGGAGTGGAAGCCGGTTCCGGTGGCCACGTCCAGCACGCGCTCGACTCCGCGTTCCTTGAGTATGTTGATGAAAAAATCCCCTTCGCTGGCGGCTCTGGCGTCCCAGTCGATGAGCTCGTCCCACTTCCGGACGAAGCTGTGCACGTATTCGCGCTTGTACTGGTCGGTCTTTCTCTGTGCGATGGGGTTGTCGCCATACAACTGTTCCTCGGCCACGATAACACCTCCTCGGTTGTGGGCCTGACAGCGCCGTTTCGCGCCTGCAATGATTATTCGCGCGCGACTATAGCAAGACCGGCGGCCTGAAACAGACACTCGGCTTCAGGTCGCCAAGGCAGGAAACTCCGCTAGTCTCCCAACATTGGCACGGCAAAGTCAACCCCGTCCAATTTTTCCATCGGGACGGCTGCGGACCCGGGCCGCGTTGTGTCCGCATGGCAGGAATGCTATAAGGCGCGCACGAGTCCGCGGGCGTCCTGTTCGCGCAGAGCTCATCCGCACAGAGAGGACCAACCACCATGGCGATTTTCGATACCGTGCTTCACGGCGGGGCCATCATCGACGGCGCCGGCAACCCCTGGTACTACGGCGACCTGGCCATCAAGGACGGCCGCATCGCGGCCATGGGCCGGCTGGACCCGGGCTCGGGCACGCGCTCCATCGACGTCCGCGGCAAGATGGTGACACCGGGCTACATCGACATGCACACCCACAGCGACCAGCCGCTGATCAAGGACGGCAACGGCGAGAGCAAGATCCGCCAGGGCGTGACCCTGGACATCATCGGCGAGAGCCAGACCGTGGCGCCGCTGGTGGGCCCGGTGTTCGAGGAATACGTGGCCGAGCACCGGCGC
>JAJDTQ010000009.1 GCA_022827045.1 Candidatus Binatia bacterium
CGGCAGGGCAGGGAAGTGGGCCTGAGCGAGGAGGAAGTGCTGGACGCCGAGCCGCTTCCCACCACCCGGGCAGCCATCTACGGCTGGTGGTGGATCGCCCGGACCAAGCCGTGGCAGGAGGCCCTGGCCGCCTCCACCATCGCCGAGTGGACTAACGACGACCGGCTGCTGGGAGACCTGGGCGGAGGCAACTGCGGCCGGCTGTACGAGAGCTGGAGCCGGGACCTCAAGTTCGCCGAAGAGCAGATGCCCAACTTCACCGCCCATCGTGCCGCGGACGAGAAGCACTCCGAGATGTTTCTGGACATCTTCGAGCGGTTGGTGCCCGAGGGCGCCGAGGCGGGCGTGTTGAGCACCGCCCGGGAATCCATGGACATCCACCGGGCCTATTTCGGGGGCATGGCGGCGGCCATGGCGCGGCTGTCCTAGGCGCCGACGCGGGTATCCCCCATGAAGATGGACCTGAAGGACCTCAACGACTCGCTGGCCGAGCACGACCTCTCGGGCTTCTGGAACACGCGCACGCCCGAGCACCAGGACGAGGCGCCCTACCTGTGGAAGTGGCGCGAGGTCTACCCGTGCCTGATGGACGCCAGGGAGTCCGTGGGGCTGGAGCTGGCGGAACGCCGGGCCATACGGCTGGTGAACCCGCAGAATCCCACCCGGGCCACCTCCCGGACTCTGCTCTTCACCTTCTCGGTGGTGAACCCCGGCGAGATCGCGCGGCCGCACCGCCACAACATGGCGGCCATCCGCTTCGTGGTGAAGGGCAGCGGCGCGTTCACGCTGGTGGAGGGGGAGCGCTTCCCCATGCACGAGGGCGACCTGATCCTCACCCCCAACTGGACATGGCACGAGCATCATAACGAGTCGGACGAGCCCATCGTGTGGCTCGACGGCCTCGACGGCCCGCTCATCAACGCGCTCAACGTGCTGTTCTTCGAGAACTACGACAAGGACACTCAGGGGGTCAGCCGCGCCGACGGCGACGCGCAGATGCGCTTCGGCTTCGCCCGCCCGCCGGCCAACGCGGAATCGCCGGGGCGGGGGCTGCCGTTCCGGTACCACTGGGAGGACACCGACGCGTCGCTCCACAACATCGCCGACGCCGAGGCCGACCCCTTCGACGGTCACCTGGTCCGCTACATCAACCCGGTGACCGGGGGCTACACCATGGCGACCCTGTCCTGCGAGGCACAGATGCTCAAGCCGGGCTGGGTCACCGGCACCCACCGGCACACCAGCACCTCCCTGTACCACGTCTTCCGCGGCCGCGGCCGGACCGCGGTGGGCGAGGGGTTCCTGGAGTGGGAGAAGGGCGACTCGTTCATGATTCCCAACTGGCAGTGGCACCGCCACGAAAACCCCTTCGACGAGGAAGCGGTGCTTTTCACCATGAACGACCGGCCGGTGCTGGAGGCGTTGCAGCTCTACCGGGAGGAGCAGCGTCCCGGCGGCAACGGCGGGCAGTAGCCTGACATCCGGACACGGCGCCGAACATGTCCTATCCCGACCTTCAAGAGCACCTGTCCAACCTGGAGTCCGCCGGACTCCTGTTGCGCATCCGCCACCCCATCAACAAGGACACGGAGATGCACCCGCTGGTGCGCTGGCAGTTCCGCGGCGGCCTGCCCGAGGCGGAGCGCAAGGCGTTCCTGTTCGAGAACGTGGTGGACAGCCATGGCCGCACCTACGACGTGCCGGTGGCGGTGGCCGCGCTGGCGGCGTCGCCGCAGGTCTATTCGGTGGGACTGCAGCGCCCGGTGGACGAGATTCCCGAGCTCTGGGCCCACGCCCTGGCGAATCCCATCGAGCCCGCCATCGTCGATTCCGGGCCGGTGCACGACGTAGTGCTGCAAGGGGCGGACCTCGACGTCGAGGGCGGCGGGTTGCTCCAGCTCCCGGTGCCCATCTCCACCCCGGGTTTCGACAACGCGCCCTACACCACCTGCTCCCACTGGTTCACCAAGGACCCCGACACGGGCGTCCGCAACCAGGGCAACTACCGCGGACAGATTAAGAGCCAGAAGCGCGTCGGCATGTACGCCGGCGTGCACCAGCACATCTTCCCCCACTGGGACAAGCGCCGGGAACGCGGCGAGCCCCTGCATGCCGCGCTGGTGGTGGGCGCGCCGCCGGTGGTCTCCTACGGCACCGTCCAGAAGGTGCCGCCGGGAGTGGACGAGATGGGCATCGCCGGCGGCCTGGCGGGAGAGCCGGTCCGGCTGGTCCGGTGCAAGACCGTGGACATCGAGGTGCCCGACAACGCAGAGATCGTCATCGAGGGGCTCATCAACACCGATTTCGTGGAGCCGGAGGGTCCCTTCGGGGAGTCCCACGGCTACCTGCACCCGCGCACGGTGTCGCCGTTCATGGAGGTCACCGCCATCACCATGAAGCGCAAGCCGGTGCTGTGCTCGTTCATCAGCCAGGTGACCCCCAGCGAATCCAGCGTCATCAAGAAGGTGGGCTACGAGCCGCTGCTGCGGCGCTACCTGCGTGACACCGTGGGCATCAAGAGCGTCACCCAGGTGGCCATGCACGAGCCCCTCACCAATCTGCGCAAGCTCGTGATCGTGCAGATGAGCAAGCCGGCCGAAGGGGACGTGTGGCGCGCCTTGAACAGCATCGCCAACTACCAGCACGGCGTCGGCAAGATCGCCATTGCGGTGGACGACGACATCGACCCCCATAACCTGGACGCGGTCTGGTGGGCCATCTGCTACCGCTCCAAGCCACACCAGGACGTGCTGATCCTTCCGGGGCGGGTCAAGGGCCACTCGCCGCCGTTCGAGGACGAAGGCCACCTGGTCACGGCCAAGGAGATGTTCTACCAGCCGGCCACGGACTCGGGCATGCTCATCAACGCCATCCTGAAGGAACCCTTCCCACCGATTTCGCTGCCCAAGCGCGAGTTCATGGAGCACGCCCTGGAGCTGTGGAACCGGCTGGAGCTGCCGCCCCTGGAGCCTCAGGCGCCGTGGTACGGCTATTCGCTGGGGCAGTGGGATGACGAGTGGGAGGAGGAGGCACAGCTCGCGGTGAAGAGCGACTATCTCCAGACCGGCGCCAAGCTGGCCAAGCGCCGGGTCAAGCCCAGTTGACCTTGTCCGCGATGTCCGACCCCTGCCATCTCCGTTTCGCGTGCCGCAACTACGACGGCACCAATGCCATTCTCCGCGGGGTCGTGAGCGCTCCGGGAATCGAGATCGAGGCGGTGGAGCAGGTGAGCGTGCAGGGCATGTTCGCGGCCATGTACCGGGGCGAGTTCGACGTCTCGGAGATGTCCCTGGCCGAGCTGATCTACTACACGTCGCGCAACCAGAACGATTTCATCGGAGTTCCCGTGTTTCCGTCCCGGATGTTCCGGCACGGCTTCATCGTGGTGCGGCGCGATGCCGGCGTCGACACGCCCCAGGACCTCGTGGGCAAGCGCCTGGGCTTCCTGCGCTGGGTGCAGACCGCCGCGGTGTGGATCCGCGGCATGCTGACGGACGAGTACGGCGTGACGCCGAAGAACTCCCAGTGGCACGCGGGCTCGCTGCACCATTGGGACGACGGCGCCACCGAGACCTCGGTGAAGCTTCCGGGCGGCGCCGTCATCGAGGTGCTGCAGGGGGAGGGGAGCGCTGCCGAGCGGGCCATGCGCGCGCTGCGCGAGGGACGGCTGGACATGCTCGGGGTGACCGAAACGCAACTGCCGCCGCTGCTGGCCGACCCGACGCTGAAACGGCTGTTCGAGGATTACCGGGAGGTGGAGGCGCGGTACTTCACCAAGACCCGCCTCTTCCCCATCATGCACGTGCTCGCGGTCAAGAAATCGGTGCTGGAGCGGAACCCCGAGGTAGCTCCAGCCCTCTTCGAGCTGTTCAGCCGGGCGAAGCGGCAGGCGCGGCAGTGGTACGCGGGCCTGCCGAGCATGGTGGTGGCTTGGCGCGAGCACGCGCTGGACGAGGAACGCGCGGTGTTCGGCGGCGACCCGTGTCCTTTCGGGCTCGAGGCCAACCGCCACGTGATCAACACGTTTATCGAGTACTGCGAGTTCCAGGGCATTTGCGAGCGCAACCTCTCGCCCGAGGAGCTGTTCGCACCCGACACTTGGGAGCTGGCGGAGCCGGAGTGACGTCCGAGCAGGACGACATGAGACCGAGAGAGCGTTTAATCGAGAGGTGACCCATGGCCAGACCGCAACGCATACACGACGCCGAGCTGACCCCCTTCGACGACCTTCGCGTGTGGCTCGCGCAGGTGGAGGAGAAAGGCCAGTTGGAGCGCATTTCCGGTGCCCACTGGGACCTGGAGGTGGGCGCGCTGAACGAGATCATCTGTGAGCGCACGCCGACCCCGCCCGCGCTGCTGTTCGAGGACGTGGTGGGGCACGAGGGCAAGGGCCGGGTCCTGGCCAACATGATGGAGACCATGGAGCGCACCGCGCTCGCCCTGAACCTGCCTCCCGATCTCAGCACCATCGAGGTCATCGACCGGCTGCGCACGCGTCTGAGCGTCTTGGAGCCGGTGGAGCCGCGGGTGCTGGCGACCGGGCCGGTCATGGAGAACCGTCATACCGGCGACGACATCAACATCCTCGACATTCCGGTGCCGCGCTGGCACTCGGGCGACGGCGGCCGTTATCTCGGCACCGCGCACCTGGTGGTCACGCGGGACCCGGAGACCGGCGACGAGAACGTGGGCTGCTACCGCGTCATGGTGCACGAGCGCGACAAGCTCGCGCTCTACATCTCGCCGGGCAAGCACGGGCGCATGCACATGGAGAAGACGCTCCGCGCCGGCAAGCCCATGCAGGTGGCCATGGCCTTCGGCCAGCACCCGCTGGTCTTCATGGCCGCGACCCAGGCGGTGCCCCCGGGCGTGAGCGAGTACGCCTGGGCCGGCGGCCTGGTGGAACAGCCCCTGAGTGTCATCGAGGCGCCCATCACCGGGCTCCGCGTGCCCGCCGCCGCGGAGATTGTAGTGGAAGGGGAGATCATCCCCGGCGACACGCGCCCCGAGGGACCCTTCGGCGAGTGGACCGGCTACTACGCCAGCGCCCGCCGCGCCGAGCCGGTGGTGCAGTTGAAGGCCCTGTACCACCGCGACAATCCGATCCTCACCGGCGCGCCGCCGTTTCGTCCCACCATCCACGGCATGTACCGCTCCATGCTGCGTTCGGCCATGATCTGGAACGGCGTGGAGAGGGGCGGGGTGCCGGACGTGGTGGGTGTGTACGTGCCGCCGCCGGCCCAGCGTTTCATGATCGTCGTCGCCATCCGGCAGCGTTACCCGGGCCACGCCAAGCAGGCGGCGATGATGGCCGCCCAGTGCCACGCCGGCGCCTACCTCGGCCGCTACGTGGTGGTGGTGGATGACGACGTGGACATCACGAACCTGAACGAGGTGGTGTGGGCCATGTGCACGCGCTCCAATCCCGAGGAGTCCATCGACATCATCCGCCGCACCTGGAGCGGGCCGCTGGACCCCATCATCCCGCGCGACAAGAAGGGCCTCAACTCCCGCGCCATCATCGACGCCACCCGGCCCTTCGAGTGGAAGGACCAGTTCCCGGCGGTGAGCCAGATCGACAGGGAGACCCACGACGCGGTGTCCGGCAGGTGGAAGGACGAGTTGGAACGGGTCGTACGGGGGCACCGGCAATAGGACGCGGCATCGCGTGGGCGTTCCCGCGTCCACGGGGAGGGAGCACGACATGAGCGACATCAAGCTTTACGACTTCAAGACCTCGCCCAACTGTCAGCGGGTGAAGGTGGTCCTGGAAGAGAAGGGGCTGGACTACGAGACGGTCCCCATCGACCTGCGCAAGCAGGAGCAGAAGGCGCCCGAGTACCTCGCCCTGAACCCCTACGGCAAGGTGCCGGTGCTGGTGGACGGCGGCACGGTGCTCTACGAGTCCTGCATCATCAACGAGTACCTGGAGGACAAGTACCCCGATCCGCCGCTGCTGCCTGCCGACCCGTCGGCGCGCGCCCGGATCCGCATCCTCATCGACTACGGCATCAACCACACCAACGACAGCCACCAGGCCATCCGCGCCGAGATGATGAAGGCCGAGGGCGAGCGCGACTCCGGCGCCCTGGCCGGGGCCAAGGCGCGGTTCCTCGAGGAGCTGCAGCCCCTGGAGCGCGAGCTGGAAGGCCGCGACTACATGGCCGGCGACTTCTCGCTGCTCGACGCCGCCCACGTGCCGCGGGTCATGCGCCACGTCGAGTGGGGCATTCTGCCGGATGCGAGCCTGCCGTTGCTGAATGCGTGGTACGAACGCATGACCGCGCGCGCGTCCGTCCGTGCCCTTGGCTGAGTCCCCGCGGATCGTCCTTCTCGGCATCGGCCACACCAACGCCCACGTCCTGGACATGTGGCGGCGCGCCCCCATTCCCGGCGCCCGTCTCGTGTGCGTGTCGAGCTTCGCCGCCGCCACCTACTCCGGCATGCTGCCCGGCACGTTGTCCGGCCAGTACCCGCCCGGCACCCTGGAAATCGACCTTCGGAGCCTCGCGAACGCGGCCAGGGCCGAGCTCGTGGTGGAGCAGGCGCTTGGCGCGGACATGGAGACGCGGACCGTGCGGTTCGAGAACCACGAGCCGGTCCCCTTCGACGTCCTCTCCGTCGGCGCCGGCTCGGTACCCAACCGCGCCGGCATCGATGCGCCCGCCGGCGCCTGGGTTCCCATCAAGCCCATGCAGACCTTCCTCATGCGCCTCTACGAACGCCTCCAGGAGCTGAAGTGGCAAGGCAGGGAGGCAGTCCGGGTATTGGTCATCGGCGGCGGCGTGGGCGGCATCGAGATCAGCCTGTGCCTGCCCGCATACCTGAACCGGTTGTCCGGCGGGTTGCGCTACGCCATCACCATCGTCGACGCTGGCGAGCGCATCGGCGGCGGCCTGTCTCCCCGGGCGTTGCGCCGCGCGGAGGCGCTTCTGGCGGTCCGGGGCGTCGAAGTGCTCACGGGCACCCGGATCACGCGTGTAGAGGATCGGGAGGCCGTGTG
This sequence comes from Candidatus Binatia bacterium, assembly GCA_022827045.1. Next base: position 7,004 of record JAJDTQ010000009.1, read on the forward strand.
CGCGGACGGACGCCGCACGCGCGCGGATCTGGTCATCCTGGCCGCCGGGGCGGCTCCGCCGCCAGTAGTGGAAAACACGAACCTGCCGAAGGACCCGAGGGGCTTCCTGCTCACCCGCGACACCCTCCAGTCCACCGGCCCGG
>JAJDTQ010000285.1 GCA_022827045.1 Candidatus Binatia bacterium
CCCGCTTCGAGGAGATTTGCGAGATCATGAAGGCCTATGACGTGGCCTTCTCCCTGGGCGACGGCCTGCGTCCCGGCAGCATCGCCGACGCCAACGACGAGGCCCAGATGGGCGAGCTGGCCACCCTGGGCGAGCTCACCAGCATCGCTTGGGAGCACGACGTCCAGGTGATGATCGAGGGGCCGGGCCACGTGCCCATGCACCTGATCCAGGAGAACATGACGAAGCAACTCGAGCTGTGCCACGAGGCGCCGTTCTACACCCTGGGGCCCCTGACCACCGACATCGCGCCGGGCTACGACCACATCACCAGCGCCATCGGCGCCGCCATGATCGGCTGGTACGGCACCGCCATGCTTTGCTACGTGACCCCCAAGGAACACCTGGGACTGCCCAACAAGAAGGACGTCAAGGACGGCGTCATCACCTACAAGATCGCCGCCCACGCGGCCGACCTAGCCAAGGGGCACCCCGGCGCCCAGGTCCGCGACGACGCGCTCAGCGACGCCCGCTTCGAATTCCGCTGGGAGGACCAGTTCAACCTGAGCCTCGACCCCGAGACCGCCCAGGAGTTCCACGACGAGACCCTGCCCGCCCATGGCGCCAAGGTCGCCCACTTCTGCTCCATGTGCGGCCCCCACTTCTGCTCCATGAAGATCACCCAGGACGTCCGCGACTACGCCGCCGGCAAGGGCATCGCCGCCGAAAAGGCCCTGGCCGCGGGCATGCAGGAGAAGGCCGAGGAGTTCAAGAAGTCCGGCAGCGAGATCTACCAGGCGGTGGAGACGGACGAGAAGGGGGCGCCTTGAGGAAACGGCGCGCCCGAAGCGCCCGGTCATCCTGACGAAAGCCGCCTGCGCCGTATCCAGAGCAGGCGGCTTTTTTCAGAACAGCCTGCCGCCGTTGGGCACCGGGCGGTTGGGCTCGATCATCACCACCTCGCCGCCGGCGTCGGGAAAGCCCAGCACGAGGATCTCGGACCGGAACGGTCCGATCTGCTTGGGCGGGAAGTTGACCACGGCGGCGACCTGCCGGCCCATCAGTTCTTCCGCGCTGTAGTGGTGGGTGACCTGGGCGGAGCTCTTGCGCTCGCCGATCTCGGTACCGAAATCCACGTACAGCTTGTAGGCCGGCTTGCGCGCCTCGGGGAAGGGCTCCACCCGGGTGATGGTACCTACGCGCACGTCGACCTTCAGGAAGTCGTCGAAGGTGATCTCGGCCATGCGGTTACAGGAGGGCCTTGAGGGCGGCCTCGTCGAAGCCGGCGACCTTGCGCTTGCCCTTGATGGTGACGGGGCGCCGCAGGAGGTTCTGGTCCCCGAGCATCAGCCGGATGGCCTCCTCTTTTGTGGGAGGGTTGTCCTTCATCTTCCGCTCGCGGTAGAGCGGCGTCCGGGTGTTGAGAAAATCCGTCACCGGCCCGCTGCCGATGATGGAATCCAGCTCTTGTTCGGTCAACGGCTGCTTGCCGTACTCCCTCTCCTCCAGCTCCGCCCCCTGTGATTGCAAGAAACTTCTTGCCTTGCGACAGGTCGTTCAGGTGTTCTTGTAGTAGAATTTCAGCTTGGCCATGGCTTGGTCCGTGTCCCCTTCCTCGTGTTGCTTCAGCCGACGTACTTGCTCACGTCGACGCGCTTCATGGCTTCGATGGGCACCTCGTTCTTGATGGGGAACTCGCCTTCCAGCGGGCGGGTGGCGTCCACCACGGCGACGCTGTCGCCGAGCCAGCCGCGGAAGTTCTGGACCTCCCGGATGACGTCCAGGTCCTTGTCCCAGTGGGTGCGGGTGCCCACGGCCCACATCACCTCGCGCTCGTTGAACACGTCGACGTCGTCGTCCACCACCACGCACAGCTTGAGGTTGGGCATGTCGGCGAAGGCCTGCATGGCCGCCTTCTTGGGCTCGTTGGGGAACTCTTTCTTGATGGAGATGTAGCAGATCACCCGGGCGCAGCCCGAGTGGGGCAGGTGGATGGCCTTGATGCCCTGGATGTTGCGCTTGATGGAGTTGTAGACGCTGCCCTCCTTGGTGATGCCGCCCAGGTTCCAGTGGTCCTTCTGGCCGGCCCAGATGTCCTGGACGATCGCGTTCTTGCGGTGGGTGATGGCGGTGACCTCGACGATGGGCACGTCCATGGTCACCTGGTAGTAGCGCAGCACCTCGCCGAAGGGGTTCTGGGAGCGCCGCACGTTGGGCGGGACCTCGCCCTCGATGATGATCTCGGCGTCCGCGGGGACGAGGAAGTCCTCCCCCCAGGTGGCCGACGGGGTCAGCCGCAGCGGCTCGCGCATGAAGGCCGCGGCGCTCTGGTAGTCGTCGTTGCCGTAGGGGGTCATGCAGCAGGACGAGAAGTAAAACGCCGGGTGGTGACCCAGCACGATGATCACCGGCGCGCGCTGGTCCTTGGCCTCGTTCTCGGTGACGATGGCTTCCAGGTGGTGGTGCTTGTGCGCCGAGAAGCTCATGGTGCGGCCGTCGTAGTACAGGTTCTTGGTGAAGGTGATGTCGTAGAAGGGCGCCGACTCCCCCTTCATGACGCAGGCCATGGTCCAGTAGGGGCCCACATCGAGGTCATGGTGCATGGGGATGGGGAACTTCGCCAGGTCCACCTCGGAGTCCTTCAGAACGACCTGCTGGCAAGGAGCCGTTTCAGGGGCGATCACCTCGGTGTCCCCCTTCTCCTTCTCCAGCCGCGAGACCTCGAGGCTCAGCTCCATGTTGGACGTGAGGTCTCCCATACCGATGCCGTCGGCGCAGAACTGCCGGCTCACCCACGGGTTGTAGAAGAGAGGAAACGGCGACGGCTTCCCTTCCAGCGTCGTGACGTTCTCGAACAGCACCATCTTCTCGAGCCCGCGGTCGTCAAGGTGCTTGAGAAAGGCGGTGGTCTCACACTTGTTGGGGTCGATGGGATCCGTCACCCGGATCAGGTCGCCCGGGCGACGCTTTTCCTCGGCCGCGATGAATTCCTGGAGGTCTCTCATGGTCGGTACTCCCTGACTGACAGTCTGCTTCGGATACAGGACACTTAGACAATGGCGGCCGGCAGCGCAAGGTTTCGCCGGCGCCGCGCGCTTGACGGCGGGGTCATTTCTTGGAGAGGACCTCCGTCATCCACTCCAGGTAGCTCTCGCTGCCCTCGACGATGGGCGCGGCAATGATCTCCGGCACGTCGTAGGCGTGGAGCGCCTGGACCCTTTCCTTGAGGCGGTCGAAGAGGTCGGCGCGGGTCTTGACGATGAGCAGGTCCTCGGTGTCGTGCTCCACCCGGCCTTCCCAGGTGTAGGTGGACTCGATTCCGGGGATTCGATTGACGCAGGCAGCCAGGTTCTCGCGCACGAGCGCACTCGCCAGATCCCGCGCGTTCTCCCCCGACGCGGTGATGTACACAACCAGGAATTCGCTCATGTCGCCGCTCCCGATTCCCCGAAACCAGGGCCGTCAGGCGCCCATTTGCGCGCCCAACCGTTGTATGTTTTATTTTCTTTTTTGCATAGTGCGAACCACTCAGACCCCTCCCGCCTCGCGGGCTCCTGGTGACCAGCGCATTCCCGAACACAGATCCGAGAAAGGGGTAGAGACCCGAATGGAGAGCATCGATTTTGCCAAGGGCGGAGGCATCGTCCCGGTGGTGGTGCAGGACCACGAGACCCTGGAGGTGCTCATGCTGGCCTACATGAACCAGCAGGCGTTCGATCTGACGCGCGAGACCGGCAAGGCCCATTACTACAGCCGTTCCCGGGACAAGCTGTGGCTCAAGGGCGAGGAGTCGGGCCACTTCCAGGTGGTCAAGGAAATCCTGGTGGACTGCGACAACGACACCGTGATCCTGAAGATCGTCCAACTGGGCGGGGGGGCCTGCCACCTGGGCTACCGCACCTGCTTCTTCCGCCGCGACGACGGCGAGGACTGGGAGATCTGCGCGGAGAAGGTATTCGATCCCGAGGAGGTCTACAAGAAGTGAGCCAACTCAAGCTGGGGCTCCCTAAGGGAAGCCTCGAGAAGTCCACCATCGAGCTGTTCCGCAAGTCGGGCTGGAAGATCACCGGCATGGACCGGAGCTACTTCCCCTCTATCGACGACAAGACCCTGAACTGCAGCGTCGTGCGCGCCCAGGAGATGTCCCGCTACGTGGAGGACGGCACCCTGGACGCCGGCATCACCGGCAGGGACTGGATCCAGGAGAACGACTCGCAGGTCGAGTACATCACCGAGCTGGTCTACGCAAAGACAAGCTTCCGGCCCACCCGCTGGGTGCTGGCCGTGCCCCACGACTCGCCGGTGCAGAAGATCGAGGACCTCAAGGGCAAGAAGGTCGCCACCGAGATGGTGAACTTCACCCGGCGGCTCTTCGAGTCGCACGGCACGCCCGTGGACGTGGAGTTCTC
>JAJDTQ010000040.1 GCA_022827045.1 Candidatus Binatia bacterium
AACGGGTGCATGGGCACGCCAGTGAATCGGCGGGCCTCGACTGCCCCGGCCACCGTCACTTCACCGCATCACCGCCCCGGGTGCAAGCTCTGGTTACTTTCGCGACTAAGCCGCCGCGTCGCGGGGGTCCCCGCTCCAGGGCATGTTTTCCTACCCCTTCTCCATCACTCAACCACTGCAATGGCGGTCATCTCGAGCAGGTAGTCGGGATGTACGAGCCCCTTGACCTCTACCTTCGCTCCGACAGGAAAGTCGGCGCCGAAAAACTCGGCCCTTACCTTGCGCAAGCCTTCGACGTGCTTCTGGATATCGGTGTCATAGGTGATCGTTTGCACGACGTCCTTCATGCTGCCGCCGGCCGCGCGCACGAGCGCCTCTATGTTCGTCAGGACCTGGCGGGCCTGGGCCTCGATGTCGCCTTTCCCCACGAGTTCGCCGTGCTCGTTGACGGCCACCTGTCCGGCGATGAACACCAACTGGGATCCGCTGGCCTTGATGCATTGAGAGTATTGTCCGACCGGCTTGCACACGTGATCCGGATTCAAGATCTGCTTCATCAGCGTTCCTCCTTGAGGATATGAGGCGGGTGAGAGCCGCCCGATTAGATGTCAGCCCGCGACGATTTGTCAACTCGCCAGGGAGAAATAGTCGTCCGCGGTCACAGCATGTTGGGCAGCCACAGCGCGATTCCCGGAAACGCGATCAACAGGACCAGCACCACCAGGTCGCAGGCCAGGAAGGGCAGCGCGGAGACGTAGACGTCGCGCATGGTGGTGTCGGGCGGCGCCGCGGCCTTGACGGCGAAGAGGCTCGTGCCGAAGGGCGGGGAGGTCAGGGCCATCTCTGCGTTGAGGAGCATCAGCAGACCGAACCACACCGGATCGTAACCCAGCGCGATCACCACCGGCAGGAAGATCGGGATGGTGACCATGAAGATGGTCACCACTTCCATGATCATGCCCAGGATGAGCACCACGACCATCATGCCGATGATGATCAGGATGGGCGCCACGTCGAGGCCGGCGACGAAGCCGCTGATGCCCCGGGTGATGCCCGCGAAGGCCATGATTTGGCTGAACGTCGCGGAGGAGGCGAAGATCATCAGGATCATGGTGGACACCCGGACGGTGCCCCGCAGCGACACGAGCACGAGGTTCCAGTCGAGCTTGCCGTAGACGCCGGCCAGGATGAACGCCCCCAGGGCGCCGGTGACCGCGGACTGGGACGGAGTCGCCACGCCGAGGAAGATGAGGCCCAGGGTGAGGAAGACGATCAGGCCCAGGGGCACCACGTAAACCAGGGTGTCGTACACGCGCTGCCCCAGGGGCGGCCGCTCCACCGCGTAGGCGGGAGCCAGGTCCTTCTGGATCGCCGCCCGGGTGACGATGTAGATCATGTAGAGGGCCGCCAGCATGAGCCCGGGAACGGCCCCGCCGATGAGGATCTTGGCCACCGATATCTTGGCGATGGCCGCGAGGATGATGGCGAGCCCGCTGGGCGGGATCATCATGGCGAGTCCGCCGCCGCCCAGGATAGGGCCCAGGCTCATGGGCTTCTTGTAGCCCTGCTTCTCCATCTCAGGGGTCAGCACGGTGGCCATGACCGTCGAGCTGGCAAGGGACGAACCGCTCATGGTGGCGAACAGGGTAGCGAAGGCTATGCCCAGGATGGACAGCCGGCCGGGTATGCTGCCGAGCCAGTCGCCGAGCACCCTGAGCATGGTGTTGCCCATGCCGGAGTGGAAGATCACCATGCCCATGAGCGTGAATTCCACGATGGCCAGCAGCGTGAAGGTGGACAGCGCGGTCTGCATGTTGAGCACAACCAGCTCCATGCCCGGACCGCCGCCCCAGAGGGTCAGCGCTCCGCCGGCGGTCACCAGCATGAAGACGAAGGCGATGGGCAGGCCGGTCATCAGCAGCACGACGATGACCGAGAAGAAGGTCAGCAGCAGGAGCGGCCAATCCATGGCGTTACACGGAGACGACCGGTTTGGAGGACCGCGCACTCACGGCCGGTTCTCCGTTGCCGTCCCGGCGTCTTGCCAGCGCCGGTAGTAGCCGCAGGTCCGGCGCATGAACTGGATGCACAGCGACGCCGCGCCCACCGGGATGGGGATCAGCAGCGGATACAGCGGCGGCTTGAGGGGGCTCTCGTACATCTTGGTGCCGGCGAGATACTCCATGATGGTGGTGGTGGTGGCGTAGTAGGCCAGCACCCCGGTCACCAGCACGCCGACAGCCGAGGTCGCCACCCCCAGGAACGCCTGGCTCCTGGCGCTCAGCACCTCCACCACCACCTCTACTTTGACGTGGCCGTCCTCTCTCAGCAGCCAGGCCGCGCCGAAGAACGCCAGGTAGAGGAGACAATACTCGGCGATCTCGATGGCCCAGCCCTGGGCCGAGGCGAAGAACTGCCGGCTCGCGATGTCGGAAAGGGTGAGGAGGGAGGCCAGGACCACGGCCACGGCGGAAACCAGCATGGAAACGTCCAGGAACCGGTCCCAGGCGGCTCCGAGCTTCGTGAGGAAGACCTTCACCGCGGCCTAACCCTTCCGGCGGGAATGCGCCGAGCGCGTACGTGAAAGCATGAGTGAGAAAGGGAAAGGCAGACCCCGGCGGCCGTCCGGCGTCGGCGGCGCGGGGGCTGCCCTCCTGTCAGGTGTCCGTCCCGAGCGGGGTCACTGGCCCATCATGGGCCGCATCTTGTCGACGAGTTCCTTGCCCACGCTCTTCTCGACCCGCGCCCAGGACTTCGTCATGACGTCGTTGAAGAAGCCGTCGTTGACGTCCTTGGGCCAGTCGATGCGCACCATGCCGTTCTTCTTGGCAACCTGCCAGGCGTCGTCGAACTCCTTTTTCTTGAGGCTGACAAGGCCCTTTTCGGTCTCCGCCGCGGCGTCGACCAGGACTTGCTGGAGGTCGGCGGGCAGGCTGTTGAACTTCTTGAGGTTCACGCAGAGCACCGTGTTCTGGGCCGTGAAGAAGCCGGGTCCCACCCAGTACTTGAGCACCTCGTAGAGCTTCCCGTCCACCACGGTCGCCATGGGCGCCGGCCTGACGTCGATCAGGCCCCGTTGAAGGGCCGAGTAGACTTCCGGACTCGCGACCCGCACCTTGCGGCCGCCGGCCCGCTCGATGATCGGCTCGTAGATCCCGGAGGTCCGGAATCCCAGGCCCTTGAGATCTTCCGGCTTCTCCGCCTTCTTGGTGCTGACGAGCACGTAAGGCGTGGCCGTCGAGGTCCGTCCCAGGTAGCGGAACCCGCTCTTCGCGAACTCCGCCACGAGAAAGTCGTAGAGTCCGCTCTTCCGTTCCTCCGCCGGGGTGAGCTGCGAGAGGTGGATCACCTGCGCCGCCTTGACGTGGAGCACGTATGCCCATGCCACGCTCATGTCCAGCACGCCCTTCTGCACCGCCGCGGGCTGCTTCCTTCCCGGTGTGATCTCGGGTCCGCCGATCCAGTCGATCTTGAGCTTGCCCTTGGACTTCTCCGCCACGAGCTCGATGAACTTGGGTATGGCGGACAGGGTGACGGCCGTCTTCGGGTCATAGGTGGCCAGCTTCAACGTGATCGTGTCGGCGGCGGCCGGGTTCCAGCCCGAGAATGTCAGCACAATGGCCAGGATCAAGCCCGGTATGAACACTTTTGCACGCTTCATGGCGATACCTCCTCGGTGTGTCCTTGAACAGCCGGTTACGGGCCGGCGAAAGCGCCCCGACGTTACGCGTATAACGGAGAGGATGTCAAGGACGGTCGGGCAGCTCGGCTACCCCGCAAACTCCAGTATGTCGAGTCCACACAGGCGGTCCAGCAGGTACAGCCGGCCGTCGGACCGGTCGAGGAAGATGTCGTTGCTCTGGACGATGGACTCTCCTTGGCCGGGCTCCGGCATGTAGTAGCCGATCTCCCGCGGACTCCAGGGGTCGCTGATGTCCACCGCCCGGAGCCCGCCGGCGAACCAGGTGACGAAGATCGTGTTGCCCTGCACCTGTTCCTGGGGCTGATGGGAGCCGAACCATTCGTCGGGGTTGAACGGCTCGTCGTTGGGTACCCGGAAGGTGGCGATGGGCACCGGTTGGGTTTCCTCGGTGATGTCGACGATCCACATGAAGGCGTTGGGCGCCGGCGTCAGCCGGTCCACCACTTCCTCGTCGGTGACCACCAGCAGCCGCCGCCCCTGGATGGTCTGGGGTATCGGCAGCGCAGTGTGGGTGGGGCAGGGGTAGGGCGGGCTCCAGTCGAGGCCGCCGACCCTCCGCGGCCGGGCCATGTCCGATATGTCGAGGATGACGAAGCCGCCGTGCCAATAGCTCGTGTACAAACGGTCGCCGAACCGGAGGGGATGGTGGCAGCGGTGCCGGACCCCCTGCCACGTCGGCGTTTCCCCGCCCGCGGTCCACTGCCCGGGCATCCACCACCGCCCCACCTCCTCGGGCCGGGTCGGGTCTTTCAGGTCCAGGATCATCACGATGTTGCCGACGTAGCCCTCCACCTGCGGCGAGAAGTAGGCGTAGTCCCCGTCGAAGTCGAAGCGGTGAACGCCCGAGCCCGCGGCCCGGTAGAAGCCGATCTCGCGAGGGTTGGCCTTGTCGGCCACGTCGTAGATCCTGAGTCCGCCCTTGAAGCCGTTCTTGGCCGCGCCGTAGCGTTCGTTGTTCACCAGCATCACGTCGCCGTGCACCCGCACCTTGTGCGAGTGGGTCCCTTCGGGAACCTCCACGTGCGACACCACCTTGAGGTTCCGGGGGTCGGAAACGTCCACGATGGAGGTGCCGTGGGGCGGCTCCAGGTGGCCGACGTAGGCGTAGTCTCCCTGCACCACCACCTGTCCGCCGCCCGGGATGTCGATGTGCCCCAACTGCCTGAAGCCCTTGCTGCTGCCGTAGGGTTCGCGTTGTGCCATGACCAGCCTCCCCTCAGGCCTTGCGCGCCAGCGCGGCCACCACGCCGCCGCTGGCCGGGCCCTGGTGCTCGGCGCCCGCGGAGACGTAGCACATGGTGTCGCCGGTAACCGAGGCCACCACGGCGTTGACCGCGCCGCGGATGTGCCGGGTGTAGTTGATGTCCGAGTCCTCGAACATGACGTGGCGCCGGCCGCGGGTGCTGCCGGAGGGATCCGGCTCGCACTTGACGAACACGTTCACCAGCCGGTCCTGGTCGCGTTCCGACAGTTCCCCGTTGACCTCCAGACCCACCTTGCGGAGAGCCTCCCGCACCGCCGCCGCGTCGATGGCGTCCTTCATCACCGCGTGATCGATGAAGAGGTCGCTGGTGGAGCGCGCCGAGTTGCCGAGGACGATGATCTCGCAGTTCATCAGCTCGATGCCGGAAGAGGCGGAGGCCACAACGGAGAAGACGTCCAGGTCCTGTCCGATCACCGCTTCATTCACGGCGTTTTCGTCGATCTCGCCGGTGGCCATGCCGATGCCCAGGGCGGCGACGCTCCTGGCGTAGGACATGGACTTGTAGGTGTCGGTGGTGACCACGCGGGCATTGCGCGAGTAGGCGTCCTTGATCCGCTTGGTGGTAAGGGCGCCGGTCTTGATCTGGACGAAGTGGATGTCCGCGGGGTCTTCGATGCCGGCGTCCTCGATGGCCGCCCTCACGCCCTCGGCCGCGGACTGCACGTGCGCCATGGTGCCGAATTCCTCCGGCGTCATGTCGCGGGTGTAGGCGGTGCCCACCGTGAAGCCCTTGCCTTTGCCGCCGCCTTCGCCGTCCGGGTCCTTCACGAAGATGGTGGCGTGCGGGCTCATCAGTCCTTCTGTGCCGCCCGACCAGATGATCGGCACCTTCCTGGCGATGTCGTCCATGGTGAGTCCCGACTTCTCCGCGATCAGCAACTGGAAGCACTGAGTGGCCAGCGCCCGGGTGTAGTCGTTGACGCCGCCGTTGCCTTCGGTCTTTCCCAGGATCGCCACCACGTGCTCGGCCTTGAACGCCCCCGCGTCCAGCAGCTTCCGCCCTTCCGACACGTCGTCGGGGGCGCCCATCCCCACCTTGAATGCGCTTACGTTCATGACAGGACTCCTTCCTGGGTTGTCAGTTGGCCGTCTTCCCGTAGCCGTTGATCCAATGCGATGACCGCTTGTTCCATGCACGCCAGCGGCGCCCGGGTCACTCCCGCGCCGATCTGGCCGACACCGGCCTCGCGGTGGGCGATGCCGGTGTTGATGACCGGCGCGATGCGGGTGTCGACGCACTTGCGCACGTCGATACCCGCGGGCGTGCCCTGGAAGTCCAGGACCGGCAGGGTCCACGCCGGGTTTCGCCCCAGGGTGATGTGCCCCATCTCGGCGGTGGCGCCCAGGGCGTCGTCGGCGGAGCCGCCCACGAACTTCACGATGGCTGGAGACGCGGCCATGGCGAAGCCGCCGATGCCGGCGGTCTCCGTGATGGCGCTGTCGCCCAGGTCCGGGGCGGCGTCCTCCACGCTGTATCCGGCGAAGAAGAGTCCCTCGACCCGCGGCGCCGGGGTGGTGAACCAGGCGTCCCCGGCACCGCTGACCCGGATGCCGAACTCCACGCCGTTGCGCGCCATGGCGGTGACCATGCTGCTGCCTGGAACACCGTGGGCCGCGTCCAGCATGGCCTTGCAGGCGGCCATGGAGAGGTTGAGGAAGAAATGGTCGTTGCCGGTGATGAAACGCACGATCTCGGCGATGCGGTCCTGCGGCGCGCCGTTCTCCAGCAGCGCGGGCAGCAATGCCCGCAGCAACAGCGAGGAGGCCGCGACGTTGCGGTTGTGGACCTCGTCGCCCATGTGAAGCGCCTGCGCCATGAGGGGCTTGAGCGCAAGGCTCTCGCGGTTCTCCAGTGCCGCCTTGAGGGTCGGCGCCAGCACGCGCTCCATCCACCGGAGGCGTTCCAACACGCCGAAATCATAGGCGCCCATTCGGAGCACCTTCCCGAGGCCCTCGTTCAGGTTGCAGTAGGCCGTGTGGTCGGAATCGCGCACGATCCAAACCGGCATGGAGGGGCTGGTGACCCCGGCCATGGGACCCACGCAGGCGTGATGATGGTTGGGCTCGAAGACGATCCCGCCGTCCGCCGCCAGCTTCCGGGCGCCGTCCGGGTCGTCGGCCCATCCCTCCAGCAGGATCGCCCCGGTCACCGCCCCCTGCATGGGACCGCACATGCGCTCCCATTCCACCGGCGGGCCCGCGTGGAGGATCATGCGCTCGCCCATCCCGGGGATGTCGTCCCTTGCCGTACCGACCGCTTCCAGCATCGGCTGTGACTCCAGGTATGCGGCGAACGCCCGGCCGTTGGCCTCCTCCACCGCCGGCAGGTTGACGAGGGAGGCGAGGGCGGCGCCGGCTTCCTTGTTCCCGGCGGCCGGCGGCCGCCAGTCGGTCCGATGCACGGCTCCGCCGGCGGCATCGATGGAGTCGGCAAAGACCTCCAGGCCGACGTTGACCACCCTGAGCTCTTCGAGGAACAAACGCTCAATCATGATTGTCCTGCAACCGTTCGTCCTGAGCCTTTCGACAAGGCTCAGGACAGGCTTCGCGGAGCGCCAGCGCAGCGAAGTCGAAGGACGCCATTCACCCACTCCGTGCCAGTTCCAGCGCGGTCCGCGCGGCCTCCGCATTGCTGCGGCCCAGGATCACCTCAGCCTCCTCCAGCCTGCGTTCCTGTTGCGACGCGTTCTGCGGGTCGTCCGGGGTTCCGCACACGGATGCCACGAACTCGAGCCGCCTGCCGGCCCGCTCCGCTGCCTCCCGGGCTTGGCGGATGACCGGCGTCAGAGCCCCCGCGGGATCGTCGTGGGCGCTGTAACCCAGGACCACGTCCAGCAGAATCACCGCCACCTCCGGGTCGGCGGCTTCGCGCAGCAGGCGTTCACCGCGCAGCCTGGGATCGATCATCGGATGCGGGCGTCCCCGGGTCAGCCGGGCGTCGCCAAGGTCCACTACCGCGTGGCCCAAGCTCTTCCAGATATCATCCAGGAAGGGCGGCATGGAAGTATTGCTGTGGACCGTACCCACTGCCTCACGCAGTACCATCACCGCCTCGGCGGCCAGCGTACCGCCGCTGTAGAGCCCGCGGATGAAGCGTTGGCCGGGCGCCCTCGGAAGGTCGCCGCCGGCGCGCCCGCCGCCCGGCAGGATACGGTCCGCAGTCGGTGTAACCGGCGCGTAAGGGATGCCCTGCGACAGGGCCACCGCCCGGCGCGCGGTCTCTTCCAGCGTGGGCGCCGAAACCACATCCGCCGCCGGCCCGGTCTCCGCGGCTGCTCCGAGAAAATTCACCACCACGGGCTTGCCGGCGCGGCCGGCATGTTCGAGGACCCGTGCGGTCACCTCGGCGTCCGCGGGCTTGGAGACCACGACGATGACGCGTGTCTCCGGGTCCCCGGCGAGGGCGTCAAGCGCCTGCAGCGTCGAGAGGCCGCCGACGGCCGGGGAGAGGTCCCGGCCGCCGGTGCCAACGACCTGGGACACGCCGCCCCCAAGCTTATGAATGAGGGTGGTCGCTTCCTGAAGACCGGTGCCGGAGGCGCCGACGCAGCCGATGTCGCCGCGCCGAACCACGTTGGCGAAGCCCAGCGGCACGCCGTTGATGATGGCCGTGCCGCAGTCCGGCCCCATCATGAGAAGCCCATGGGCGCCGGCGTACTCCTTGAGCGTCACCTCGTCCGCCTCGGACACGTCCGCGCTGAACAGCATGACGTGGAGCCCCAGCCGCAGGGCCTTCAGCGCCTCGGCGGCCGCGTACTCGCCCGGCACCGAGATGAGCGCCAGGTTGGCGGAGGTTTCCGGAAGGCTCATGGCCAGGCTGCGCGGCAGACCGGCCTCCGCGCTTCCGCCCGCGCGGTATGCCGGCTCCTCGCGGTCGAGGCCTTCCGCAAGCTCGGCGAGAGCCTGTTCGAGGACACGGGTGTCGTCGCCCCGGATCACCGCCAGCAAGTCATTGGCGCCGGCATCAGCGCGCCCGGCCAGGAGACCGGCGTCCCGCAACAGCGCCTGGTTGCTGTCGGTCCCCATCACCACCGTCGCCGCGTCCACGCCGGGCGTCTCCGCCACCCGCGCCGATAGCTGCATGAGCGACAGGGAATCGCGGTAGCAATTACGGATGACTCGCGTCAGAGTGGTCATGGTTCGGATCGCGCTTCGGCCCCGATGGGACCCGATTCCTTCCGCGTCCCGCGGGGACTCTACTACGAAACCCGCGAAGGGTCCATTTCAGTTGGATTTTCGCCCGATATCGCCGAAACTTGCCCTTCCATCAACGGCACCCTGGAGCAACCATGAGCGAACCGTTCGATCTCTTGATCCGGAGGGCGCGGCTGCGGCACCGGCCGGAAGCGCTGTATGATATCGCCGTGCGCGCGGGACGCATCGAGGTCATCGGCGAGTCCCCGGACCTGCAGGCCGCGGTCGTGCTGGACGCGGCCGGGGGCCTCGTAACCGAGCCCTTCGTCAACCCCCACCTGCACCTCGACAAGGTCTACACTCTACAGCGTCTGGACGAGGAGTCGTCGCTGCGCGCCTATCACGGCCAGGGCATGGGCAGCGCCATGAAGGCCATCGAGGCGGCGTCGCGGGTCAAGGAGGCGTACAGGCAAGACTGGATCGTCGAGAACGCCAGACGCGCGCTCCGCGCGGCCGCGGTCCACGGCAACACGCACATCCGGGCATTCGCGGACGTGGATACCAAGGCGCGCCTCGAAGGCGTCAAGGCGCTGTTGCAGCTCAGGGAGGAGTTCCGCGGCGTGGTGGAGTTGCAGGTGGTGGCGTTTCCCCAGGACGGCGTCGTGCGCGAGCCGGGCGCCGCCGACCTGGTGCGGGAGGCGGTGGCCCTGGGCGCGGACGTGGTCGGAGGCATCCCGTGGATCGAGTACACGGATGCGGCGGCGCGGGAGCACGTGCGGCAGATGTTCGAGATCGCCGTGGCCAACGACCGGCCCGTTTCCATGCTCGTGGACGACGCCGGCGACCCCGGCCTGCGCACGCTGGAGATGATGGCGGTCGCCGCCATCGACACCGGCTGGCAGGGACGGGTCCTGGCGCACCACGCCCGCGCCATGGCGCTCTACCCCGATCCCTATTTCCAGAAGCTGGCGGCGCTGCTGCGGCAGGCCGGCATGCCTGTCGTCACCGATCCCCACACCGGGCCGCTCCACGCCCGCGTGCGCGAGTTGCTGGCCTCGGGCGTCGTCGTTTGCCTGGGCCAGGACGATGTCTCCGACGCCTATTACCCCTTTGGCCGCAACAACATGCTGGAAGTCGCGTTCCTGGCCTCGCACCTCCTGTGGATGACCACGGAGGACGACATGGAACGCCTTTACGACATGATCACGGTAGACGCCGCCCGCGCCATGGGTCTTGACGACCTGCGTCTGGAGGTAGGCGCGCCGGCGGATATGGTCGTGCTGGAGGCTCCGTCCGTGCTAGAAGCCCTGCGCGAACACCGGGCTCCGGTGCACGTGATACGGAGCGGGAGGGTGTTGGAGACGTCGTGATCTCGCCGGATTGCTTCAGGCGACGAGCTTCTTCAGCAAGACCGCCGGCAACCGCTTCAACTCTTCACTACGCGGGTCGACCTCGAAACCGCCGGACTCCAGCGCGGTGACGCCGAGCAGCGGCTGTGCGTCTTCTTCGCCGTAAACGACCGTGCCACCCACGATCTCTCCCTCGAATTCGATCTCGGCGATGGTGACGTCCAAGACCACGGCTTTCCCGTCCGCGAGTACGTAGTCGCGTCGTCCCCTCGGTTGAAGTCCGATTTCTTCAAGGTGCCGCCTCGGCACCAGCGAGTCGAACGCCCCGGTGTCGACGAGGAATTTCCCAGTCCAGCTTCGTTGTAGGTCCGCGGGATTCCGGATGGTGACGTCAACGTAGGTTGTACCCATTGATGATTCTCCTGCGAAACTCCACGGGCAAGAGCTGTCCGGCCCGTTTGTCCGGACTGCTCGTCTCCTGGGGAGTTGTTCATGGCCTAAGCCTGATACCGTCCGAAGTCCACTTCCGTAACGGGCGTCCGTACCGACATTATAAATCAAATGTTCCACTATAATCACCTGGACCGTGATCTGTAATTGTTCCCTTGAATTTGTCGCCATGACGGAACTCGTACCCGGCGGGAATGCTTGACACCTGTCCTTTCCGGGTCTTATTTTGGGCGCCATGCCCATCATCGACGCAGACGCACACGTGGACGAGACCGAGGATACCTGGGCCTACATCGACGAGGCTTACAGGCGGTACACCCCGGTCACGGTGATGCAGGACCCCGCTAGTGCGGGCGGCACGCAGCCGCAGGGCTACAACCGCTACTGGTGTGTGGACGGGCGCTTCCTGGTGCGACGCATCAGGGACGACAAGCGCACGGAGACGACGGTGGAGACCCGCGAGCTCCTGGATGTGCCGGCGCGGCTGCGCCACATGGACGATCTCGGTATCGACGTCCAGGTGTGCTATCCGACCACGTTCCTGCTGCGTTGGAGTCCGCGTGACGACATCGAACACGCGCTGCGCCGGGCCTACAACCGCTGGATGGCGGACCGGTGGAAGCTCAGCGACAACCGCCTGCGCTGGGTCTGCCTGCTGCCCATGGGCGACATGGACGAGGCCGTGAAGGAGATGCGCTTCGCCCGCGAGAACGGCGCCTGCGGGTGGATGAAGAAGGGGCTCGAGTGCGGCAACCGGCGCGCGGGGGACCCCTACTTCTTTCCGCTCTACCAGGAGTCGGAGGCCCTCGACATGGCCGTGTGCGTCCACACCGGCACGGGTGACCCGGCCCTCACCGACGCCGACGCCACGATCCTGAGCCTCCACAACATCACGACGCCGGTCATCGATGCCTTCAACTCGCTGGTCATGGCCGAGGTGCCGGCGAAGTTTCCCAAGCTCAGGGTTGGTTTTATCGAGGCCATGGCCTCGTGGGTGCCGTTCGCGCTGGCGGAGCTGCGCGCGCGTCACGAGCGTGCCCGCTGGCTGTTCACGTTCGACATGAACAAGAACCTGCTCAAGGAGTCGCGGTTCTACGTGGCCTGCCAGACGGTGGAGGACCTGCCCTACATCATCCAGCACTGCGGCGAGGACAACCTCGTGGCCGGAACCGACTACAGCCACGCGGACCAGTCCGCCGAGATCCGTACGTTGAGCGTCTTGAAGGAGATGGGGGAGGAAGGGTTCATCACCGGGCGTCAGGCCGAGAAGATTCTCCAGGATAACCCGGCGGCTCTGTACGGTCTTTCGTAGAACACTTCTTGACCGCCGGAGACGGGAACCGCACCTCCATCAGCGAGAGGCGCTCCATTGTCCGATAACGAAACACTCGGGAGGTTCAACCCGTGCCGATCCTGCAACGCGATGACGTAGAGCTCTATTACGAGGTGACGGGCGAGGGACGGCCCTTCGTCTTCATCAGCGAGACCGCCTGCGACGGTGAAGTCTGGAAGATGTACCCGGTGCCGGAGTTCTCCAGGGACCACATGTGCATCACCCACGACTACCGCGGCACCGGGCGCTCCGGGAAGCCGTCCATTCCCTTCACGACGGACATGTTCGCCGACGACGTGGCCGCCATCATGGACCACGTGGGCGCCAAGGATGCCGTGGTGTGCGGCCACTCCATGGGCGGCCGGGTGGCGCAGCTCCTGGCCCTGGACTACCCGGGGAAGGTGAGCAAGCTGATCCTGGCGTCCAGCGGCGCCTCTTTCCCCAACACCAAGGGGATCCCCCTCAAGCTGGCCAAGGAGATGGTGGAGATGGGCTACGAACGCTACGTGAGCGACAGCTCCGTGGCCGTCGGCTTCACCGAGGATTTCGCCAGCCGGCACCCTGAACGCATCCAGGCCTACCTGGACGTACGAATGGCCAACCCGTGCCCGCCGGAGTTCTACCTGCGCCACGTCATCGCCCGCCAGGGGCACGACACCAGCCACCGGCTCAAGGACATCACCGTGCCGACGCTGGTCCTGGTGGGAGAGGACGACCGCAGCGTCACCAGCGACATGGACCACCGGACCTCGGCGGACATCCTGGCCAACGGCATCCCGGGCGCGCGCCTGGTGATCCTTCCGGGCGAGCGGCACAGCTATTTCTTCGCCAACCCGGAGGCGTCCTTCAAGGCCATCCGGGACTTCCTGTAGGGCGAACCGTTTCAATTCTCACAAACATCCGGGAGGAGGCATCCATGGCGGATTTCACCGTAGCGCAGTTCAAGGACGTGTCCGGCGGCCTGCAGGAGGGACAGTTCGCCATAGGCGAAAGGACGAAGGCCGCGAGCCTGGAGAATCTGGACCCCACCTACAAGCAACTGCTGGACATGCCGATCACGGTGACCCTGGGCCTGACCGGTCCGGACGGGCGGGTCAATCTCACCCCCATGTGGTTCGATTACGACGGCGACAAGGTGCTGGTGAACACGGCCTCGCACCGGGCCAAGTGCGGCTGGATCCGGAAGAACCCGCGAATCACGCTGCTGCTGGTGAACCCGCAGAACCCCTATCACTGGATGAGCATCAAGGCCACGGTGGTGAACGAGATACGGGAGGACGAGCCCGGCGGAGAGAGAGCCGGGAAGCACATCGACCGCATGTGGACGAAGTACACGGGCCAGGAGCCGCCCTACGGGCTGCGGGATCCCGTCATCGACGAGAAGCGTGTGCTGTTCGAGTGCCGCGTCGACCGGGTGGCCACGTTCGGGAAGCCGTAAGCGGCATGGGCGGCGCAGGCCCTGAGTGACGGGCGGGGCCGTGACCCGGCTCCCCCACCGACCGGACAAAGGAGGGTACCATGATCGGTTTTACCCGTGTGCGCGACAGTCTGGCATGGGCCGCGGTGCTGAGCGCCCTGCTGATGTGGATGACCGTGGCCGGGCCGGAAACGGCAGCCGCCGCCGACAAGCCCTTCTACCAGGGCAAGACCATCCGGGTGATCGTGCCCTTCAGTCCCGGCGGGGGCACGGACAACTACGCGCGGTTCGCCGCCAGGCACTGGGTCAAGTACATTCCAGGCAACCCCAAGATCCTGGTGCAGAACCTGCCGGGAGGGGGCGGCGCGCTGACCTTCGGCTACATGTACTCCAAGGCTTCCAGGGATGGTCTGACCCTGGCGGTGGCGTCGGAGGGGATTCCCGTCCGCCGTCTCCTGCGGCGTCCCGGCCACACTTACAAGTTCACCGAGATGTCGCTCATCGCCTCGGCCCCAAGCTCCAGCACCCATTACGCCGGCAAGAGCCTGGGCCTCAAGGAGCTCAAGGACCTCAAGAAGGTCAGCGGAAAGATCGTCGCCGGGGATACGCAGAAGGGGTCTACTGTGGCCACCATCTCCGGGCTGATCTTCAAGCTCCTGGGCCTCGAGTACCGTCAGGTCTACGGCTACAGCAGTTACGGTGAGGCCCGGCTGGCGCTTCTCAAGGGCGAGGTCAACGTCACCGGCGGGGACGCGTTCAACTACGCGCTGGTGGTGGAGCCGCTTGAGAAGAAGGGTGATGTCTTCATGCTCTTCCAGTCCGGGCTTCTGGACAGCAAGGCGAACGTCATTCGGCACCCCGTTTTGCCGCACGTACGTACCGTGGAGGAAGGCTACGTGGAGCTGTTCGGCAAGCAGCCGTCCGGGACCGTATGGCAGGCCATCAAGGGCATCATCGCCGTCAACACCCTGGGCAAGTCCGTTTGGGCTCCTCCCGGCGTGCCCGAGGCCAGGATACGCGAGCTTGAGGAAGGATTCCGCAAGATGGTCGCCGACCCGGCGTTCCAGGCGGATGCGGTGAAGGTGATGGGAGGCAAGAACGAGGCCGTCATCGGGAAGGACGCGGGAGCGGCGTTGAAGCAGTTCTTCGGCCTGCCGGAGGAAGTGGTCAAGCTGTATCGCTGAAACGAAGCGGGGCATGCTTGAATCGCTGCTGACCGCCCTGGGGGTGATCTTCTCCCCCTACCATCTCTTGCTCCTGCTGTTGGGGGTGCTCCTCGGCATCCTCCTCGGGGCGGTCCCGGGTCTGGGCGGCATCGTCGGCCTCACCATCGTGCTGCCCTTCGTCTTCGAGATGTCACCCTCCGAGGCCATGGTCCTGCTGGTGGGCCTGGTGGCGGTGGTGACCTCCTCCGACAGCATCCCGGCCGTGCTGTTCGCGGTCCCCGGCACCGCCGCCGCCCAGGCCACCATCATGGACGGCCATCCCATGGCCAAGAAAGGCGAGGCGGGCCGGGCCTTCGGCGCCATCTACAGCGCCTCCATGATGGGCGGCGTCTTCGGCGCGGTGGCGTTGCTCCTGGCCATCCCCATCATGCGCCCGCTGGTGCTCTCCGTGGGCTCCCCGGAGTTGTTCATGCTGGGGATCCTGGGGATATCCATGGTCGGCGTGCTGAGCGGCCGCGCGCCGCTCCAGGGCCTTGTCGCCGGCATGGCGGGCGTGCTCGCCAGCATGGTGGGAATGGACCCGCAGACCGGCATTCTGCGCTGGACCTTCGGCGCCCTCTACCTCTGGGAGGGCCTTCCCCTCGTGCCCGCCGTCATGGGCGTGTTCGGCATTCCCGAGATCGTCGAGATGGTTATTCGCCGCAAGAGCATCGCCGATGTTCCCCGCCACGCCATAAAAGGCGTTCTTACCGGCATCGGCGACACATTCCGTCACTGGTTCCTGGTGCTCCGCTGCAGCGTCCTCGGCACCTGGATCGGCTTGATCCCGGGGCTCGGCTCGGATGTCGTGGACTGGTTCGCGTACGGCCACACCGTGCAGTCGTCACGTCCACGCGAAAGCTTTGGGAAGGGCGACGTCCGGGGGGTCATCGGCCCCGAAAGCGCGGCCAACGCCAAGCTCGGGGGCTCCCTCATCCCCACCATCGCCTTCGGTATTCCTGGAAGCCTCCAGATGATCATCCTCCTGGGCGCCTTCATGATCCTGGGCCTGAGACCCGGGCCCGAGATGCTCACCGATAACCTGGACGTGACCTTCACCATCGTGTGGAGCCTTGTCCTGGCCAACGTGTTCGGGACGCTGATCCTGCTTCCCCTCACCGGCCAACTGGCCAAGCTCGCGCTGGTGCGCATCCAGATCCTCGCCCCGGTGATCATCAGCATCCTGTTCCTGGCATCGTTCCTCACCACTCGCGACTACGGCGATCTCGTCGTCCTCATCGGTTTCGGCCTGTTCGCCTGGGTCATGAAGCTGGCCGGCTGGCCGCGGCCGCCGCTGGTGCTGGGCCTGGTGCTCGGTCCCATCATCGGCAAGTACCTGTTCATCTCGACCCACGCCTACAACGGCTTCGGCTGGCTGGCCCGGCCCGGAGTGATATTGCTGTTCCTGGCCATGGTCGCCAGCGTCGCCTTCGGGCTGGTGCGGGAGAAGCGGGGCGACACGGCCCCTGAAGGAAGCGTTGTCGGAGGCCCCCGTGAAGCCTAGTGTCGGACAGGGACTGAACCTTTTCATGGCGGCGCTGTTCGTCTCCGCCATCCTTTCCGCCACCGAGTGGCCGCAGCACAGCCGGGCGTTCGTCATGGCCATCGCGTTCCCGGGCCTGCTCCTGACGTTGGTGCTGTTCGTCCGTCAGCGCTGGTGGTCGGGTACGGAGGCGACGGCCGTCTCACCGGGCCTCGGCGATACGCCGCTGGACGGCGACGTTCCTCCCGAGGTGGCGCGGCGGCGCATGGTGAACGTCTTCGCGTGGATTTTCGCCCTGTTCGGGTTGATCTGGCTCCTAGGCTTCGAGATCGCCGTGCCGCTCTTCACTTTCGTCTACTTGAGGTTCCAGGCGCGGGAAAGCCTGCTGGTGTCGGGCGCGGCCGCGGTCCTCATGGTGGCGTTGATCGTCGGCGTCTTCAACCTGATCCTGCACGTTCTCTGGCCCCAGGGAATGCTGCAGGGCTGGCTGGGATTGTAGAGAGCCGGGCCGGGCCCAACGCGGCTCTATTCCCTCGGCGGGAACTCGAACGTAACCTTGCCGTCGTCGTCGGTCGTTAGCCAGGCGGCGAACGACCGGCCTGATTTGGAGGAGACGAAACCGGCCAGGAGATCGGTCTTTCCCTCGTCCAGGAGCTTGGCCATCTGGGCGCGCTCCAGGGGCTGTTCCAGGATCACCTTGCCGGCCTTGAAGCGGCACGGCTTCTTCTCGGCCTGGAACTTCTCGCACACGTATTGCGAGTCCCACTCGAACACCCGGCCGCCGCACCGCGGGCATTTCCCAAGCGGTTCCTGACCCGAGAAGTCCGCCTTGACGGCAGGGTTGTTGCGGGCGGCCACGGCGGCCGTCTTGCGGGCGGGTCGTGGCTCGAACTCGAACCCCACCTTGCCGTCCTGCAGCGCCAGGAACGCCTTGAACCGCCGGCCGGTACGGGACGATACGAAGCTCGGCAACAGATCGCTCTTGCCCTCCTTCAGCATCTTGATCATCTGCTCGCGCGCGACCTCCTGCCGGAGGATGATCTTGCCGGAGCTGAATTCGCACGTCCGCGCGTCGCCCACGGCGTTCTCGCAGACGTAGCGCATGGGCAGCTCGAATACGCGCCCGGTGCACCGGGGGCACTGTCCCAGAGGTTCCTGGCCGGTGAAATCCGCGCCCGGCTCGGTTTCACCGTCGCCGTTCCGGGACTCGTTGCCGAAGTCGAAGGCGATCCTGAAGTCGGGGGACAGTTTCAGCACCGCGGCGAAGGGCCTTCCCTGACGGCTGCGGAATCCCTGCAGCGGCCCGATCTGGCCGTGCTCGATCAGGGCCGAGGCGTCCTCGGCGCTCAACAGCCGCCCGGCCAGGATCTTGGGCAGGCTGAAGTCGCAGTTGACGCACTGATAGTTCCGGTAGCGCTCGTGAACCTCGCCGCCGCACCTGGGACACGGCGCAGAAAGGGAGCCGAAGTCGCCGGGAATGGTGTCGTGCTCGTACTGCCGGGCGCGGTCCACGATCTGCCGGGTCATCTGGGCGATCTCGCCCATGAACTCGTCGCGACTTTTCTTTCCGCCCTGCATCTGGAAGAGCTGGTACTCCCAGTTTCCCGTGAGCTCCGGCCTGGTGAGCTCACGGACGCCCAGGCCGTTCAGAAGCTCCATGAGCATGAAGGCCTTGGGGGTGGCGTGAAGCTCCTTGCCGTCACGGATGAGATAGTCCTCGTCGAGAAGTCCCTCGATGATCGACGCGCGCGTGGCGGAGGTGCCGAGCCCCTTGCCGGCCATGGCCGCCCGCAGGTCGTCGTCGGTCACGAGCTTGCCCGCCCCTTCCATGGCGCCTAGCAGCGTGGCCTCGGTGTACCGCGCCGGCGGCCGGGTCTCGTTCGGCTTGACCTCGGCATCCAGGGTTCTGACGGTGACGGCGCCCTGGTCAATCCGTGCGCCGGCGTCGTCGACCGGTGCCGGGGTGTCTTCGGCGGTTTCGGCCGTTACGGACGTTCCCGTGCCTTCCGCGCTCTTGGCTCTCAGCGGCGCCAGCGTCTCGTCGCCCTGCTTGTCCCTGCCGTGCACCTCCAACCACCCCGCCTTCACCATGACCTTGCCGGTGGTCTTGAAGGGCTCGCCTTCCACCCGCGTGACACGCGTGGTTTCCAGGAACTCCGCCGGCGGGTAGAAGATTGCCAGGAAGCGCCGGGCCACGAGGTCATAGATCCTCTGCTCGATGTCGTTGAGCCGCTTGGGCGCCTCGGTGGTGGGGATGATGGCGAAGTGGTCCGACACCTTGGCATCGTTGAAGATGCGCTTGTTGGGTTTGACCCAGCCCTGCTCCAGGATGGTGTCGGCGAACCGCGCGTAGTCCGTGCCCTTGAGCATCCCGAGCGAGTCCTTGACCGTGCTCACGTAATCTTCCGGCAGCGCCCGCGAATCGGTGCGTGGGTAGGTCAGCACCTTGTGCCGCTCGTACAGGGCCTGGGCGATCTGTACGGTGCGGTTTGCGCTGAGGCCGAAGCGGGCGTTGGCCTCGCGCTGAAGGCTGGTCAGGTCGAACAAGGGCGGCGGCGCCTGCCGGGTGGGCTTGCTTTCTTCGGTGGCGCTGCCGGCCTGGTCCAGGCACTTCTCGCGGATGGCCTCGGCCGCGGCCTCATCCCAGATCCGTTCGGGCCGGGCGTTGGGCTCGTTTTCCTTCTTCCGGAACCCCTCGTCGAACCACCGCCCCTCGTACTCGCCGCCGGCGGACCGGAACGTCGCCGTCACTTCCCAGTAGGGCTCGGGCCTGAAGTCCCGGATGGCGGCCTCGCGCTCCACCACGATGGCCAGGGTGGGCGTCTGCACCCGCCCCACCGTGGTCTTGTAGAAGCCGCCGGGCTTGGAGTTGAAGGCCGTCATGGCCCGGGTGCCGTTGATGCCCACGAGCCAGTCCGCCTCCGAGCGGCTCACGGCGGCATCCGCCAGGGGCTGCATCTCATCGTCCTCGCGCAGCTTGACGAAACCGTTGCGGATGGCGTCGGGGGTCATGGACTGGAGCCACAGCCGCTTGACGGGCTTTTTCGCCTTGGCGTGGCGCACGATATTGCGGAAGATGAGCTCGCCTTCACGTCCGGCGTCGCAGGCGTTCACCAGCTCATCGACGTCCTTGCGCTTGATCAGCTTGACCAGCGTCTTGAGCCTGGAGGCGGTTTTCTGGATCGGCTTGAGGTCGAAGTAGGGCGGTATCACCGGCAGGTTGGCGAAGCTCCACTTGCCCCGCTTGGCCTCGGTCCCCTCCGGGGGAATCTGCTCCAGCAGGTGGCCCACCGCCGACGACAACACGTAGTGGTCGCTCTCGTAGTAGTCCTGGTGCCGCTTGAAGCCGCCCAGAGCCCTGGCCACGTCCGAGGCCACCGACGGCTTCTCCGCGATGATCAGCGCCTTGCCCATGTTGATGTCTCGACTCGATCAGAGATGCCGGTAGTCACGCCGTCCGCTCCCTCCAAGCCCGCGGCGTGAGCGTGTGAACAGTGCATATGTCTAAATTGAGGATACCTGTCAAGACGCCCGGGGCAAGCCGTTAGCGGTAAGGATTGATTCCGTGTAAGAAGGGGCAGTTCCGCCGACGGAGAACCGGGAGGCTGATTTTCCGCCCGCTCAAGGAGGACCGAACCCATGCCCAACGTGAAGCTTGCCACCGGCGTCGACCTCTATTACGAGACCCACGGACAGGGCGAGGCCCTTGTTTTCGTGCCCTCCACGGCCTACTCCGGCGAGGTGTGGAAGCCCTCGCAGATGCCGCTGGCCGACGAGCTGAACCTCATCTTCCATGACCCGCGCGGTTGCGGGCGTTCGGTGGCCCAGCAGAGCGTCTACACCATCGAGCTCATGGCCATGGACATCGTGGCGCTGATGGACCACATCGACTGTCCGTCGGCCCATTTCATCGGCCACTCGATGGGCGGACGCATCGCGCTGTCGCTGGCCCAGAACTTCCCCGGCCGCATCAAGAGCCTGATCATGGCGGCCGCGGGCTCGGGCACCGCGGGCCGGGCCGGGCCGGACTGTGTTCCGGGCTTGCCGCACCAGCTCGTCTACGAGTTGGTGGAGATGGGCTTCGAGAAGTTCGTCCGCGACGAGATCGTCGACTCCGACACCTTCTTCACGGCGGACTACCGGGCCAGCCACGGCGCCGAGGTGGAGGCATTCTACAAGCTCGCCTGGGAGACCCACGCCAAGCTGCCGGAGTTCGTCCACCTGGTGATGGCGCGGCACAGCTTCGAGGGCACCCACCGTCTCCAGGACGTGAAGTGCCCGACCATGGTGCTGATCGGCGACGGCGACACCGTGGGGAGCAACCACGTGGCCCAGGCCCAGGTGCTGGCCGACCGCATTCCCGGCGCCGAGCTCAAGGTCCTGGAAGGGCAGACCCACGGGTTCTTCTGGCAGGACGCGGAGTTGACCAACGACGTGATCCTGTCCTGGGTGAAGCGCCACAGTTGACCACGACCCCGGGCCGCGCCACCAAACCTTGATGCCCGACCAGGCCGCCAAGCCGAGCTTCTGGACGCGCACGTTTATCCTGTTGAGCGCGTCGCAGTTCCTGGCCTACGGGCATCACGCGGTGCTGACGCCGACGTTGCCCCTGTACCTGGATCACCTGGGCAGCTCGCCTTTCGCGGTGGGCCTGCTGCTGGCTTGCTTCAGCGCCACCAGCGTGGTGATCCGGCCGCTGGTGGGGACCTGGGTGGACTCCGGGGGAGAGCTCCGGGTCCTCAGCCTGAGCTGCATCGGTCTCTGCCTGACGGTGCTGATCTTCGTCGTCCCCAACGTGGAAGGCGCCTTTGCGGCCAACATCCTGCGGGGGTTTTCCTGGGCCGGCATCAACACCAGCGGCTACGCGTTGCTGGCCGCGGTGGTCCCCACCGACCGGCGGGGAGAAGCCGGCGGCTACTACTCCGGCATCCAGAGCAGCGCCTCGCTGTTCTTTCCTCCGGCGGCGTTGTGGATCATCGGTCTTCCCGCCGGCGGCTATGTCGCGGTGTTCGCGTTGTCGAGTGCCGTGGCGCTGCTCGCCGCCGCGCTCGCCCAGGTATGCGGCAGGGGCGTCAGCCGGGAACCCTCCCCCCCTGCCCCGCCAGCCGTCCTGCCGCCCGCCGGCGTCGACGGGACGGCTGGCCGTCTCAGAACCTACTCCCGGACGTACTTCGACCGGGGAATCCTGTTCATCGCCCTGTTGCTGTTTTGCATGAACCTGCCCTGGTCGGGCCTCAACTCCTTCATCGTCCTCTACGCCCGCGAGGTGGGCATCGAGAGCCTCGGCTGGTATTTCGCGGCCATCGGACTGGCCAGCGTCGTGGGCCGGCCGCTCCTCGGCCGGCTGTCGGACCGGATCGGCCGGGCGCCGGCGGTGGCGGCGTCGTATGTGCTGGAGATCGCCGGCATCGCGCTGGTGTTGCTGGCCTCCGACATCACTCTGATGATGATCGCCGGAGCGTTGTATTTCTTCGGCTATGCCCTGGGCGTCTCGACCACACTGGCGCTGGCCATGGAGCGCGGCGACCCCAAGCGCCGGGGCGTCACCATGGCGACCTTCTCCATCGCTTTCCCGCTGGGGTCGGGGCTGGGATCGGCGCTCTCCGGTGGCGTCATCGCGCTGGCCGGCTATCGCGGCATGTACATGAGCCTGATCGGCGTGCTGGCGACGGGGCTGCTGCTGTCCCTTTGCTACCGGGGAGGCCTGACCGCGCAGGCCCCCCCGGGGGCATGACGAGAAGTCTTTTTTCTCGGGCGAGGCTTGTGTTAGCCTGTCGGCTGGTTTAAGACGGCTATCTTTACGTAAACCAATCAGGCGAAGGAGGTTTTCATGTTTGCAGAGGCATTAACCAGAAAGAGCCGGTCGCTGCGACTCTTCGGCGGGCTGTTCGCCGCGGTGCTAGCGGTTTCACTGCTGGTCCCCTCCGGGGCGTGGGCACAGCGCTCCGAGGCGGAGTTGAAGAAGCTCTTCGAGTCCAAGCCGGTGAACATCATCGTCGGGTCGGCGCCGGGCGGCGGCTACGACACGTTCTCCCGGCTGGTGGCCCGTTTCGTGGCCAGGTATCTGCCGGGCAACCCGTCCTTCATCGTCCGCAATGTTCCGGGAGCGGGACAGCTTCGCGGCCTGCGCCGGGCCATGAAGGCCAAGCCCGACGGCATGACCCTGGGACTGCTCCACCCGCGGTTCGTCCAGCGCGAGTTGGCGGGCAAGGACGTGCCTGACTTCGATCTCAAGACCGTGCGCGTGCTCGGAAGCCCCAGCGCG
Organism: Candidatus Binatia bacterium; assembly: GCA_022827045.1. The sequence continues at coordinate 22,604 of JAJDTQ010000040.1, forward strand.
GGCGAGGTGCCGCGCATCTGGTGCGTGCGCCGCAGCCTGGGCACGACGTACGCGGATCTCGTCAAGCGTGGCAAGCCCATAACCAGCGGCGGCAATGCCCCGGGCGCGGCCTTCGGCATCGGTCCCCAGTTCGTGATGGAGATGGGCGGTCCGATCAAGATGGTCTACGGCTACGGCGGCACCTCCGAGATCATGGCCGCGTTCGACCGCGACGAGATGGAAGGCGTGGACCGTTGCGTCGAGGAGAACGTGCCGCGGCTGTTCCCGAAGTGGATCACCGACAAGAAGGTGGCGCCCATCTTCTGGTGGGAAAAGGAGCCTTCCAAGGATTGGCTGGGCAAGCTCGGCGCAACCAAGGTGCCGCACCTCTTCGAGGTCGTGAAGTCCACCGAGGAGCAGCAGAACGCTTTTCTCGTGGCCCAGAGGTTCAACACGTTCAGCCGGATCTACGTGCTTCAGCCGAACGTGCCGGATGACGTCTACAACGTCTGGAAGAAGGCTTTCGAGTCCACCACGAAAGACGCCGATTTCCTGAAGGCGGCGGGAGTCGCGGGCTATGAGGTCGCGCTGGGCACGGCGGAAGACTTCAACGAGGGTCTCAAGCGCTACCAGTCGCTGACGCCCGACGGCGAGAAGCTCCTCAAGAGGCTGATGGGTCTCAAATAGGAGTCGGTATCGGTAATCGCCCACGAGGCGTGAAATGAAAACGGCCATCCGTCACGCGGCGGATGGCCGTTTTGCGTCGAGGTCAGCCCCAGAAAAGCCTGAGAAGCGGCGGGTCGTGCCAGGTGGCGTTCAGGAAGTTGTCGTAGACGCCCACGATCAGCACCAGGAACAGGAGGCCCAGGACGGCGGACCAGAGCCATCCGGCGCGGCTGTAGATCAGCGTGTAGAGGAAGATCCCCAGCGGGAGAGCGATGTGGAATCCCACCAGCCAGATGGCCGCGTAGAGGCCCACGATGAAGAGGCAGATCCGGATGAAACGCATGCGTTCGCCCCGGGGGTCCTCGCCGGTGCGGAAGCCCAGGTCCATGATCATCTCCGACGAGGTTTCCCGTGTGCTGCGGACCAGGGTGATCAGGCGAGCGACCCAGAACGGCGTGCCTAGCGCGATGGCGATTCGCGGCATCAGGGCCGAGCCCTCGGGCCAGCCGAAGGACTCGA
>JAJDTQ010000138.1 GCA_022827045.1 Candidatus Binatia bacterium
TGACGCTTGGAATGGTGGGCGGCGGGATGACGTTCTGCTGCGTGCGGGGATGGCCGAAGATGGTCATGCCCTGGAGATAGTTCACAAGGTCGGCGGTCACCGTCTCCACCGAAGACGGGCTCTCCGGCAACGCCGCCCTCCGCGCCGCTTCGAAGTCACCCGGCGCCAGTTCGCCTAGTATCGGCAAGTCGGACTTCAACGCGTCCACCTGGTCGAGGGCGCGCATGATGGAGTGGACGAAGTACGAATCGTGGATGGGATCGGAGACGGGCTGTGGAAACGCCAGCCGCACCTTGTCCAGGATGTCGCGATAGGGTGTAGACATGGAGTCGAGTCCTTTGACGCAAAACCTTGGGGTAGATGTATCCCCTGTGTTCAGTCTACAGGAAATCGATAAAGTCTAAAGAAACCGGCATTCGAAAGGACGGACCCATGATCACACTCTACAGCAAGGCAACCTCCAACGGCCGCAAGGCCTCCATCATGCTGGAGGAATCGGGGCTCGCATACCGGGTCCGGCCCATGGCCCTGGAGGAAGGCGAGCAGAAGGAAGACTGGTACCTGGCCATCAACCCCAACGGCCGGATCCCCTGCATCGTGGACGACGACGGTCCCGAAGGGCGGGCGGTCACCGTGTTCGAATCGGGAGCGATCCTGATCTATCTAGCGGAGAAGTCCGGGCGGCTCGTGCCCGAGGATCCGGCCGCCCGCATGGAAGCGCTGAACTGGCTCTTCTTTGCCTCGGGCCACATCACCCACACGGGCCTTGGCGTGCACTGGCAGGTACGCTGTCGAGACGCCGGCGAGGAGCACGCCCACCTGGACGTCTGGCAGACGGAGAACAACCGGGTTTATGGGGTGCTCAACCGAGGGCTTGAGGAACGGGACTACCTGGCGGGCGACTACTCCATCGCCGACGTGGCCGCCTACCCCTGGATCTACCGCTGGCAGATGCAGGAGATCGACCTCGACCGCTACACCAACGTCCGGGAGTGGCTGGCCCGTGTCGGCGCCCGGCCGGCGGTAAAGCGAGGGTTGCAGATACCGCCGCGGGATGACGGGCTATGATGGCTGCACCCGCAAGTCATCCAGGAACTCTGACGCCGGCTCCACGGCCGTGACCATCAAGTGGTCCCGGGCGCGCGTACATGCCACGTAGAGCAGGTGCCTTTCGGTGTCGTAGACCTCCTCAAGATCGGCATCGTCGGCCACGTTCTCGATCCGCTCCTGTAAAGGGACGACTTCATCGTCACACGCCATGACTGCGACAGTGCGGAACTCCAAACCCTTCGCCAGATGCATGGTGCTTATCGAGACGCGATCACCACCCGTGCCGCCTCGTTCGTCCAGGACCTGAAAGAAGAGTCCGGTCCCGGCCACTGCTTCGCGAGCCCGGTCCAGTTGCGATGCAGACCGAACGAATACTCCCATCTCACCGGATCTCACGCCTTCGCTGGCGCATTGCTGCAACCATTGCCCGACGGCATCCGCCTCTTCCTGCTGTGTATCGAACAAGCGCACGGCGGGGTCGGGGCCATTGAACGCCGACACGGTTCCTCGCCGGTCCTCGACATTGCCGTCGACATCTGCGACTTCCGGGCCGAGCAAACGGTCAGCCTTCACCCTGATCTGATGGGAAGTGCGGTAGTTCAGCTTGAGGATCTGAGATCTCCCGCGGACGTCAACGCCCATGGCCTTCCAGGAGAATGGCGTTTGGAAGATGCGTTGTCCCAGATCGCCTGCGAAGAACAATCCGTTCGGTCGCTGCCCTCCCAACGCGGCCAAGAAGCGCAGTTGGGCGACTCCGATGTCTTGCGCCTCGTCCACGATCACGAAGTCAAACGGCGGGTTCGGGCGGTCGCTGAGCTTCTCCGCCAGCGAGCCGAACATGTCAGCCTTGGTCACCAGACCCTGAGTCGCAAGCTTTTCCCGGACTCGCTCGAAAATGGACCACAGCACCAACCGCCGCTCGGAGGGCAGTCGTGTTTTTCGACCGAGCCTTCGCACGTCGCGGTACGCCTCCCAGCTATCCAACTGCCATGCATCGACGACGTTCTCCCACTCGCTCAGCAAAAACCGCAGCGTGAAGTCACTCTCGTCTGCCTGGTCTGCCGAGTTCGTCAGCAGTGCGGCGATTTCTTCGCGTGTTGCGATCCTTGGGGGATCGAATTGCGCTCGATAAAGCCGTTCGCCAACTGCATCGATGGCCTCGACTTCGACGCGCTCCGCGAGCCTGGGCTGGTTATGGATCAATCGGGTAAGTCTGGTCCGAAGAGTATCGGCCAGTGTGTCAGAAAATGTGGTCAGCAGAATCCTGGCATCGGGGTTAAAACGGGCAAGACGCGCGGCTCTGTGGACCGCCACGATGGTCTTGCCGGTACCGGCCGTGCCGAACACCCGTGCCGGACCGGCGAAGTCCTTTTCCACGACCTGCCGCTGTACCGGGTGGAGGAAAACCGCCCACTTCTCCCATGGATAGCTGAGTGCGCGTTCCAACTCCGCTACGTCGTGCATGACACGGAAACGACGTTGGGCGTCGGGATGCTCGAAGGGGTCGGCAGATGGCGTTCCACCGTACTCTGCCGGCGCCTCCGCTACCATCGGGAGGTCAGGGGCTTGGAACGAAGGCGGCGCGGATGAAGCCATCGCCGTTTGAGGCGTACCGCCGACTGCCAGCACCAGCAGCGCCTCTGCCGCTTCAGCCGGAAGGTGTTCAGCCAAATCCAGGACGCTGTCCTCGTCAACGGCCCGTACATCATTCAACCATTCACCCGGAACCCCGTAACCCAGGAGAGCGTCGTCGCTGATCCCCGCGAACAGCAGCGGTTTCGTCGGAACCTCCGGGACTGCTTCGACGGCCCTTGGCACGGTGATTTCCCGGACCGTCTCGCGGACCTCGACCAGTTGCGCTGCACCGGTCTTTGGGTGAGTATCCAGCTTACGGCGTTCCGCCCATTTGTAGGCGTCATCGTGATGGTCCACGTAGCACAAGACCGTGCTGTCGGCTCTCTTGTGCACTATGATCCGGACATCGCGACTCACTCGCACAGACCAGAAATCCGGATCCTTCGAATTGTCGACCCGGTGGAAACTGAGTCCCGGCTGCGAAGGGTTAGTCTGGAGGTCGAAGACAGTCGTCTTGGCGGCCTTCTGCTCATCGCCGGTCAGCTTGGCGAGGCTGTCGGTAAAGGTGGTTGCGATGATAAACGGCATGCTCAGGTTTCGACTTCGACCTTCGCCGCGATCAGATTGGCAACCTCACTGTAGAGATCCACGTCCACCTCTGGCGCCTTGATGCTGACGACCAAGGCATAGCGGGCCAGAATGAAGTGTCGATGTCGACCCGCGTTTGCCTCCGCCATTTGGCTCCCCCGCCCCCCCTTACTCCGCTTGCGTGGACAACTTCTCGGCAAGGCGTTTACGCTCGGCGAGCATGGCCTGAAGTTCTTCTGGAAGGATTCTGTCACGATCATTGATCAGCGCATCCTTGAGAGCCTCATTGGCCGCGCGCGTTACCTCTGCATAGCTCAAGCCCTGCGCGAGTTTCGCTAAGTCCTCCCATCGGAAACTCCTGGCGACCGATCCGGCAAGCCGCCTTTTCAGGAGGTCTGCAATGTGTGAAATGCCCGGCAGCTCATAGTGCAGGACGTCGTCAAAACGGCGAAAAAGGGCATGATCGAGTAATCCGGGATGATTCGTTGCCGCAACGACCAAACTGTGAGAGCCATCCTGCTCAATCATCTGCAAAAAACTGTTCAAAACGCGGCGGATCTCGCCCACATCGTTGGCAAGACCCCGCTGCGAACCGATGGCGTCGAACTCATCGAAGAAGTAGATGCCCCGGTTCCGACTTGTGGCATCGAATATCTGCCTCAGTTTGGCTGCGGTCTCCCCCATGAACTTGGTGATAAGCCCGTCCAATCTCACCTGAAAGAGAGGAAGGCGGAGTTCCCCCGCCAAAACCGTCGCCGTCAAAGTCTTGCCTGTGCCGGGAGGCCCTATCAACAGCAACTTCCGCCTCGGGGAGAGGCCGATTGCCAGGATGCGACCGGCTTGGCGCTGCTCCCGAATGACCCGTCTGATCTGCTCAGCGAGAACATCGCTGAGAATCATCTCACTGAGACGGGCCTTCGGGTATGACGCTTCCAGGAGATTGGCGAGTTCTCCCCGCGGGCGACCGATGGGAACGGGCCTATCCGTCCCAACCCGGCCCTTGGCTTCGTCGACCATGGTGCGCAACTCTTCGGCAAGTTTGCCATGGCCGAGCCTAGCCTCATGAGCCGCCACCTGCATGGCAACGGCAAAGAAGCGGTCGTCGTCTCCCTCGACGTGCGACTTCAGTAGTGCCTTGATTTGGTCACCGCTAGCCATGAGGCGCCCTCCCCCGTCGTAAGGGTAGCTTCACACCCGAAATACCTTCATGACCTCGTCCCCGAGGTGATTGATCACCTTCACGGCGATGCGGCCGGAGGCGGGCCTGTCGAAAGGCCGGGAAATGTCGCTGTGCAGCGTCTCCCAAGCCTCCTCGTTGATCTCGGCCTTGAGGGTGGTCTTGAGGGCCTTGTACGGGTCGTTGGCGCCGAGGAAGTAGGCGTGGCGGACGAAGAAGCTTTCCTCGTTGTAATCGGTATCGATGAACCAGCAGGCGATGCCGTCAGCGCCGTCGCTGCGGATTTCGCCGGTGTTGGGGTGGAAAACGTCCACACCATTGACCCTGACCTGGATCTGTCCATCCTCCGCGTCGAGGATGTCGATGTCCGGCTCGCCAAAGATGACGAAAAGGTTGCCTTTGCCGGTGTTCTTGAGGTCGTCGGCCATGTGGAGGTCGGCGTTCATGCGGGCCTTGAGAACCGGGACCCGTCCGAGTTTGTTGAACTCCGCTGCGTGGGCATCGTAGTTGAAGGCGCAGGCGATCAGCACGTCGAAGTCGGCGTCGGCGGCCTCGCGCACCGCTGATACGAGATCGGGACGGGAGACTGTGCCGAATTCGGGTCCGATGAAGATGCCGGCGCGTTTTCTTGGACCCGAGTCCGTGTTGCTTTCGGAGTAGGTTCCCTCGGCGCAAACGAAATCGCCGGGCCAGGGTCTGATGCTGGAGAAGGCGATGTGATCCTCCTTGTGGGCCTGTTGAACGCCGGAGGTTTTGAGATTGTCGAGGATCATCGTGGCGAAATCCTGTCGGTCGCCGTACCCGAACTTCGCTTCGGCGACGTTGTCGAGGAGTTCGTCGTCTTCGTCGACGCCCAGCAGTCGGTGCGGCGACAGACTCTCCACCGTAAAGGGCCCCGCGACGCGGGCTTTCTTGGTGTGTTCGTAAGGCTTGTCGTAAAGGAATTCGTAGTCGGCCTTGGCGGCGATGGACGCATCCATCTCCTTTTGCCGCGCGATGCGCTGTTCCCACCAGTCCGCGTGAACCCTTCTGGCTTCCTCAGACCAAGCTTCATCGGCGTCGCGCGGGATTTCCCATTCCTCGTTGGCAGAACCGAGCGCGTCATTCAACTCCTGACGCAGCGACTCCAGAGTTGCCCGAAACTTTTCCCAGATCACATCAATTTCGACGTTGTTGGCGATGGATTTGAGGGTGATGTGGGGAACACGCTCGTACACGAAGCCTTGGCGAATGTCATTGTAGGTAGGCCCTTCCGAGGGGGTTTTGCGCGCGAGCACAGCTTCCTGTGCTTGTCCGTCGCGACTGTCGGCGAGCAGGTAGTAAGGGTAACGTGCCCCCATAATGCGGCTGCGGGCGAGCGCAAGCGCGACGCGAGAGGTATCGATTGTGATCCAGCGCCGGCCCCACTGCTCGGCAACATACGCTGTAGTACCAGAGCCGCACGTGGGGTCGAGGACGAGATCACCTGGGTCGGTTGTCATGAGCATGCAACGTTGGACAACTTTCTGCACAGTCTGAACCACATAGACCTTATTTTGCTCTGCGGTCCCCATGGTATCCTGCCACAAGTTTGGAATACTAACTGCACAGAAGTCGTCAAAGAAGAGTTTGTAGTTCGCAAAACTCTTGGTGTTAAACAGCCGATCTGCTTTTGTGAGTCGACTCATGCCTAGTTTGTTCGTTTTCCAACCACCCTTCCTGAGCCTTATCGCTTGGCCAGCCAGTTCAAAATCGAAGGTGGTAGAGTTGCTGGATGTTTCAGAAGTCAACGGGCCACCAAGAAAAACGCGACTACCCTCTGGTAATAGAGATGGCTCCTCAACCTCAGCCTTTGTCATCCGTCGAGTGAGGCCGGTGGCTTCTTGCACTGTTCGGTAACGTAAGCCAGGCCCTGAAGCAAAGTCTTTCTGGTCGAACAACGGTCGGTACTTCACCGATTCCTTGTCTCTTGCGTACCACAGTATGAAGTCGGAAACGTTGTCTATCTGCGCTTGACCCATGCCGCCGCTTTTTTTGGTAATTATTTCGCTGACGAAATTCTCCTCGCCTAACACCTCATCCATCACCGCCCGCACTCGATGCACATTTTCGTCCCCAATCTGCACGAATACCGACCCGCTCTCCGCCAACAAGTCCCGCGCCACCGTTAGCCGATCCCGCAGATACGTCAGATACGAGTGAATCCCATCCCGCCACGTATCCCGAAACGCCTTCACCTGCTCCGGCTCGCGCGTAATGTGGGCCGCATTGCCATCCTTGACGTCGCGGCTGGTCGTTGACCACTGGAAGTTGGAGTTGAACTTGATGCCGTAGGGCGGGTCGATGTAGATGCACTGCAACTTACCGCGCAGCCCCTCCCGCTCCGCCAGGGACGCCATCACCTGCAAGCTGTCGCCTAGGATCATCCGGTTCGACCAATTGGCATCGTGTTGGTAGAACTCGGTCTTGGCGTCATCGGAAGGAAGCCCGTTGAAATCGGCAAACAGGTCCACCACAAAGCCGGCTTCATCGGCTGCCTTCTCCGCCGCCGTTTCCTTGCTCCTGCGTAGCAGATCCTCGATCAGAGCCTTCGGGTGGACCTTTTCCTGTATGAACAGCGGCGGCGCCTGGACGACGAGGTCAGACCAGTCCTGCACATCCTTGCCGCGCCAGACGAGTTGCGGGTCGAGGTCGCGGTTGCGGCGCTCGTAGGCCACCTGGACCGGACTCTCATCGTCCTTTTTCATTAGCGGCTGATATTCCGCCGTGGGGATGTTCTTTCGTGAGGCCTTGCCGTGGGTGAGGCTCTCGACGGTCTTGGAATTCTTGCGTAATCGTTTCATCGGAAATTACTCCGATCGACGTCGTGGAACGTCCTCGACATCTGGAGCGCTTCCACCCGCCGCAGCCAGCCACTGCGCAGCTTCGACTTCTGCCTCCGGAAGACACCTTCTGATCATGTCGTTGAACGCATCCTCGACTCTCGCCTCGAAGTCTCCCTGTATTTCGTACACATCCGTAAACTCGACGAACGCCCAGCGGCCATACGAGCCGTGACGGTTGACTCCCGGCACCCAGTAGGTGTCCATGGCAGCCTTCTTCTCCTTGGCGTCCTCCCCCCGATAACCCTTGATCTCGACGACGAGGCGCAAGAGATCGTCGTCGCCATGACCGTCGTCCACGAGAACGATGAAGTCCGGGATGTAGGTCCGCGCTTCGGACGCGTAGCGGTAAGGAACCTCGAAGCCGAGGTTGTGGTTCTTGACGTACGACCTTACCCGTGAATGGGATTCGGCCACTCGGCAGAACTCGGCCTCCCAGTCGCTGTCGAGAACCAACCAGTTGACGTGGCAGCGGTTTGGGTCCGTCTTCCAACGGCTTGTTTTTGTGGTGGTGAAGTTCACGTGAGCTGTAGAACCCACCGGATTGTAGGGGTCCATCACCGCCTTGACGGGTCGGCTGCCGATTTCGGCGCGGGTGATGGCGGCGGTGATGCGCTCGCACGCCATGTCGGCCAGCTCCTGGTACATGAGTTGGGCCTGATAGGTGCTGCCCTTGCAGACCAGACAGCGGTCGAGCCACTGCTTGGTCAACCGTTTGAGTTGTCCGAAAAGATGGAGCTTGGGCTCTTCGCCCGGATCACGCCACTTGGTGTAGAGCAATCGCTGTGTGAGGTGGAAAAGCAGTGTCGACGGCCTCATGTCTCCCGTATGAACCAGATTGAGGTCGACGGCCTCGCCGATGATGCCCTGGTTCCGCGTGATGGACGGTCCCACGAGAGCCGGCGTAAGCTCCAGCACCGAGTCTTCGTTGAAATCGGCGGATAGTTTCTCCTCGGGCAACTCCACACGGTACCCCGCGACGCGGGGAAAGCGGATTTCAAGCGCATCGCGATCGGGCCGCATGGCCTTGACCTGAACCGTCTCTCTCGGCGGTTTCGTCGGGACCACCACGGGCTTCGCGGTAAAGTTGAATGGTATGCCCAGCACGTCCGCGTACTCAACGTCGAAAAGGTCGTCATCGTTGAGGTCGTATGACTGCCGACGCAGCGCTCGCCCAACCACCTGTTCACAGAGCAACTGCGTCCCGAATGCCCGCACGCCGAGGACATGGCTCACCGTATTCGCATCCCAGCCCTCGGTCAGCATGGACACGGACACCACGCAGCGGATCGAATCCCCCAAGCGTTCCGGTTTGCCGACGGTATTCATGACCTCCCGGAGAAGGTCCTGATCGGAGATGTTCTCCGCCTTCTGGCGATCGCCGGTGCGCTCCGTGATCTCCCGGCGAAAACGCTCGATCTCTTCCGCGGCCATCTTGCGGAAATCCTTGTCCAGGGTGTCGCCGGACTCCAGTTGCTCGCTGTCGATCAGCAGGGTACGGGGCCGCGGGTAACGGTTGCCGTGCTCGTCAAAGTTGCGGAACAACTCCAGGCTGCCGTTCTGTAGCGTGGTTGAACCATCGGGATTCTCTCGGTGAAACCCCGCGATGTAGTCGTAGACGAGCTTGGAGGTGGAGGTGTTGTTGCAAACCACGATGAAGCATGGCGGCACCTCGATGCCCGCACCTGCCATGGCCTCGTAGGTCTTCTTGTAGTGTCCGTAAAGTGCCTCCAAGGCGGTCTTGAGGAGGGTCGGAAGCTCCAGCGGGTCGAGACTGGTGCCCTTGCCGCGCCCCTTCTTCGGCATTGCGCCGCGGATATTGTCCCAAAGGTTTCGGAACTTGGGCATTTCGTCGCCCGGGATATTGTCGGCGACCGGCACCCGTGGAAGCTTGACGATGCCGCATTCGATGGCGTCCATGAGGGAGAAATCGTTCATGGTCCACGGGAACAACGTTCCCTCGGCGTACCCTGAACCTCGAAGGAAGAACGGCGTGGCCGAGAGATCAACCACCCGGTTGACGCCAAGCTTCCGCGTCACCGTTTCGAGTCCCGATATCCACAACCGGGCAGCCTCGGCGTTCTTTTCGGCCTCCTTCTTGTCGTCGCCCTTGAGCGCGCCTTCCTCGTCCTCCCCCGGCTTTTCCCGGTAGCAGTGGTGCGCCTCGTCGTTCAGCACCAGGATGTTCTTGATGCCCATCAACTCGGGCATGACCCGCTGAAGCATCTGCCCTTCGGTCTCCAGCGTGGCGAGCACCTCACCGCGGCCTTGGAGCAGCGAGCGGCCCCCTTTGGAAAGAGCCATTCGGTCACGCAGCTTGAAGGCATGGTAGTTGGTGATGACGATCCGTGCTTTCTGAAGGTCCGGTAGCATGTCATTCGGGACCAACTCGCGGCTCTGGTAATAGCTGTCGGGATCGTTAGGCTGAAGCACCCTCAAGCGGTCCTTGATGGTGATGCCGGGTGTCACCACCAAGAAGCCTCGCGTGAACCGGCGGCTCTGAGGATGACGCACCGCGTTGACGGTGTGCCAGGCGATGAGCATCGCCATGACCGTGGTCTTGCCCGCGCCTGTCGCCAGCTTGAGCGCCAACCTTTGCAACTCGGGATTAGCCTCGTGGTTGGCGTCTGCCAGGTGGTCGAGGAACCGTCTGCCCGTGCGACCGGCCTGAGGAGCGACCTCGGTCAACCAGATGACCGTCTCCACCGCCTCGACCTGGCAAAAGAAAGGCTGGATGCCGCTATAGCGGTGGTGTCGCCAGTGCTGAAGAAGCCGAGCCGTTTCCGGCGTTACCTGCCACTGATTCGGGTTCGGTATGCCGCGCCACCGGTCGACCTGCTGGCGCACGCTGTTGATGATGGCGGTGAGCTCGTATTGCTGGTTCTCCGTGGAAAGACCTTTCCCGTCGCTGAACAACGGTGCGGTCTGATCCGTCGCTGAACCCTTGCGTTTCTTTGGTTTTGGGATCGGCGTGATGAACTGTGCCGGCCTCCGGCGATCGATGATCTCCTGGGTCGGTTGTCCGGTCTCGTCCAGTTCCCAATGGCGGTTAGGATACTTGTAAGGGGAGTTCAGGACCGGCTGCTCAAAGAAAGGATTGGTCATGATGAACCACTATCGCGGTCTATCCTCGCCAACTCCAACTGACCCCGATGTTCGTTTATAGCAAGTTTAACCCAGTTTATAGAAATTCGATAAACTTCCTAAACTCGCTATAAATCCTCTCCAGCCTACCCGAACAGTCCCATCAAGGCATCCATCGCCGCCCGCGTGTCGGAGAAGTCCGGCACGAGCCGGTCCGCGTCCAGCTTCCGGAGCTCCTCCAGGGGGTTGTAGCGGCCGGTGGCGACGAGGAGGCACTTCATGCCGTTGGTCCGGGCGGCTTCGAGGTCCCTGGGGGTGTCGCCGACGATGACGCAGTGGCGGGGCTCCACCGGGAGGTTGAGGTGGCGGCGCCAGCGCTCCATGGCGATGGCGGGGAGGTCGTTGCGTACCGCCGAGTCGCTGCCGAAGGCGCCGGGGCCGATGTATTCGCCCACTCCGGCGGCCTGGAGCTTCAGGCGGGCGGTGACCTCCATGTTGCCGGTGACGACGCCGAGGGAGACGTCGGACATGCGGCTCAGCTCGTTCACCAACTCGGGGACGCCCGGGAGCGCCCTCACGCGAGTGCGGCCTTCGGAGATGGCGCGGGTGTAGCTTTCCTTGAGGTGCGCGCTGAAGGTGGCCCAGTCCGCCGGTCCCCATTCCACGTCGTGGCCCGCTACGTCGAAGATCTCCTGCAGGATTATTGGATCGGTCTTGCCGTCGGGGCGGATGGTGCGGATGTCGCCGGGGATGCCGAAGGTCTTGAGGATGGCGTCGTTGAAGGCGACGTGGCCGTCCTGGGAACGGAGCAGGGTGCCGTCGATGTCGAAGAAGACGATCTTGGGTATGTTGGCCATGGCAGGCTCGAAACTTATACGCTCGCGACACGCATGGAAAGAGTCAGGGCACCCCGCGCGTGGAATTGACAAAATCGCCCGCTCAAGCTACGAATAAGTTCGCACAACTGGCGTGTACGTGGAGTTCACCACGAGGGAGTGCTTGACTGCTGGACGGCCGAACGCCTGGGTCTCTATGCCAGAGAGGTTCAGGCTTTTTTTTGTGCAAAACCAGTCTCTTTCACTTTCCGTTGAGGGGACGATTCACGCGTCATCGGATGTAAGCCCATGATCAAGCAATACCTCCTTTCTCCCGGTCCGACGCCCATTCCCAACGAAGTGCAGTTGGCCATGGCGCAGACCATGATCCACCACCGGACGCCGGAGTTCGCGGCGGTCCTGGAGGAGGCGCGGCAGGGGCTGAGGACACTGTTCGGCACGACGAACGACGTGATCATCCTGGCCTCGTCGGGTACCGGCGCCATGGAGGCTGGGGTGGCCAACCTGTTCTCGCCCGGCGACAAGGTCATCGTGGTCAACGGCGGCAAGTTCGGCGAACGCTGGCTGCGCATCTGCCGCGCCTACGCCCTCGACGTGGTGGAGATCAAGGTGGAGTGGGGCAAGGCCGTGGAGGTGAATGCGGTGGAGGCGGCGCTGCGGTCGCATCCCGACACCAAGGGCGTACTCATCCAGGCCAGCGAGACCTCGACCACCACGCTTCACCCGGTGCGCGAGATCGCGGACCTGACCCGCGACGGCGGGCCGCTGCTGCTGGTGGACGGCGTCACGGCGGTGGGCGTGCTGTCCGTCCCGATGGACGAGTGGGGCATCGACGCCTTGGTGACAGGCTCGCAGAAGGCGCTGATGCTGCCGCCCGGTCTGGCGTTCATCGGCCTCAGCGATCGCGCTTGGGAAAGGGCTCGGGAAACCGCGTCGCCGCGCTTCTACTTCGACCTGGAAAGCGAGCGAAAGGGACAGGCCAAGGGCTCCACGGCCTATACTCCCGCGGTGTCGCTGGTGTTCGGGCTGTGCGCGGCCCTCAAGCTCATGCGCGAGGAAGGGCTTGAGCGCGTGTACGCCCGGCATGACCGGATGGCGCGGGCCACGCGCGCGGCGGCAATGGCCATGAGGCTCAAGCTGCTGGCGCCGGACAACCCCAGCCCCGCGGCCACGGGCCTCTACGTCCCTGAAGGATGCAACGCCGACGCCTTGCTCGACTATCTCCGTGTGCAAATGGGAGTCACGCTGGCGGAGGGGCAGGACGACTTGCAGGGCAAAGCCATCCGCATCGCCCACGTGGGCCACATGGGCGCCTTCGACGTCATCGTGGCCGTCAGCGCGCTGGAAATGGCGTTTCGGAAGTTCGGCCTGCCGATCACTCTCGGCACGGGTGTGGCCGCGGCCCAGGAGATCCTGCTGGAGGCGCTGGACTGAGGGGCGGAGGCCCTCACCCCAACCCTCTCCCAGAGGGAGAGGGGGTCGTTCGCTCCCCCTGCGGGAGAGAAGGGGTGGCTAGGGTGGCCAAAGGCCGGGTGAGGGGTTCGGAGCGAGGCGGCCGTGGACACTCGGAGGACGCAGAGGTGAAGGCGACATGTTGAAGGTGCTGGTATCGGACCCGCTTCCCGACGTGGGTCTCGCGGTTCTGCACGACGCGGCGGACATCGACGTCGACGTACGGACCGGGCTCAAGCCCGACGAGCTCAAGGAGGTCATCGGCGAATACGAAGGCATGGTCATTCGCAGCGGCACCAAGGTGACCGCGGAGGTCATCGCGGCCGCGCACCGGCTCCGGATCATCGGGCGCGCCGGCGTGGGCGTGGAGAACGTCGACGTCGACGCCGCCAGCAAGAAGGGCATCGTGGTGATGAACACGCCGGGGGGCAACAACGTCACCACCGGCGAGCACACCATCTCGCTCATGCTGGCCTTGGCGCGGCACATTCCCCAGGCGGTGTCCTCGCTCAAGAGCGGGCGGTGGGACCGGCAGAAGTTCACCGGCGTGGAGGTGTGCAACAAGACTCTCGGAGTCGTCGGCCTGGGCAATGTCGGGCGCATCGTGGCCGAACGGGCGCTGGGGCTGCGCATGAAGGTGCTGGGCTACGATCCCTTCATCCCGGCCGAGGCGGCCGCGCGCATGGGGGTGGAATCCGCCAGCCTCGACGAGATCTACCGCCGGTCCGACTTCATCACCGTCCACGTGCCGCTGATCGAGGAAACGCGCGGGCTCATCGACCGCGAGGCCATCGCCAAGATGAAGACCGGCGTGCGCATCATCAACTGCGCCCGCGGCGGGATCGTCGACGAGAATGACCTGGTCGAGGCCCTCAAAGAAGGCAAGGTGGCCGGGGCGGCGCTGGACGTGTACGTCGACGAGCCCCCGGGGCCGGACCACCCGCTGGTGCAACTGGACCAGGTGGTGACCACCCCGCACCTGGGCGCCTCCACCGACGAAGCCCAACTCAACGTTTCCATCGCGGTGGCGGAGCAGATCCGGGACTTTCTCGTGGACGGCGTCATCCGCTATGCGGTCAACGCGCCCAGCGTGAGCCAGGACCTGCTGCGGGAGCTGCAACCGTACCTGACCCTGGGAGAGAAGCTCGGAAGCCTGCATGTGCAGTTGTCGGGAAAGTTCCCCGAGGAGATCCGCATCGAGGGCGGCGGCGAAGTGGCGCAATACGACATCGCGCCCATCGCCCTGGCGGTGCTGAAGGGGGTGCTGAGCTTTGCCTTGGGAGAAACCGTCAACTACGTCAACGCGCCGTTCATCGCCCAGGAGCGCGGCATCAAGGTGGTCCAGTCCAAGAGCGAGATAACCCGGGACTTCGCCAGCTACATCAATGTCCGTTCCCGCACCGGGGGCGAGGAGACCGAGATCGAAGGCGCGCTGTTCGGCACCAACAACCCTCGGATCGTGCGCCTCAACGACTTCTACTTCGAGGCCGTGCCCGAGGGCCACATCCTGGTCTCGTACAATCACGACGTTCCCGGGGTCGTGGGAGCCATGGGCGCGCTGCTGGGCGACAACGGCATCAACATTGCCGGACTGGAGCTTGGGCGGGAAAAGGTCGGCGGCCGCGCCATCTCCTTCATCCGCGTGGACAACCCGGTGCCGAGGGAGGTTCTGGACAGGTTCAGGGCGTTGCCCGAGGTCATCTCGACGACGGCGGTAAGATTATAGTGTCCTGTCCCACGTAGAGATCCCGAAAGTGGCAAACGTCGTGGTCATAGGCGCCCAGTGGGGCGACGAGGGAAAGGGCAAGATCGTCGACCTCCTGGCCCAGCAGTCGGATGTGGTCGTACGGTTCCAGGGCGGCAACAACGCCGGCCACACGCTCGTGGTCAACGGCGAGAAGACCATCCTGCACGTGATCCCGTCGGGAGCGCTGCACCGGGACAAGGTCTGCGTCATCGGCAACGGCGTGGTGCTGGACACGGAGGTCCTGCTGCACGAACTGCGGGAACTGCGGGAGCAAGGCCACCTGCAGAACGCCTCCCAGCTTCGCATCAGCGAGCAGGCGCACCTGATCATGCCCTACCACAGGGCCATCGACCTGGCCCGGGAGCGGATGCGCGGCGCCGGCAAGATCGGCACCACTGGCCGGGGCATCGGACCCACCTACGAGGACAAGGCCGCCAGGGTGGGCATACGCGTCATCGACCTGCTGGAAGAGGACACCTTCCGCGCCAAGCTCGAGCACAACATCGAGGAGAAGAACGGCTACCTCAAGGCGATCCTGAAGGAACAGGCCCTCGACTTCGAGGAGATCCACCACACCTACGGCGGCTACCGGGAGCAACTCGCGCCCTACGTCGCCGATACCGGCGTGCTGCTGGAGGAGATGTTCCGGGACGGGAAGAACGTCCTGTTCGAGGGCGCGCAGGGCACTCTGCTCGACGTCGACCACGGCACCTACCCCTACGTCACCTCATCCAACACGGTGATCGGCGGCGTATGCTCGGGGGCCGGCGTAGGGCCGCGGCACATCCACGAGGTCATCGGCATCTCCAAGGCCTACACGACCCGCGTGGGCAGCGGGCCGTTCCCCACCGAGCTCACCGGCCCGGAGGGCGACAAGCTGCGCCAGGACGGCGACGAGTACGGCGCCACCACCGGACGCCCGCGGCGCTGCGGCTGGTTCGACGTGGTGGCGGTGCGGCACGCCGTCCGCCTGAACGGCTTGACCGGCATCGCGTTGACCAAGCTGGACGTGCTCACGGGCCTGCCGACGATCCGCGTGTGCACCGCATACCGGTCGGGGCAGAGGCTGCTGCACCATTTCCCGGCGAGCCTCAAGGTGATGGAGTCCGTGGAACCCGTGTGGGAGGAATTCGAGGGCTGGCGGGAACCCGTCTCCGGCGCCCGCAGTGTCGCCGATCTGCCCTTGAACGCGCGGCGTTACATGCAGCGGCTGGAGGAGCTGGTGGACACGGAGATCGTCATCGCCTCGGTCGGGCCGGACCGCGACCAGACCATCCTCATCAAGAACCCCTTCGACCGCCGCTGAGGCAACCCTTCACCGCGTGGTATCCGCGCCGCGCGGATCCGAGGCTCCGGTGATGCGCTTGCCCTCGACCCGGATGGCTTGAACCTCACCCAGCCTCCGGGCTCGCAGAACCGTGTGACCCTTGCCCTCGAGCCCCGCGGCTGCTTCGTCGCTCACCGCCGGCTCCAACTCCACGACCTGCGCCCCACCCGTGGGGACGTGGAGGCGTGGCGCCGCCACCGCCTCGGTCAGCGGCATGCGGAAATCCAGGACATTGAGGATGATCTGGAGCACCGCTCCGGTTGTCCGGGCGCCTCCGGAAGCGCCGACGATCAGCACCGGCCGGTCGTCCCGGAGCAGGATCGCCGGGGTCATGCGGTTCACCGGCCGTCTTCGGGGCTTGAGCGTGGCAAGGGCGTTGCCGGCCGACGTCTCGGGAACCCAGAATTGGCACATCTGGTTGTTGAGGATGACGCCGGTCTCGCGCACCAGCACCTTGGAGCCGAAAGAGCTCCCGATGGCGAGGCTCATGGAGACGGCGTTACCGTCGCCGTCCAGCACCCCGATATGGCTGGTGCCGCCTTGCTCGCCGGCGGCCGCCACGGGCATGGCGCCGCTCCGCCGCGCGGCCAGGTCCATGGATATCTCGTTGCGAAGCGCGGAAGCGCGCTCGCGGGAAATGAGCCGCTGCGCCGCCTCGCCGAAATCCGGCTCGCCCGCGTGCTTCAGAAGGTCCGCCGCGCCCGCCTTGGCGGTTTCCGCGACCAGATGCAGATAAGCCCCCGAGTTGTGGCGGAACTGGTCCGGGCCATAGCCCTCCATGACGCGCAGCATCCCCGCCAGGGCCAGACCTCCCAGGCTTGGAGGCGGCGCCGTGATCACGGTGCGGCCCCGGTAGCTGCCGATGATCGGACCGCGCCACACCGGCTTGTAGCTGTTGAGGTCGTCCAGGGTGAGGGTCTTGATTCGTGCGGCAAGGGCCTGGCCGATGGCGCCCTCGTAGAAGGCGCCGGCTCCCTCCCTGGCGATGGTCTTGAGGGTTTCCGCCAGCTCCGGTTGACGGATCATCTCTCCCACTTCACGGGGCTCCCCGGACTCCTTCAGAAAGATGCGCGAAAAATTGGCGCGCTGCCGGAGCGCCGGAAGGTTCTCCTCGATGGCACGGCGCAGCCGGCGCGTTGCCGGAAACCCCTCGGCGGCATAACGCACGGCCGGTGCCAGCACGGTTTCCAGCGGCAGGCTCCCGAACCGCTTGAGCGCCTCGGCGAGGCCGGCCACGGTTCCCGGAACCGCCACCGCCAGGTCGCCGGTCTCCAGGAGTTCCCGGCGGACGCGTCCCCCATTCCGATAGAGATCCGGGGCCGCGGCCGCGGGGGACACTTCCGTGAAGTCGAGCACATGAGCCTTCTTCTCACGAGCCTGGTAGAGCACCATCACGCCGCCCCCGCCCAGACCCGACGAGGCCGGATCCACCACCGCCAGGGCGAACGCGGTCGCCACCGCGGCATCCACCGCGTTGCCGCCCTGCTCCAGGATCCCCATGCCCGCCCTGACCGCGGCATCATGGTCCGATACCACGACGCCGTCGAGACGAGTTTGCGCCGGGGAAAAGGACAAGCCCGAAAGGAAAAAAGCGCCGAGAACCGGAACGGCCAAGAAGGACCGCATGCGAACCACAGCTTTCATGACCCTGGAAGCCGTCATCGTGAAACCCATGCCTGTTTATTTCTTTGCCGCTCGGTTTGCAACAGCCAATCTTTCCGGGGAACGCGGGTTGTGTTAACCTTGTCCTGCTTCCGTGCACCGCCACACCGGCAACGGCACGAGAAGCCCCCTGCAACAACCGGAGAAGAGGCTTGGCGCGCAAATACGTCCTCAAGAGCATCGACCCCCCTCCATCGCCCGCCCCATCGACGATCGACTACGAGGAGGAGCTCAACGAGGCGCAACGCGAAGCCGCGATGTTCCTGGAGGGTCCGCTGCTGGTGGTGGCCGGCGCCGGCACCGGGAAGACCCGGACCCTCGTGTACCGGGTCGCCCGGCTCATCGAGCGGGGCATCGATCCACGCTCCGTCCTGCTGCTCACCTTCACCCGCCGGGCGGCGGAAGAGATGCTGCAGCGGGCCAGCCTGTTGACCGATTCCCGCTGCGAGCGCATCGCCGGCGGGACCTTCCACTCGTTCGGCAACATGGTGCTGAGGCAGTACGGCCAGCTCATGGGACTGGCGCCGGGGTTCACCATCATGGACCGCTCGGACAGCGAGGACGTGATCCAGCTCCTGCGTACCGAGATGGGACTCGACAAGCGCGAGAAGCGCTTCCCCAGAAAGCAGACCATCGGCGAGATCCAGAGCCTGGCGCGGAACCGGCAGATGCCCCTCGCCGAGCTGGTGGAACGGGAGTACTCGCACCTCGCGGATTTCCTGGAGGAGCTAACGACCATCGCGGAGCGCTACCGGATCTACAAGCGCGAGAAGTCGCTGCTGGACTACGACGATCTGCTCACCTGCCTGAAGGATCTCCTGGACGCCCACGAGGACCTGCGGCGCAGGTTGTCGGAGCGCTTTCGCTTCATCATGGTGGACGAGTACCAGGACACCAACCGGCTGCAATCCGACATCATCCGCCGCCTGGCCTGCACCCATGAAAACGTCATGGCCGTGGGCGACGACGCCCAGAGCATCTACTCGTTCCGGGGCGCCCACTTCCGCAACATCATGGACTTCCCCAACCAGTTCCCGGGAACCAGGATCATTCCGCTGGAGGAGAACTACCGGAGCACCCAGCCCATTCTGAGGCTCACCAACGAGATCATCGGCCGGGCCGCCGAGCGCTACGAGAAGAACCTCCACAGCCGCAAGAGCGAAGGCGAGATGCCGCTGCTGGTCCAGGCGGAGAGCGAGCACACCCAGTCGCGGTTCGTCTGCCAGCGCGTGCTGGAGCTGCGGGAAGAGGGAGTCCCGCTCTGGGACATGGCCGTGCTGTTCCGCTCGAGCTTCCATTCCTTCGACCTGGAGATCGAGCTCGCCCGCCACGACATCCCGTTCGTGAAGCGCGGCGGCTTCCAGTTCATGGAAACCGCCCACATCAAGGACGTGCTGGCGCACCTGCGGGTCATCAGCAACCCCAGGGACGCGGTGTCCTGGGGCCGCGTACTCATGCTGCTGGAGGGCGTCGGCCCGCAGATGAGCCGCAAGCTCATCGAGCAGCTCCTGGGCGAGGCGGATCCCGGCGAGTGCCTGCGACGGACCGAATCGGGGGGCCGGGCGAAACAACCGCTCAAGACGCTGGGGCAGGTACTGGGCGAGTGCTCGGAGCGGACCCGGCCGGCGGACATGGCGCAGTACCTGATGCAGTACTACCTGCCGATCCTCAAGCGCAAGCACGCCGACGACTACCCCAAGCGGCTGCGGGACCTGGAGCATTTCCAGGGGCTGACCGAACGCTACCAGAGCATCGAGCGGCTGTTGAGCGACATGGCGCTGGACCCGCCCTCCGCCAGCGTGGACGAGGCCCAGCCCGTGGACCCCGACGAGGGCCCGCTGGTGCTGTCCACGGTCCATTCCGCCAAGGGTCTGGAATGGCATTCCGTATTCATCATCTGGGCGCTGGAAGGGCGGTTCCCTTCCTACTACAACACCAACAGCATCGAGGAGCTGGAAGAAGAACGAAGGCTCTTGTACGTGGCCGCCACGCGCGCCAAGGAAAACCTCTTCTTCGCCTATCCCTCGCGCGTGTACGACCGTTCCCTGGGAATGGTGTTCTCGCGGCCGTCCCAGTTCATCGAAGGGATCTCCGAGGACCTGCTGGAGCCCATGTCGCTGGTCCATGAGGACTGGTACTACAGTCAACTGTAACGCCGCTCCGGTGTCGCCGAAATCCATCATATCGGCCGTGCTGGCGCCCCTGGGACGCGGCTGGGCCAAGACGCTCTACGAGAAGGACACCGGTTACCACCGCATCCGGGTGGAAGAGACCCGGGAACGCCGCTACCTCTACTTCGACGGCACGCTGCAGAGCTCCATGGACCGGCGCGACCCTACGTCCCTGGAGCTGCTCTACTCCCGCTTCGCCTCGCTGGGCCTGGTGCTCAGACCGGACGCCGCCAAGGCCCTGCTCATCGGACTGGGCGGCGGCTCCGTGGCCAAGAAGTACCACAAGGAGTTCCCGGACATGGAGATCGACTCCATCGAGATCGACCCGGACGTGGTGGAGATCGCCCGCCAGTACTTCCATTACCGCGTGGACCCGCATCAGCGCGTCCACAGCGGCGACGGCCGCCAGTTCCTGAAACGCACCCGGGAACGTTTCGACCTGATCCTGCTGGACGCCTACTACGCGGACAACATGCCGTTCCACCTGGTCACCCGGGAGTTCTTCACCATCGCCCGGGACAGGATGACCCCCGAAGGCGTGATGGTGCTCAATCTCATCGGCTCGTTGCGGGGACCGGACAGCACGACGATCCGGGCCGCCATCAAGACGCTGGGCCAGGTGTTTCCCCAGGTCTACACCTTCCCCACGTTCGGCAACCGCGGCTACGTGCTGAGCGAGATCCAGAACGTCGTGGTGCTGGCCAGCAAGGCGCGGGAACGCATGAGCATGAAGGAGATGGAACGGCGCGCCGCGGGCCTCGGCCGCGACCTGTTCCCCGACCCCATCAGCAAGATTCGCAAGTCCTACTACACCGGCCCGCTGGAGCAGGACGACGTGGAGCTTCTCACCGATGATGCTACGCCGGTTGACGATCTGGTGCGCCTCTAGCGCCCTGCTGCTGGCGGGCTGCACCGCGGTCCTGCCGGGAAAGATCCACCGCCCGGTCCGGGTGGTACGGGTCAAGCTGGTGGCCGATTCCGTATTGCGGCGGGCGGAACCGCGCTGGCGCGACACCGCCCGGGACCTGCTGCGGGCGGCATCGGACTACTACGAAGAGCGGTTCGGCATTCGGCTGGCGCATCAGGCCACCGAGGCTTGGCGTGTGGAGGGCACGACGTCGTCGTCGGTCACGCTGATGAGATGGCTCAAGCGTTCCTATCCGCGCGCCGGCGGCGACGCGCCCTACGACGTGGTCATCGGGTTGACCCGGCAGCCGCTCAACTTCTACAAGGGAGGGCGCGCGCGCGCGGACCGCTTCGGCAACTGCACGCAAGGGCTGGGAAACTACATCGTGAGCCACGTCGGCGAGTCCTTCGACTACAACGACCGCGAGTTGACCCACGACGCGGTGGCGATCATCCACGAGATGGGACACCTTCTGGGAGCGGTTCACACCGACGACCCGGAGTCGGTGATGCACCGGCACTTCGAGCTGAGGACCGGCTTCGACGCGCCCAATCGGGCCATCGTCATGGCCAACCGCTTGTGTCCCTTCGCCCGGCCCCACCGCGTAGCGGAGGAGCGGGATTCGCGCCGCGGATCGTGACCCTAGACTGGGAGGTGAAGGATGACACCGCTCTGGTCACCCACCGAGGAAAGGATCCGGCAATCCCGCCTGTACCGGTTCCGGGAAGGGTTGCGCGCCGCCCACGACATACCCGGTGACTCCTTTGCGGCGTTTCACGACTGGAGCGTGTCGCGGCTGGAGGATTTCTGGGCGGCGGCATGGGTCGACGCCACCGGCCGGAAGCCGGCGGGCGCGGTGCTGGCGGACGACTCCATGCCCCCGCCCCACCGCCTGGAGCGCGAAGTCTGGTTCCCCGGGACCCGGTTCAACTTTGCCGGGCAGCTCCTGCGGCACAAGGACGAACACGTCGCCATCATCGAGGAGAACGAGCTGGGTGAATGCCGTGCGGTGACGTTCCGTGAGCTGCACGCGCTCACGGGTCGCTGCCAGGCCGCCCTGCGGCGCGCCGGGGTCGGACCCGGGGACCGCGTGGCCGGCTATCTGCCCAATGTCCTGGAGACCGTGGTGGCCATGCTGGCGACGGCATCCCTGGGCGCGGTGTGGACCGCCACCTCGGCGGATTTCGGCTTCCAGGGGGTGTTCGACCGCTTCAGCCAGATCAACCCCAAGGTGCTGGTGTCGTGCGACGGCTATTACTACAACGGCAAGCGCCACGATTGCATCGAGAAGACGCGGCGGCTGGTGGAATCCCTTCCCAGCCTGGAACGCTGGGTCATGGTTACCGGCACCGGCCAGAGCGTGCCCGGCGCAGCCATCCCATGGGAGTCCTTTCTCGGCGACGGCGCCGAGGAGGCGACGTTCACCGCGCTTCCCTTCGACCACCCGGTCTACATCCTCTACACGTCCGGCACCACCGGACTGCCCAAGTGCATCGTGCACGGCGCCGGCGGCACGGCCCTCAAGCACCACACCGAGCACAAGCTCCATACCGACGTCGGCCGGGAAGACACGGTTTTCTTCTTCACCACCTGCGGCTGGATGATGTGGCACTGGCTGGTGAGCGGTCTGGCCCAGGGCGCCACCGTCGTGCTGTACGACGGAAGCCCCACCTACCCGCGGGAGGACAGGCTGTTGCGGCTCGCGGAGGACCACGGCATCACCGTCTTCGGCACCAGCCCGAAGCTTCTCGCCCACCTGGAGAAGGCCGGCTTCCGTACCGCCGGCAACTACCGGCTCGACGGCATGCGCACCCTCCTCTCCACCGGCTCGCCGCTTGAGGCGTCCCAGTTCCACTACGTCCACGAGGCCATCCTTCCGGACGTGCAGGTGTGCTCGATCTCGGGAGGCACCGACATCATCGGCTGTTTCGTGCTGGGCAATCCGATCTCCCCGGTGTACCCGGGCCAGATCCAGGGGCCGGCGCTGGGAGTGGACGTAAGCGTGTTCGACGAACAGGGCCGGCCGCTGACGGGCGAGGAGGGCGAGCTGGTGTGCCGGAAGCCGTTTCCCTCCATGCCCCTGGGTTTCTGGAACGACCCCGGCGACGCCAGGTACCGCGACACCTACTTCGCCGACTACCCCGGCGTGTGGCGTCACGGCGACTACCTCGCCGCCACCCCCGAGCAGGGTTTCGTGATCCACGGCCGCAGCGACACCACGCTCAACCCCTCGGGGATCCGCTTCGGCACCGCCGAGATCTACCGCATCGTCGAACGGCTGCCCTTCGTCCGGGACAGCATCGTGGCGAGCTACAAGGACAGGGGCGAAACCGGAGTGGCGCTGTTCGTCGTACTCGACCGGCCGCTGGACACGGAGACGGCCGAGGCCATTCGCTCGGCGATCCGCGCGCAGGCCACGCCCCGGCACGTCCCGGCCATCCTGAAACAGATCAGCCAAGTGCCGGTCACGCGCAACGGGAAGAAGGTGGAAAAGGCCGTGTCGGCCATTCTCGACCGGGAGCCGGTGCGGAATCGGGAAGCTCTGGCCAATCCGGAAGCCCTCGACGAGATAGCGGCAGTTGCGCCGTCATCTCGCTGATGACCACGGCAATGGACGACTCCGCTCCCCTGTCGCACGGGGCATGGGTTGCTCTGAACTGGATTACCGAGTAATAAAGTAAGATAATTTTGGGTTGTCCATGAAAATTAGTTCTCGCGGTACTTACGGAATCCTGGCACTGGAGGAGTTGGCGCGGCGCTGGGATGCGAAGACGCCGATCCAGGTGAAGGAGATCGCGGCCAGGAAGGCGGTCCCCGAAGAGTTCCTGGGGCAGATCATGATCTCGCTCAAGCAGGCGGATCTCGTGCGCGCCAACCGCGGGCCGGGAGGCGGCTACTACCTCACCCGCGCGCCTGAGCAGATTCCGCTGCGCGACGTACTGGATGTCTTGAGCGGGCCCGTGACCGGGACGGACGAGACCTTGCGTAGATACACGGCCGACTCGGTGGCCGCCCGAAAGGTGCTGGAGACCTGGAGGAGAGCGACGGCCGCCATGGAAGAGGTCATCGACGGAGTCACCCTGGCCGACGTGTGCGAGCCGGACGAACGACCTCACATGTACTATATCTGACACCCAACCCCCGGTTCCCGTGCGCCCCGGTTTCAGATACTTGGAGGACGCCACTCGGCGGCTCTCGAAGCCGGGCAAGTGAATCGGTTAGGAGGAATGATCCATGCAAGCAGTCAAGCGAGGCGAACGCGTGAAGGACAAGGTGGCGCTGGTGGCCGGCGCGGGCTCCATCGACCCCGGATGGGGCAACGGCAAGGCCTCGGCGGTGCTTTACGCACGTGAGGGGGCCAAGGTATTCGCGGTGGACTACCGCGCGGAGGCGGCGGAGGAGACCAAGGAGATCATCGAGGCCGAGGGAGGCGTGTGCGCCACTTACGCGGCCGACGTGACATCGGAAGCCGACGTCAAGGCCATGGTCGACGCCTGCGTGGAGACCTTCGGCCGGATCGACATCCTCCACAACAATGTCGGCGGCCAGGGCCCGGGGCGGTGGGTGCTGGAACTCGAGCGCGACGACTGGGACGCCGTGCTGGCCCGCAACGTCACGTCCGTCCTGCTCACCTGCAAGGCGGTCATCCCCATCATGATCCGCCAGGGCGGCGGCGCCATCGTCAACATTTCG
>JAJDTQ010000202.1 GCA_022827045.1 Candidatus Binatia bacterium
CGGCCTCGCGGTGGCCGGGATGTAGAGCGGGATGTTGGTGCGCAGCGGCTTCCAGCCGATGCCGACGTTCTTGAACTTGACGAACTGGCCTTCGTAGTCGACCTTCTCGCCGGTGAAGAGCAGCCGCATGGACTCGATGTATTCCTTGAGCACCTGAGGGGGATCCTGGTGCTCCATGGCATGGACTCGCGCGTGGCTTCGCGTACAGGCGCCCGGCGCCAGCGTGATGCGCCCGTCGGTCATCTCGTCCAGTGTCATCAACGACTGGGCCATGCAGATGGGCGTGCGCAGGCGGACGATCTGAGTGGCCCCCAGGGTGACCTTGGAGGTGGCCAGGCCCATGGCCGACAGGGCGGAGACCGAGTCGCGCATGAGCTCGATGGTCTCCGAGAAGAAGCCCATCTCGAAGCCCCGCTCCTCCGCGCGCCGCATGAGATCGGCGATCTCCCGGACGTTGGTGAACTTTCCGTATCCAAGTGCGAACCCGACTCTGGCCATGACGTCTCCTGACTCGTTAAACACAACCGCCCCCGATCGCTCATGTCTCGGCGAGCGCGTTGTACGCGGCTGTGGCCTGTGCCATGCGCCGCCACCGACGACCCGATGGTCCTGCGCTTAGAGCTCCGGTTGATTCAGAGGAAAGCGGGCGGGCGCTGCGGTGTGCCTGAAGAAAAAATCATTTGTATCCGACCGCTTGCGGTACGTCAAGGAAGGGCCGCCCGTCCGGGACGCGCGGGCGGGCGTTGCGGCGCACCCCGGGATTGCGTAAGCTCTAGCTCACGATGGTGGGGCTGGACATCGACGGCGTGGTGGCCGACTTTCTCTCCCCGTTCCTTGCTCGTCTCGAAAGGCGCATCGGCAAAGGGCCGATACCGGCGGAATCGCTCCGCAGCGTGCGCCTCTCGGCGCATCCGACGCTGACCGAGGAGGCGGTGAGGGAATGCGCCGAGGCCGTGCGGCAGGACCCCCGGTTCTGGGACGGGCTGGATTCGCTCCTGAGCCCTGATCAGTGGCGACGGCTGGAGCACCTGAGCGAATGCCGGCAGCTTTCGTTCATCACGCACCGGACCGGGCACGAGAGCTGGGACATCCACGCGGTCACCTCCGAGTGGTTTCGGCGGCACGGCATCACGAACCCCGACGTTCACCTGGTGGAGAAGGAGAAGTCCGCGGTGGTGGAGAGGCTCGGCGTGGTGCTGTTCGTCGACGACAACTACGAGAACTGCCAGGACGTGGCCGAGCATACCGAGGCCCGGGTGCTGATGCCGCACCATCCCTATAACCGCCATTTCTCGCATCCCGGCGTAACCCGCGTCATGCATTTCAACGAGGTGTTCACGGAGATCGAGCGCTGCCTCGATCTCCGCGCACCGACCCCCGTTTGAGGAGGCTCATCATGTACGGTTGGCGAGCACGTGTCGGCCATGTGGCTCCGTCCCGCGGAGACACCCTCGTTTACGAGTTCTACCGGATGCTGCCCGAGGGTTTTCAACTGCTCAACAGCACCGGCACCATCCGGCAACTGGTGGACGCCGACTTCGAGCGGCAGCTCGAACGCATCGAGGAGGCGGCCCTGGACTTGGTGGACAACGGCTGCGACGTGATCATTCTCGGCGGCTCCCCGCTCTTCACAAAGCTGGGCTACGGCAGCGACACCGAGATGGGGCAACGCCTCACCGAGAAGACCGGCGTTCCCATCACCGCCGGCATCACCGGCGAGGTGGAGGCGCTGAAGGCCATGGGGCTCCACAGCCTTGTCGTCGCCACCCCCCACGAGGACGAGCTGAACGCCCGCATGAAGGCCTTTCTCGAGGCTTCCGGCTTCGAGGTGCTGCAGATCGAGGGCTATGGCGTGCGCAAAAACTCCGCCATTTCGGACCTGCCCGTGCACGCCTCCTACAAGATCGCCAAGCGCCTCTACGAAAAGGCCCCCGAGGCGGACGGCATCTTCGTCCCCTGCCCCCGTTGGCCCACCATCGAGGACGTGGAGCTGCTGGAGCAGGAGATCGAGAAGCCGGTGGTCACCAGTTGCCAGGCCTACATCTGGTACGCGCTGAAGTTGATCCGCATCAGGGAGAGTGTGACGGGCTACGGACGGTTGATGGGCAGTCTCGCGGCGTGACCACGGGAGTGGGCCTTCATCCATCGGTGGACATCCATGCCCATCCGGGGCGTTTTCACCGGGACAACACCGGTTTGGACCAGCGTGTCCTGGAAATGGCTCGGGGCGGCCTGAGCGCCGCCTTCTTCTGCGTGAGCACCGATCGTGCCATCATCCGCCGTGACCGCCAGTCCGGCAGGATCCGGGCGCAGCGGAAGTTCGAGCCCGGGGAATCGTACGGCGACACCTACGCCCGCTTCGCCGTGCTCGACCCGTGGTTCGACCAAGGCCGGCTCTTGCGGGTGCTGGGGCCCGACGACGTCCTGGACGCCAAACGATCACGCCGGCCCGGCGCCATCCTCGCCGCGGAGGGAGCCGACTTTCTAGAAGAACGTCTCGACCGCGTCCAGGAAGCATTCGAGCATGGCATCCGCTCGATCCAACTCGTCCACTACAACATCAACGCCGTCGCCGACATCCAGACCGAGGAGCCGCGGCACCACGGCCTGACGCCGTTCGGTGCCAAGGTGATCCGAGAGATGAACCGCGTCGGGTTGGTCGTAGACGTCGCCCACGCCACCAAGCAGGTGACCCGCGACGTGGTTGACATCACCACCCGGCCCATCATCCTGAGCCACACCGCGCTCCGCCGCACACCGCGCAAGTACACACGCTTCATCTACGCCGACCACGCAAGACTCATCGCCTCGACCGGCGGCGTCATCGGCGTCTGGCCCGCCGGCCGTGGCGGCCTGGAACGGTGGATCCGCCGTTTCAGGAGGCTCGCCGACCTGGTGGGCCCCGAGCACCTCGCCGTGGGCACCGACATGGACGGGCTGAACAACACCGTCTTCGACGACTACGGCGAGTTGCCGGACCTGGCGGCAGGGCTGCTGGCGGCCGGTTTCTCCAAGAGCGAAGCTTCAGGTATTTTGGGCGGGAACTTCATGCGGGTGTTCCGGACGATCAGCGAGAGGAGCGACGGCGCCGGACAACCATGAGGAAAGTCCCAGGGCGACCCTCGAGTAGCATCCGCTAGATCGTGCTCCGGCACGAAGCGTTCTTGGGCAAACGGTTGAACCCAATCTCGGAGTAGAAATGACAACTCGGATTACTGTCGCATGGACGTTGGCCAGCATCCTCGTGTTGGGTGGGGTCTGGCCGCCGCATCACTACGCAAAGGACTTCCCGCCACTGGAACCACCGGGAGTTCATGCGAGGATCTTTGACAGCCTGGAGAGGAAGATTGCGGCCTGCGATCCCACGACTGACGTACAGCGTTGCGTCCTCGATACAATATGGGAAACAGCCGATGTAACCGCCGACGGCAAGGTCAGCGTTGCTGAAATCAATCGCCTATTCCGAATAGTCGCGGGTGGAGTAGCATACCAAACCTATGTTGCCGATCGCAAAAGCATGACCGCCCGACGAGGGTTTGCTTCCGTTGAACCACCGGAGAACCATGAATTGGACTTCGTGATCGTGGCAGGTTCAGTCGGAGCGTTCGTAACAGCACCGCTGATCGCCAATTTCGACTACGACTCCGACGGTATGCTCTCACGGACCGAGATCCTTGGAGATTCGGACTTCGCCAATCTCGTATCCGAAGTCGAGAGACAGCGGAAGCGGTTCCCTGAGCGTCTGGTCGAAGCTTTCGAGCGCTGGAGACGTGAAATGTTCGGGACAGATGCTCAAAGAAGCGGACGTCCGGCGACAGAGCGTCGCGAGAGACACGGCAAACCGACGGAACGGGATCTGCTGGCTGAGTTCTGCGCGGTGGTGCCGCAATCCGCGCTCTGCCGGGACGACAAAACGGGACAGGAGACGAGAAAGCGCCGCGAGCAAGAACCGGCAACTGCGGAGCGTCAAAAATTGGCCGAGTTCTGCGCCGAAGTCCCTCAATCCGTGCTCTGTCGCGACCTCTAGCGGAGTTCAGGTCTCATACACGGAGTTTGGATGATCATCCCAGCTCCAGCTTGTAGAACCGCTGGGCGTTGCCGCCCAGGAGGGCGTCCCTCTCTTCCCGCGTAATGGAGTCGTTGTTCTTGATGGCGTCCACCCTGCCCCAGTCCATGTCGCTGTGGGGGTAGTCGCTGGCGTACATGAGCGAGCCGGCGCCGACCTGGTCGATGATGGAACGCAGGTTCTCGTCGTCCTCGAAGCCCGAAAGAATGCGTCCGGCGAGGATGTCCTCCATGGGCTCCCGGATGGTTTCCGGCAGGGTGTAGGGCGCCCGGCCCCAGTTGCCCTCGTGGCGTCCGTCGCCGCGCGGCCCCCGGACGTGCTCGATGTGCTTGCCGACCCACCAGGCCCAGTAGGGGAACCAGGTGGCGCCGATCTCCAGGAACGCGCAGCGTAGGTTGGGATAGCGGGCCAGGATGCCCAGGCGCACCACCGACATCATCCCTACCATCATGGAGAAGGGCATGGCGGTGACGTGGGTGGAGAAGAAGTCGGTGAAGCAGTCGGCCCACGGCGTGTCGTGCATGCCGGTGACCGCGTGGAAGCCGATGGGGGTGTCGATCTCGTCCACGGTGGCGAAAAACGGCTCGTATTCGGGGCCGTGAAGGGGGCGGTTGCCGGCCATGCCGGGCAACAGCACGCCCGCCAGGCCCAGTTCTCCCACCGCCCTTCTCGCCTCCTCCGCGGCTCCCGCCGGGTCCTGGATCGGCACCATGGCGATGGCGTTGAGACGCTTGCTGGCCTGGGAGCACTGCTCGGCCACGTAGTTGTTGTAGGCGCGGCACACGGCGCCGGCCAACTCCGCGTTCTCCAGGTCGAACACCCACACGAGCGCCGTCGGAAACACCACCTGGTAGTCCACGCCCATCAGGTCGAGGTCGTCGAGGCGGCCGGGGATGTCGTCCAGTGAGTTGTCGCGGGCCTTCATCTGCTTGTGCCGCGGCGTGGGATAGTTGAATCCGCCGCCGCCCACGCCCCGTGAGAAGGGGATCCGCGGCACCACCCTTCCCTCGGCCACCCAGCGTCCCTGGTCCCGGGGCTCTCCGGGCATGTCGATGACTCGCGGCCGGAGCGCGTGGAACTCCTTCTCGATGTAGCGGTCGAACAGGTCGAAGGGTTCGTGCAGATGGCCGTCGGAGTCGATGGTCAGCATGGTTACCTCCCGGATGGCCTCGAAGTTCACGGGCCTGGTGTCGGGGACGAGGAGACGCTTGCGCGCGCCCGGTGGGTCAACCGATTCCGTCGAAGGTCAGGCGCCGAATTTTTCCCATTGCTCGGGGGTGAAGGTCTTGAGCGAAAGCGCGTGAATACGTTCGTCGCCGAGCTCGTCCTTGAGCGCGTCATAGACCATCTTGTGCTGGTCGATGAGACCCTTGCCGGCGAAGGAATCGTGCACGATGACCACTTGGTAGTGGTCTCCGCCGCCGGTAAGGTCCTTGATCATCGGTACCGTGCAACCCGGGAAAACCCGCCCCAGCGTGTCCTCGATCTCTTGTGGCTGGATCATAGGGGTGGGATTAACACAAAATGGGGGAACGGACCACCGAAGACAGGGATTGGCCCCACCCCGGACCCTTCCTGGACCCCGGGTCAAGCCCGGGGTGACGGAAGCGGTCCGGGATTACGGAGCGTTGGTCCCGAGCCGCGCCGGGCTCACGCCTGGCAATCGTAGTCGCTCCGGCACTGCTGGATCATGGCGCGCATGTCGGCCCGCAGCTCCTCGTTGGTGGGCCGGCCGACGTAGTACCAGCCGTTGTAGATACGGTGGACCGTGAGATCGGGCAGCAGCGAGAAGGCGTATGGAATCGCGATGGTCCCGTGCTTCTTGTCCGAGGTGTCGACGAGGTCCAGGGCCTCGATAGCCTTGTGCTCGTGGTCGCTCAGGAACGGGAACGTCGCCCCGAGACCGTTTCTGAGCGCTCCGTTGACCTGCGGCGGGTCGACGCTGACGACGGCGACACGGCAGTAGGCGGAGGGGAGCTCTTCCTGCAGGATGACCAGGTGGCGCAACTGCACCACGCACTTCCCTCACCAGTAGCCTCGATAGAACACCACGATGAGGGGGAACCTGCCCTCGGTGATCTCCGACAATGCCACCTCCTGGCCCGTCTGGTCCTTGAGAGCCAGATCCGGAAACGTCGCCCCGACGGTCTGATTCATGATTCGCCTCCTTCGAATATTGAAACGTTGCGGCCCGCCGGTCCGCTATGGGGCCGGCATGGCCCAGCGCGCCAGCTCCGGTTCCGCGAGCTCCGCGCCGAGGCCCGCAACGTCCGGAACCGATATCCGCCCTGCCCGCAGGTCCAGCGGCTGCTCCACCACGTCGCCGCCCGTCTTGAGCGGACCCACCGATTCGCAGCCGTCCATGATGTTGGCGCAGCTTGCGGCCACGTGAATCTCCGCCAGCGTGTTGATGGTCAGGCCGAACCCGTGGCCGATGACACACCCGATGCCCGCCGCCTCGGCCATGTGCACCATGCGGACGGTGCGGGTGATCCCGCCCTGCTTCATGACCTTTACCTTGACGATATCGGCGGCCTCCTTCCGGATCACCTCCACCAGGGTCTCGGGCCCGACGATGGCTTCGTCCGCCATCACCGGGACGTCGATGGCGCGCCGCACCCGCGCCAGGCCGTCGTAGTCCGCACGGGATACGGGCTGCTCCAGCAGTGCCACGTCCAGGGGGGCGAGAGCCTTGCCCAGGCGAATGGCGTCATCGACGCCGTAGGCCTCGTTGGCGTCTACGCGAAGCTTCAAACCGCTCCCCACCGCCTCGCGCACCGCCGCCACCCGGTCGCGGTCGACCTCGACCCCCGAGCCGAGCTTGATTTTCACCGAGCCGAAGCCGGCGTCACGCCAGCCGAGGGCCTCCCGCGCGGCGGAGTCCGGCTCCAGTATGCCGATCCAGCCGTTGAGCCGCACCTCTTCCTTCAGCCGCCCGCCCAGGAGCGAGTGCGCCGGCTGGTCCAGGGCCCTGCCCTTGAGGTCGAAGAGCGCCATCTCCAGCACGGCCTTTGCGTCCAGATGCCGCGGGAGGCGGCGGTCCATGAGGTCCAGCGCCGCCGAGAGGTTCAGCGGGTCCCGGCCGGTGAGGTTGGGCGCCAGCGTCCGCACCGCCTTCAGGGTCTCACTGAAACTCTCCTCGGAATGTCCCGGATCCGGATCGACGTTGCCGAGCCCCGTGACACCTTCGTCCGTGCGCACGCACACCACGATGCTCTCCTGCCGGGTCTTGGCATCGTGTGCGTTGCGGAAGACCCCCTTCAGGGGAATCGCCAGGGGATGGATGTCGATGCCGGTGATTCTCATGGGAATTCGGTGGCCATTTGCCGTCGATCCGCCCGGCCGCCCGCCTTGGCTTGCGCGGCGACGCGAGCTACTGAATGATACCCACAACCGGCCGGTTGGTCGAACGGTCACGGAGGGGACACTATGACTAACGCATCACGGTTGCGGCAAGCAATGGCCGAGGACGGCTGCCTCTCGGCGCCGGGAGTTCACGACGGGTTGACGGCACTGCTCGCCGAGAAGGCCGGCTTCCGGGTGGCTTTCCTCGGCGGCAACGCCGCCACGGCCAGCGTGCTCGGCCTTCCGGATCTCGGCTTCCTGTCCGCTGACGCGCTCATCGCCCACGTCCGGAACATCTGCCACGTGCTGCGCATCCCCCTCCTGGTGGACGCCGACACCGGCTTCGGCGGCCCTCTGCAGGTGTACCGGACCGTGGCGGCGCTGGAGCGGGCGGGCGCGGCGGCGATCATGATCGAGGACCAGGTGCCGGCCAAGAGATGCGGACTCCTGGAAGGCGGCCACCCGCTGGTTGCGGCGGCCGAGATGGCCGAGAAGGTCCGGGCCGCCACCGCCGCCAGGACGGACCCGGACACCGTCATCATCGCCCGCACGTTGGCCTTTTCGTCTGGCGGGATCGATGAGGCCGTCCGGCGCGGCTGGGCCTACCACGAAGCCGGCGCCGACGCGGTGTTCGTGCAGGTGCCGGGCGCTCTGGAGGAACTCCGCGAGATCCGCCGGGCCGTCCCCGGCCCCTTGGTCGTCAACATGGACGAAGCCATCCCCGCCTCCGCCCTGGACGTGAACCGGATGACGGCCGAAGGCTACAGGCTGGCGCTCTTCCCCGGGACCGTCCGCTACACCATGGTGAAGGCCGTTGGCGATGCCCTCGGTACCCTGCACCGGGAAGGGACGACCCGGAGCAGCCGTGACCGCATGGCATCTCTGATCGAGTACCACGCCGTGCTGAGAATGGATGAGTTCCTGGACCTGGAAGAATCGCTGGCGAAGCGGTGATGCGGATATTTGGCGGGGGCCCTCACCCGGCCTTCGGCCACCCTCTCCCAGAGGGAGACGTTTTGGATTCGCCTCTCTCCCGCCGGGAAAGGTTGGATCTACCCTCTCTCCGAACAGGAGAGGAGTTGGAACGACCCCTACGGCCGGGAGAGGGCTGGATTTACCCCCTCCCCCCACGGGAGAGGGTTGAGGTGAGGGTCCTCGACACGATTGCCGTCAGGCGCGAATGTCTTCCAGGAACAGCTCCGTGGGTATCTCCCGGCCAAGCCCCTGATCGCGGGCGCGTTCGTAGACCGCCCCGGTGACGGCGCTGAACTGGGGCCCGATGGCGCCGATGTTCATGAACCAGGTGGTCTGCTCCGGGCTGGTGCGCCCCGGTAGGCGCCCGCCCATGAGGTCCGGCAACTTGGGGATGTCGACGATCTCCGGCGTGAGATCAACCCGCGGCACCAGCGCCCTTTCCTCTTCCTGTCCCGCCACGTAACCCAGATAGCCTCCCCGTGCATAGAAGGCATCGGGCGGCAGCTTCTCCAGATAGGGCGTGGCATCGCCCGGCCGTACCGCCACGTCCACGGCGTGAAGGAAGCCCGGCTCCACCGAGTTCCGGTTGACGTCGATGACATGCATGCCGGGCTCCAACCAGTCGATGAAGAACACCGGTTCGATGGCGGAGGCGCAACAGCACACGATGTCGGCGCCGCGCACCGCGCTACGCGCGTCCGGCGCCACCTCCACCTCGATCTCGTGGCGCGCCCGCATCTCCTCGGCATACTGTCGGGCGTTGGCGGGGTTGAGGCTGAAGACCGTGACCCTGGTTATGGGCCGTACGTGGCAGAGCGCGTCGAGATAGCTCCGGGCCATACCGCCGGAGCCGATCATCGCAACGGTTCGGCTGTCCTCCCGCGCCAGGTACTTGGCGCCGAGACCGGCGCCGGCGCCCACGCGATCGTGTTGCAGCCGGCCGTCGTTCATAATCGCCACGGGGGTGGCGTCGCGGGTGCTGAAGAGCAGCAGCAGTCCGCACCAGGTGCCGGGCTCGCGGGCATACTTGTTCTCGCGCCGGTGGCCGTGCACCATCGGCCAACTCACCATATCGGAGATGATGCGGATGCAGGCGTAGCCGTCCTTGCGGCTGCCCCCGACCATAAGGGCCAGCCGGTGGTACGGCACCTCCTGCCCGGAAGGCACGTACATGTCCATGCGCCCCATGCCGGTGGCATCGCCCCGGGCCAGTTCCCGGAAAAGACCCTCCAGGGAGTCGAGGCACAGGGGCATGTCGATGACACGGGCCACATCGTCGTTGTTGAGAAACAGCATCGTCTTCTCCTTGCGTGTTTTCCGGATGGCGGGACGGCTCCCGGTAGAGTATATTGGCGCTCCGAGGCACCGAGAGGAGAACAGTCATGCCCCTATACGAATTCCAGTGCAAGAGCTGCGGGCACGAGTTCGAAGACCTGGTCCTGGGCTCCGCCCGTTCCGCCTGTCCTTCCTGTAGCGGACAGGATCTCGAACGGCTTCTGTCCGTGTTCGCGGTCAACGGCGCGGCGGACGATGCGATGCCGGCGGTCGGAGCGTGTGGAAGCTGCGGCGACCCGGGGGGCCCGGAGCCTGCTCCATGAACTAGCGATGAGAACCGTTGGCACCATCACGGTGCAAATAGAAATTGCACAATCGCCGAAAACCATGTAGAATTTCCCTCAAGAACTGAACACCTTATCCAGAGTGGTGGAGGGACAGGCCCGTTGAAGCCACAGCAACCGTGTTCTCAGGGAACACAGGTGCTAATTCCGGCCCGTAAGGGACAGATAAGGTGAGGAGAAAACCTCTTCTCATCTTGGAAGAGGTTTTTTTTTCGTTTGGAGTGTCGTTGAAGCTTTGCCTGGAGCCCGCGTTCGATGCGTCTGACCCCTGATCAAATCGAGCGATACAGCCGCCAGATCATGATCCCCGATGTCGGGGGCGCCGGCCAGATACGCCTGCGCCAGGCAAGCGCGCTGGTGGTGGGGGCCGGCGGACTGGGAAGCCCCGCCGCGTTCTACCTGGCCGCCGCCGGCCTTGGACGGCTCGGCATCGTGGACGGCGATACGGTGGACCTTTCCAACCTGCAGCGGCAGATCCTCCACACCACGGCGGACCAGGGACAGCGCAAGGTGGAATCGGCGAAGTCGCGGCTGCGCGAGCTCAACGCCGAAGTGGAGGTGGAACTCCACGACGTGCGCCTGACCGAGGAGAACGCCGTCGGGCTCATGGAACCGTATGACTTCGTCATCGACGGCAGCGACAACTTCGACACCAAGTTCCTGATCAACGACGTCGCTGTTTCCATGGGGAAGGCCTTCTCCCATGCTGGGATCGTACGCCTTCAGGGCCAGACCATGACGGTGGTGCCGCCGGACAGCGCCTGCTACCGCTGCCTTTTCGAGGAGCCGCCGGCGCCGGGCGAGGTCCTGGGGTGCCAGCAGGCGGGCATCCTGGGCGCGGTGGCGGGGACCATCGGCTCCATCCAGGCCACCGAGGCCATCAAGTACATCGTCGGCCTTGAGGAGCATCTGCTGGTGAACCGTCTGCTCACCTATGACGCCAAGACCATGGAAATAAGGAAGGTGCCGGTGTCGCCGAACCCGCGCTGCGGGACTTGTGGCGCATCCTCCGGACCGCCGGCGTCCCAAAGGAGTCACGCATGAGCTTTGTGCAAGGATTGAAATGCCGGGAGTGCGGCCGGGAATATCCCACGGCGCCCCTACATGTGTGCGAGGACTGTTTCGGTCCCCTCGAGGTGCAGTACGACTACGACGCGATCCGCGCTAACGTGAGCCGGGAGAAGATCACCTCGCGAGCCCGCAACCTGTGGCGTTACCGGGAGCTGCTGCCCATCGACCAGGAACCCCGCGTGGGCCTCTACTCGGGCTATACCCCGCTCATCCGGGCCCGCCGCCTGGGCGAGGCGCTGGGCGTCGACGAGTTGTACCTCAAGGACGACTCCGTCAACCACCCCACCTTCTCCTACAAGGACCGGGTGGTGTCGGTGGCCATCTCCAAGGCCATCGAGTTCGGCTACGAAACCGTCTCGTGCGCTTCCACCGGGAACCTTGCGAACTCGGTGTCGGCCCACGCCGCGGCCGCCGGGCTCAACTGCTACGTCTTCATTCCCGAAGGGCTGGAAGAGGGAAAGATCGTCGGCTCGGCGATCTACGGCCCGCGCACCGTCGCCATCAAGGGAACCTACGACGACGTCAACCGCCTGTGCAGCGAGATCGGCGACAAGTACCAGTGGGCGTTCGTCAACGTGAACCTGAGGCCCTACTACTCCGAGGGCGCCAAGACCCACGCCTTCGAGGTCGCCGAGCAGCTCGGATGGAAGCTGCCGCGCCACATCGTCGTGGGCTCGGCCGGAGGGACCATCCTTCCCAAGCTGAACAAGGCCTTCAAGGAGCTTCGGACCGTAGGGCTGGTGGATCCGGACGAGCCCTGCAGCATCTACTCGGCGCAGGCGGCGGGCTGCTCGCCGATCATCGACGCCCTCAAGAAAGGCACCGATGTCGTCGATCCGGTCAAGCCCGACACCATCGCCACCTCCATCGCCATCGGCAACCCGGCCGACGGCTACTACGTGATCCAGGCCCTCAAGGAGTCCGGGGGCTGGGGCGAAAACGTCACCGACGAGGAGATCCTCGACGGCATCAAGCTGCTGGCGGCCACCGAGGGCATCTTCACCGAGCCGGCGGGCGGCACGGAAGTTGCCGTAACCAGGAAGCTCATCGAGCAGGGTCGGATTCCCCGGGACGAGTCCATCGTCATCTCGATCACGGGGAACGGCTACAAGACGGTGGAGACGGTGGCTCACATCATCGATCGTCCTTACAGCATCGACGCCACTCTCGGCACCTTCGACGAGTTGTACGACGGGCTGTCGCAGGAGCGCCGGGAGGCAAAGACCGGCTGAAGCGGGGCGCCGGCGAACCCCGGAGACAGGGGTACGGCGGCTTCCGAATTGAAAAGGCCGCGAACAGGGTTTATCCTGTTACGGAGGGAGGTCTTCCATGAGTGTTCGTGTACGCGTTCCCACACCATTGAGAAAATTCACCCAGGGATCGGACGAGGTGGATGCCAGCGGCGATACCGTCCTGGCCATGCTCGAGGACCTCGAGCAAAACCATCCGGGCATCAAAGAGCGCATCATGGACGAGTCCGGCAAGGTTCGTCGGTTCGTGAACGTTTACGTCAATGGTGACGATATCCGCTTCCTCAAGAATGTCGACACCGCGTTGAAGGACGGGGACAACATCTCCATCGTGCCGGCCATCGCCGGAGGCGTGTAACCGCAACACCGCCCCCGGAACCCCATGCTCGCCGCAATACCGAAACCGGCGCCGGCGCCGGCCCGGGAACTCGCGAAAGTCGACGCCATCACTGGGCTTGTCGGCAACACGCCGCTGGTGGAAATCCGGAACATCTCCCGCGGCCTGCCCCCCGAAGTGCGGGTTCTCGCCAAGCTGGAAGGGTTCAACCCGGGCGGCTCGGTGAAAGACCGGCCGGCGCTCAGGATGATCCTCGAGGCGATCCGCACGGGCCAGCTCCAACCCGGCAAGACCATCATCGACTCGACCTCGGGAAACACCGGGATCGCCATTGCCATGGTCGGCGCGGCGCTGGGCTACCCCGTCCGCCTGGTGCTGCCGTCCAACGTAAGCGAGGAGCGCAAGGGGATCATCCGGTTCTTCGGCGCGGAGACCGTGTACAGCGACCCCCTGGAAGGATCCGACGGGGCCATTCGACTCTGCCGCAAGATCGTCGCCGAGGACACGGAAACGTATTTCAAGCCCGATCAATACTTCAACCCCATGAACACCCTGGCCCACTACGACACCACGGGCCCGGAAATCTACCGTCAGACCGAAGGGAACATCACCCATTTCGTCGCCGGCATCGGCACCGGCGGGACCGTCATGGGCACCGGCCGCTTCCTGAAGGAACGGGACCCGCGGATTCGCATCATCGGCGTGGAGCCGGATGCGGCGTTGCACGGGTTGGAGGGGCTGAAACACATGGCCAGCTCCATCGTCCCGGGCATCTACCATGAAGAGGAGCTCGACCTGAAGGTCCCGGTGGCCACCGAGGACGCCTACGACATGGTCTACCGCCTGAGCCAGGAAGAGGGGTTGCTGGTCGGTCAGTCGTCCGGCGCCGCCATGCACGTGGCCTTGAGCATCGCCCGCCAGCTGTCCCACGGCACCGTGGTCACGGTATTCCCCGATTTCGGCAGCCGCTACATGACCACCAATCTCTGGACCACCTGGAAGGAGAAACTGACGGTCGGCGATGTCAACTTCTCGATTTGAGATGAGAGGGTGCTGACACCCGGCAAGTATCGCGGCATCGAAACCACTACGTCCGATCCGGAACCGCCATGATCATCCGCTGTCCCAGTTGTTCCACGACCTACAGGGTGGATGGCAGCGTCTTCGATGCGCCCCAGCCCACTTTCCGCTGCTCCCGCTGCAAGCACGTTTTCGCCGTACAGGTGCTCCTGCAATTGCGCGAGGACGAACCGTCCGTTCCCGCCACGCCGACGACCCGCACCGCCGAGGCGGAAGCGGCCGACGACCTGAGCGATGCGGGAACCGACCCCGATACCGGCGCGGAGACGGACGTCCAAAGCTATGCGGACGCCGACGACCTTGACGCGGGCTCCCATGAACCGGACCCCGGAGGCGAGGAAGGCACTCTCGACCTGACGTATCCGGCGCCTTCCGCCGAAGACGCGCCGCCGGCCATGAGCCTCGACGACGACACGGAGACGGCCGGCGACGATTTCGAGGAAACACTGCTTTCCGAACCGGACTTCGAGCTGCCAGATTTACAGGAGCCGGAACCTTTAGAGGAACCGGAACCGCTTGAACCGGCGGCCGTCGTCGACGACCCCCCCGTCCGCGGCCCACGGCTACCGGACTTCGAGATCGACGATGATCTCCTGATCCCGCCCCGGCGGCCGTCGACTCCGCCGCCACCGCCGCGGTTCGGCCCAAGGGGATCCATCGTGCCGCTGGTGAGTCTCGTGGCCCTGTCGCTGTTCGCCTTCGTGCTGGTTGCGCTGATCTACCAGATCAACCCGCAGCCGCTGGATTCCCTCCTGCGACGAATCCCGTGGTACGGCAGCGCCGTATTCGAGGACCGGCACGTCAAGGGGACCCTCTCCTTCGAATCGCTCACCTCGGGCGTGCAACCGGTCCTGAATCAGACGGAGGTCTTCATCGTCTCGGGCAAACTGGTCAACCGCAATGACCGGAGCGTCCACAAGATCCAGATCGAGGCTCTGCTCTTCGATGCGGAAGGCAAACAGGTGGGCCTGCAGGTCACGTTCGTGGGGAACGCGATTTCGGCCAAGATCATCGAGGATATGACGTTTCGGGAGATCTCGATGCTGCAGAGCCTGAAGCCCCAGAGCGCCTATCGAATCCCCGCCAACGCATCAGCGAACTTTACCGTCGTCTTTGCCAAGCCGAAAGCGGCGGTGAAGTCCTTCAGCTGCCGGGTTCTTTCGGCGGAAACCTTCGGCGAAGACGGCGGCGTAACCCTTCAATCCTTCTTGGAACCCTCGCCTTCGCCCTTTTCCGAGGCGGTCACGTCGATCTCGTCGGGCTCGTGAAGGGATTTGCGGAAGCCCTTGATGCCCTTGCCGAGCCCTTGGCCGATCTCCGGAAGCCTCCGGCTGAAGAGGACGAGGATGATCACCAGGATGATCAGGAGTTCC
The DNA here is from genome assembly GCA_022827045.1 of Candidatus Binatia bacterium. The sequence continues at coordinate 15,117 of JAJDTQ010000202.1, forward strand.
CAGATGCCGAGGCCGAACATGTCACCACTCTAGCCGAAAAGAGGCGATATTGACAGCGGCGAAACCCACACCCCAACCCTCTCCCAGAGGGAGAGGGAGTCAGATTAGCCTTCTCCCAAAGGGAGAGGCCCAATTCTTCCCCTCTCCCTCAGGGAGAGGGTGGCCGAAGGCCGGGTGAGGGCCCCGCTAGGCGTAGGCCGAAACCGGCGCGCAGGTGCACACCAGGTTCCGGTCGCCGTAGGCGTTGTCCACCCGGCCCACCGGCACCCAGAACTTGCGCTGGCGCACCCAGTCGCGCGGGAACGCCGCCTTCTCGCGCGAATACGGGTGTCCCCAATCTTCGCCCAGCAGGTGAAAGGCGCTGTGGGGCGCGTTCTTCAGGACGTTGTCCCCGGGGTCCGCCGCGCCCGTCTCGATCTCCCGGATCTCCTCGCGGATGCCGATCATGGCGTCGCAGAAACGGTCCAACTCCTCGAGGGACTCGCTTTCCGTCGGCTCGATCATCAACGTGCCCGCCACCGGCCACGACATGGTCGGCGCGTGGAAACCGTAGTCCATGAGCCTCTTGGCCACGTCCTCCACCGTGACGTCGGCCGACGCCTTGAAGGGACGCACGTCGACGATGCACTCGTGAGCCACCAGGCCGTTCTTGCCACGATAGAGAATGCGGTAGTCCGACGACAGCCGGTGCGCGATGTAGTTGGCGTTCAACACCGCCACCTGCGTGGCCCGGGTGAGGCCCTCGGCGCCCATCATGGCGATATACGCCCAGGATATCGGCAGGATGCCCGCGCTGCCCCAAGGCGCGGAGGACACCGCGGTGATCCCGTCGGCGGGACCGCATTCGGGCACCACGCCATGGGTGGGCAGATACCGCCGGAGATGCTCCCCTACCGCCAGCGGCCCGACACCGGGACCGCCGCCGCCGTGGGGGATGCAGAACGTCTTGTGGAGGTTCAGGTGGCACACGTCCGGACCGATGCGTCCGGGTTGGCACAGACCCACCAGCGCGTTGAGGTTGGCGCCGTCCAGATAGACCTGGCCCCCTCTTTCGTGAACCACGCGGCAGATGTCGGTGATGGCTTCCTCGAACACCCCATGGGTGGACGGATAGGTGACCATCAGCGCGCCGAGACGGTCGCCGGCCCTGTCCGCCTTGGCGCGCAGGTCGTCCAGGTCGATGTTGCCCTCGTCGTCGCAGTCCACCACCACCACGGTCATGCCCGCCAACACCGCGCTGGCGGGATTGGTGCCGTGGGCGGAGCTGGGAATGAGGCAGATGTCGCGCTCCCCGTGTCCGTTGGCGGCGTGATACTTCCGGATCACCAGCAGCCCCGAGTACTCGCCCTGGGAACCTGCGTTGGGCTGCACCGACACCGCGGCGAACCCGGTGATGGCGGCCAGCCACGCCTCCAGCGCCCCGATCAGCCGCCGGTAGCCCCGTGTCTGGTCGGCCGGCGCGAAGGGGTGCATCCGCGCGAACTCGGGCCACGTCACCGGAATCATCTCGGTGGTGGCGTTGAGCTTCATGGTGCAGGAGCCCAGCGGGATCATCGACTGCACCAGGCTCAGGTCCTTGGCCTGAAGCTGTGCCATATAACGCAGCATGCGGGTTTCGGAGTGGTGCTGGTTGAACACATCCGCTTCCAGGAAACCGCTCCGGCGGAGGTAGCCTTCGGGCAGTCGCGAGGGCACCTCCGGCGCCGTTTCATCCTCCTCCACCGGGACGCCGAAGACCTCCAGCAGATCCCGCACATCGTCACCGCCGGTGGTCTCGTCCACCGAGATGTGCAGTTGACCGCCGGACGGGCGGCCGAGATTGATGCCGCGCTCCGCCGCCGCCCGCTGGATCTCGTCGGCCCTGCCGGCGTCGACGCTCACCCGGAGGGTGTCGAAGAAGCTCCCGGCCGCCAGCGTGAAGCCGCCGTCGGCGAGGCGGTCAGCCAGATAGGAAGCGCGGCGGTGGACCCGCGCGGCGATGTTCCTGAGACCCGAGGGGCCGTGGTAGACGGCGTACATGGAGGCCATCACCGCCAGCAGCACCTGCGCCGTGCAGATATTGCTGGTGGCCTTCTCCCGGCGGATATGCTGCTCGCGGGTCTGCAGGGCCAGGCGAAGCGCCCGCTGCCCGTAGGCGTCCCGGGAGACCCCCACCAAACGGCCGGGGATCATGCGCTTGTGGCGCTCCCGGGTGGCGAGAAAGCCGGCGTGCGGGCCGCCGAAACCCATGGGCACGCCGAAGCGCTGGGCGCTGCCGACGACGATGTCCGCGCCCATTTCCCCCGGCGGCTTCAGCAGGCACAGGCTCAACAGGTCGGTGGCGACGATGCTGACGATTCCGCGTTCCCGGCAACGGCGGATGAACCCCTCGACGTCCGGAATCGCCCCGCTGGCGGCGGGGTACTGGATGAACGCGGCAAAGGCGTCGGCCGGCGGTTCGGCCCCGTCACCGTCGGTGACAAGAGCCACGCCCAGCGGCGCGGCGCGGGTGCCCATCACCTCCAGGGTCTGCGGAAAGGCATCCTTGCAAACGAACAGCTTGCGCCTTCCCTGCTTCTCCACGTTGAAGGCCAGGAACACCGCTTCGGCGGCTGCGGTCCCCTCGTCGAGCAGGGAAGAATTGGCGATATCCATGGCCGTGAGCTCCATGACCATGGTCTGGAAATTCAGCAGGGCTTCCAGGCGGCCCTGGGATATCTCCGGTTGATAGGGCGTGTAAGCGGTGTACCAGCCCGGGTTCTCGAGGATGTTCCTGAGGATGACGGCCGGGGTGTGGCAATCATAGTAGCCCATGCCGATGTAGGACCGCGCCGGCCGGTTGGCGGCGGCGATCTCCCGGGCTTCGCGCAGCAACTGCTCCTCGGACAGCGGTTGCGGCAGCTCCAGCTCGCCCGAGAACCGGATGCTCTCGGGCACCGCCCGCTCCACCAACTCTTCCATGGAGCGCAGGCCCAGCGCGGCCAGCATCTCCCGGACCTCCGCCACGCCGGGGCCGATGTGCCGCGACGAAAACAGCTCCCGAAACGAACTCCCTCGATCTATCTGGTCCACGGCCTGGTCCTCAAGCGTTTCAGTCGTCGTCGTCCTGCTGGCCCTCGCAGTATTCCTCGTACTCCTCCGCGTTCATGAGATCGTCCAGCTCGTCGACATCCGACAGGCTCACCTTGATGATCCACCCTTCTCCATAAGGGTCTTCGTTGATCAGCTCCGGGGTCTCCGGCAGCGCGTCGTTGACCTCGACCACGGTGCCGCTCACCGGCGCATACAGGTCCGATACCGCCTTCACCGACTCCACCGCGCCAAAGGGATCGTCCTTGCTGATCTTCTCTCCCAGCTCCGGCGCCTCGACGTACACCACGTCCCCCAGTTCGTTCTGAGCGAAGTCCGATATTCCGATCACGCCGGTGTCGTCGCCCTCCACCATCACCCACTCATGTTCCCGCGAATACCGTAGACCCTTGGGGTACTCCATCTGTTCCTCCTTGACCGCTCTGCCGGCCTCCTAACCGAAGGGCACGCGAACGATGCGGCCACGGACCCGCCGGCGGCGAATCTCCACCTGTACCTCGGTGCCCCGGGCCGCGGCATCGGCCGAAACATAGCCCAGGGCGATGGCCTTGCCCAGGGTCGGAGACCGCGTTCCGCTCGTGACTCGACCAACCTCGCGGTCGCCGTGAAATATCGGATAGCCCTCACGGGCAATGCCCGCCTCCTCCATCTCCAGCCCCACGAGGCGCCGCCGCAACGGTTCATTCCGGGCCAGCACCTCGGAGCCGATGAACGGGCCCTTGTCGAGCTTGGTGACCCAGCCGAGCCGCGCTTCCATCGGGGTGGTGTCCTCGTCGAGCTCGTGCCCGTACAGGGAGAACCCCTTCTCGAGACGGAGCGTGTCCCTGGCCCCCAGTCCGGCCGGCTCCACCTCGCCCGTGCCCATCAAGGCGTCCCAAAGGCGGGCGCCGTCGTCCGCGGCGCAATAGAGCTCGAAGCCGTCCTCTCCGGTGTATCCCGTTCGCGAAACGATGCAGTCGACTCCGCCTACCGCGCCGGTCAGGAAGTTGAACGCCTTGACGGTGGAAAGCTCCAGGACGGTCAACGGCTGCAAGATCGCCTCCGCGGCGGGACCCTGAAGGGCCAGCAGCGCATAGTCGTCGCTCAGGTCCCGGACCGCGACGTCGCCGCCCGCGTGGCCCGCCAGCCACGCGAAGTCCACGGCGCTCCTGGCGGCGTTGACGCAGAGCAAAAACCGGTCGGTCTCCAGCCTGAAAATGACCAGGTCGTCGATGACCCCGGCACGCTCGTTCAACAACAGCGTGTACTGGGCCTGCGACGGTTCCAGACGCTCGACATCGTTGGTGGTGACGCGCTGACAGAACGCCGAGGCGCCCGGACCGCTCACCTCGATCTCGCCCATGTGGCTCACGTCGAAGAGGCCCGCCCTCGAGCGGACCGCCTCGTGCTCGGCCTGAATGCCGCGGTATTGCACCGGCATCTCCCAGCCCGCGAATTCCACCATGCGGGCGCCAAGGGCCTTGTGCCGGGCGTGAAGAGGAGTCTTCCGGGGCTCCGGGCTTTTCGCGTCTTCCACCATCTTTACGACCTGTCCGCCCGTTCAGGAGCGAAAGCATGGGCGGGTTCGAAACCCGCCCTTACTCCAGCGATCGTTGCGCGGACAACAGCGTGTTGGACAGCAGCATGCAAATCGTCATCGGTCCGACGCCCCCCGGCACCGGGGAGATCCACGAGGCGCGCTCGCTGGCCACGTCGAATTCCACGTCGCCTGCGAGCTTTCCGGTGGGCAGACGGTTGATCCCCACGTCGATCACCACGGCGCCGGGCTTGATCCACTCCCCGCGGACGGCGCCGGCCTTGCCCACCGCCGCCACCACCACGTCCGCCCGGCCCACCTCTCCGCCGAGGTCCGCGGTCCGCGAGTGGCAGAGGGTCACGGTGGCGTGCCGCGCCAAGAGCATGAGCGCCACGGGCTTGCCGACGATGTTGCTGCGGCCCACCACCACGGCGTTCTTGCCCTTGAGATCGCAGCCTATGGAATCCAGCATCCGCATGATCCCCAGGGGCGTGCAGGGCTGAAAGCCGGTACCCCCGGAGAGCAGCAGACCCTGATTTACCGGATGGAAACCGTCCACGTCCTTCCGTGGAGACACGGCCTCGAGGATCCGATCCGAGCGGATCTGGTCCGGCAACGGCAGCTGGACCAGGATACCGTGAATGGAGGTGTCGTCGTTGAGACGGCCGATGAGTTCCAAGAGCTCCGACTCGGACACCGACGCCGGGAGCAGATGCTCCACGGACTCGATGCCCACCTCGGCGCACGCCTTCTCCTTGTTCCGCACGTAGATGCGCGACGCCGGGTCGTCGCCCACGAGCACGACGCCGAGTCCGGGAACGACGCCATGATCGTTCCGGAGCCGCTCGGTCTCTATCCGCACCTCCTCGCGTACCTGCTTCGCTACTGCCCTGCCGTCGATAATCATCGTCCTGACGCCTCGAACATCCGCCGCGTTGCCCTGAACTCACCGGCGCTTGGTTGGCCTCACGTGTCAAATTCCGGTTAACACGCCGGGAGAGGGAGGTCAATGAATATCACAGTACCTTAGTTCCAAACTGAGAGACTATCAAATATCCTAAGGTCCTTCGCCGCTGCCGTCTTGACACCCCACAGGTGCTCACGTACCAATAAATCAATGGTCGTAGGCGTGCCGAAAGAGCTGAAAACCGAGGAAAACCGGGTAGCGCTGACGCCGGCGGGTGCGGCCGCGTTCATCGCCCACGGTCACCAAGTGCTGGTGGAGCGCAATGCCGGCCGGGGCAGCCATATCGCCAACCGCGCCTATACGGCCACCGGCGCAACCGTGCTCGACCGCGCGCGGGACGTATGGGGCCAAGCCGACCTCGTCATGAAGGTCAAGGAACCGGTGGCCGACGAGTTCGTCCACTTGAGACCCGGCCTGACCGTGTTCACCTACCTCCACCTGGCCGCGCAACCCGAGCTCGCCAATACCCTGTGCGAGAAGGGCGCCACCGCCATCGGCTACGAGACCATCGAGCTGGACGACGGCTCCCTGCCCTTGCTCACCCCCATGAGCGAGATCGCCGGGCGCCTTTCGCTGCAGGTGGGCGCGTGGTGCCTGCAGGCGGAGAACGGCGGCAGGGGCGTACTCCTGGGCGGCGCCTCGGGGGTCCGCCCCGGCAAGGTGGTGGTGCTGGGAGCCGGCACGGTGGGCGCTTCCGCGTGCCAGGTGGCCGCCGGCATGGGCGCCGACGTGAGCGTGCTGGACGTCAACCCGGCGCGGCTGCGCTACATCCGCGACATCCTCGGCGGCCGCCTCACCACCCTCATGTCCAACCGGGCCAACCTGGAGGAGGAACTCGTCGACGCCGACCTGCTGATCGGCTCGGTGCTGATTACCGGTGACAAGACTCCGATGCTGCTGCCGCGGGACCGGGTCAGGCAGATGAAGCGCGGCGCGGCCATCGTCGACGTATCCATCGATCAGGGCGGGTTCGCCGAGACCTCCCGCCCCACCACGCACCGCGAACCCGTCTACGTGGAAGAGCGGGTGGTGCACTACTGCGTCACCAACATGCCGGCGCTGGTGCCGCACACCTCGACCTACGCCCTGACCAACGCCACGCTGTCCTACGGCCTGGCGCTGGCCGACAAGGGTCTCCGACGGGCGATGCAGGAGAGCCGGCCGCTGGCCCGGGGCCTCAACGTCCACGCCGGCAAGGTCACCCATGCCGGCGTCGCCAGCGCCCTGAAGGTGCCCCTGAGCCCGGTGGACGAGGTGCTTTGCGCATGAGGCTGGTAACCCGACCGGACTTCGACGGTATCGTCTGCGGCGCCCTCATCACCGCCCTCGAAGACATCGACTCGTACCTCTTCGTGGAGCCCAAGTTCATGCAGGACGGCGCGGTCGACATACGCGCCGGAGACATCATCGCCAACCTCCCCTACCATCCCGCCTGCACCCTGTGGTTCGACCATCACTTCACCAACGGCGCGGCCGGCTTCGACCGTCCTGTGGTCGCCGGGCGGGGCGCCTTCCGAATGGCGCCGAGCGCGGCCCGCGTGGTGTACGAATACTACTCCGAGGTCCCCAGCGGGTCGCCGCGCTACGAGTCCGCCCTGGACATGATGCGGACCGACCGTGTGACCGCGCTCTTGCGGGATACGGACAAGATCGACGGCGGCACCCTGACCCGCGAGGACGTCCTCCATCCTGACGGCTACGTGCTGGTCTCCATGACCATCTACGGCAAGGAGAGCGCCGAGGAACCCTACTGGCGCCGCCTCATCGACCTCATTCGCGACCGCGCCCTGGCCGAGGTCCTGGACGACCCGGAGGTGCGGGCACGGGGCGAACGCATCCTCGACCTGCAGGAGCGGCTGCGCATGCAGTTGCTGGAGCGCGCCGAGCTCCGGGGAAACGTCATCTACCTCGATCTGCGGGAGACCGAGGACCTGACCGACGCCAACCGGTTCCTGCTCTATACGCTGTTCCCCGAGGGGAACATCTCGATGAAGATCTCCCGGGACCCGCAGCGTGCGCACACCACCGCCATCTCGGTGGGGTACAACATCTTCAACACCACCTCCACGGTCAATGTCGGCGAGCTGCTGAGCCGCCACGGCGGCGGCGGCCACCGGGTCGTGGGATCATGCAGGGTCCCGGACGGCGAGGCGGGACGGGCCGTCGACGAGATCCTGCGCCACATCACCGAGCCCACGGCCTGAGCGGAGGCGGAGGTTCCCGTGTCCAACGGTACGCCATCCGGTCCGAAGATCGTAAGCGTCGACGAAGCGCTCGCCGAGCTGGCCGAGATCAACTCCGAAATCCGTCACAAGGAATGCCTCGAGGGCGACGGTTTCAACGTCGGCCTGGTTTCCTTCAGCGCCACCACCACGACCGACCCGAGGCAGATCGTTCATGACGACAAGGACGTGGTCTGTCATGTGCTGCGGGGGCGGGGACGGCTGCGCGCCGCCGGAGACATCACCAGCCTCCGCCCGGGCATGCTCTGTCACATTCCCAGGGGCGTCCCCCACGACTTCGCGGCCGAGGACGGGGAGCTGGTCCTGTGCTATTCGCTCATCACCACAAAACGGTAACCGCGTTGTGGCTGTGGGCGCTGGTATTCCTCGGCGCCACCGGGTGCACCCGCACCGAGGCGCCCGACCCGCGCTACGTGCAACCGGCCAACCTGCTGGAGATCGTCAACGAGTTCCGGCGGCTCTCGCGCGAGGACGTCTACCGGTTCGACATCCCCAAGGACGTCACCGGCACCAACGTCCTCAAGGCCACGCTGCTGCGCCTGGATGACTATCAACGCAAACACGGGAACGGCTACAACGACATCGTCGAGTTCACCCGGGCCTCCGCCTACGAACGCCTCCGGGACTACGAACGGGCCATTCGCCACTACCGCAACGTCGCCCGGGGCGGCGGCGAGCTGGCCGGCCCGGCCACGCGCCAGCTCGAGGCGCTGCGGACCTTTCAACGAATCTCCCGCACGGCTCTTCCCAAAGAGGACCCGTTCGAGTACATCAAGGTCCTGGACGACGTGGTCCTGGCCTGGAACGCGTTGATCCGGGAACACGAGGGAACTCCGCTGGAGTATCTGGCGCGGGTGGAAGCCGAGCGCATCGACCGCGCGAAGGTGGCGTTCGTGGAGCTCAACCGCCATCGGCTGAATCAGGGGAACGAGCTGGTCGTGCTCGGCTACAGCCAGCTCCTGTCCCGCCATGTGCGTAGCAAGAACTACCACCGGCACCTGCTGGACTTCGGCGACTACTACGTGGGTCTGGCCAGGGAGTATTCCCTCCGGAACGATCCGCAGGGCCTCGATTTCGACATCCAAACCTTCGAAGGGTTTGCCCGGTCCGCCATGAAGCTGTATGCGGAAGTGGCGCAGCAGGACGGCGCGCTGGAGAAGCTCGAGGCCGGCGCCAAGCTTGAGGGGCTCAAGGGACTCATGGAACGAACGAGGAGACTCAACCGATGAAGACCGGCGCGTGGCTGCTCTGCCTGCTCGTGGTGCTGCCGGCGTCGGCGCTGGCGCAGTCGGCGCGGACGACCCACGAGCGGATGATGGACCCCCTGCGCGACTTCGATCCCTTCGAGCCGCCGGTCACCGCCGAACGGTACTTTCCCGACGAACTGGAGCAGCGCGTGCGCGTGGCCATCGTCGACGCCCTGACCCGGCGCACCGAGCAGCTGCGCGGGCACGTCCGCTACTTCGAGGGCAAGGACAAGGAAAGGGTCGCGGGCGGCCGAAACCTGAGCGGGCTGACGCACCACGTAAGGGAGCTGCACCACGGCAACCTCCCCGACCGGGGGACGTACCGGGACGCGCAACGGGAGGCCCTGGCGGAGGCACCGCCGGGCGCGCCGCAGCGGCTGGTCCGCGCCCGCCTGCGCCGCGACGAGCTGGAGCAGGCCGAGTCGCTGGTGGCCGAGCACCGCATCGGGCGCTGGAACGCGCTCCTGAACCGGCTGCTCGCTTCCGTGGACCTGATCACGCTGGCGTCGGGCTCTTATGTCACGGCGGCGGTGGAGACCGCGTTCACGGAGGTGCAGCGCACGCGCGCGCCGCGCATGCCGGAGGCCGAGCGCAAGGCCCTGGCGCTCTACAAACGCTTCGTGGAGCGTTTTCCGGACGACCCCAGGAGCGCCGAGGTGGCGGAGAAGGTCGCGGCGCTGGAAGCCGACCGGAAGGGCATCTGGAAACACGAGCACCTGACCCGGGCGGGCAAGGCGCTGGAGGAGGACAGGATCGAGGACGCCGAGTTCCACGCGCAACTGGCAGCCGTCGTCGCTCCGGAGGCGCGGGAGGTTGACGAGCGATTGCGGGAGATCGACGCCGCCCGGACGGCGCGCGAGGGCGACCGGCGCCAGCAGCTTTCGGTGGCGGCCGGCGACAACCTGTCAGACACCGGTTCGCAAGAGTCCAGGGACGTCCGGGCGCTGCTCTACGCGCTGGTCAAGGGCGATGCCGCCGGTGTCTCGAAGCAGGCACGCGACATGGAACGCCGCTACGGCGGCAAGCCCCTGGGCACCCTGGCCAAGGACGCACGGGCCGTGGCCCAGGAGCTGAGCGGCCGGCACGCGGAGGCCAAGCGCACGCTTGACGAGATCGCCCGCGCCGGTTCATCGGAACGCCAGCAGCGGCGCGCGCGGATCCTGCTGGACAGCCCCGAGTACAATCTCCTGGGAGTCCTGGACCGGGCACGCACACGCTACCGCCTGGAGCAGGCGCGTTTCGTGCTGCTGGGGCGGAATTTTCTCGAAAAAAACGTCCTGATCGGGGCAGCGCCCGTCATCACCCACGGAGTTGCCGGAGCCACCACCCTCGGCACCGCCAACATCCTGATGGTGAGCAGCAACGTGCTGGAGATGCTCAGCGGCAATCCGGTATCGGACCAGGCGATCATGGACGCCGCCGCCCGCCATCTGCGTTTCCAGTCCGACTCCGAGGAAACCGGCGACGTCTACCAAGTGCTGGGGAAGGCGTACGAGAGCAAGGGCCACCTCCACAAGGCGCTGCATTACTACCGGCTGTCCGGGAAGCTTCCGCCGGACGAAATGCGGGAACTGGAGGAAAAGGCCGGGCGGACCCTGCTGAAGGCCGCCGAAGAGAGCGGCTCGGACGCCCGGAAACGAACCCTGTACGCGGCCCTCCTCCAGCACTACCCGGACACGCCGGCGGGAATAGAGGCCAAGGGCCTGCTGGCGCGGCTGGTGGCCATGAAGAACCGCGGCTTCAGGCTCAGCAAACAGTTTCTCGCCGAGAACCCACAACTCCACGGACCGGCCGGGCTCGGCCTCAAGGCCACGCTGTTCGACGGACGGCCCGACAACATGGAGCTGGCCGACAGGGGCCTCAACGTCCTGGGGCGCCACGCGGTCATGCTGCACTACGACACCCCGTGGGGGGTTCAGACCCGCACCTATCCGGCGGCTGAATGGCGCATCGAGAACCTGGGAACCCTGCTACGGGAGAAGCACTACGAGCTTGCGGCGCTGGATGCGGATGAACGCGACCGGACGAGCGGCGCCGGCCTCCGGGACTTCCCCGCCCGTCTGATGCAGGTCGAGGCGCGGGACCACGACGCCGACGACGCGGATCTCGAGTTCATCCGGCGCACCGGCCGGAGCGCGGACCCGCGCTCGCCGATCCTCGACCATCAACTGCTAAGCGCGAAGGAAACCGATCCTCAGCGGGCCCTCGGGCTGCCCACTGTACGCGGCAGCGTCACCGCTACGGGCGGTGTCAGCATGCGGGCGGACGCGCCGGAGTCGTTCCTGGCGGACGAGCTGGTGGTCGGCAACGACGCCGTCAGCCCCTATGCCGGCGTGCGCATGCCCATACCCTTGCTCAAGGACTTCATCCCGGTGGACTTCATGCTCCGGGCTCGTCCGGGGCTGCCGTCTCTCACGCCGCAAATCCGTAAGCCGAAGTCGTCCGTGGACGACGCGCGCCTGTACCGTTAATCCGTTCGTCGTATACAGACCAGGAGGAAGCCATGAGAAAGGTGCTGCAACCCAAGAGCCTACCCGACCCGCGGCCGCGCTACTCGCAGGGCATTCTCGCCGAAGGAAAACGCCTGCTCTTCATCGCCGGCCAGACCGGGGTGGACGCCGACGGCAACGTCGTCGGCAAGGGCGACGCCGCCGCCCAGGCCGAGCAGGTGCTCAAGAACATGAAGGCGGTGCTCGACGAGGCCGGCGCCAGCTTCGCCGACCTGGTCAAGATCACCACCTACATCACCGACCCGCGCTACCGGGACGACATCAACCCCGCGCGGCTGAAGTACATGGGCGACAACCCGCCGTCCAGCACCCTGGTGGTCTGCGCCGGCCTCGCCAACCCGGACTTCCTGGTGGAGATCGAGGCGATCGCGGTGCTGCCGGAGTGAGGCCAAGTAGGGCAATGGGCAAGGAAACCTACAATCTGGCCGACATGCTCGCCCGGATTACGGACGAAAATCTCCATCCGGAAGTGGACACCGGCCCGCCACAAGGCAACGAGGAGTGGTGGACCGACCGGATCCCGGCGCCGGCTACGGCTTCACGATAAGGGACGGTTCTTCCTCGGCTTCCTGCTTTTCCTGAGCCTTGTGGAGGCCGAGGCTGCGCATGACCAGGGCTTCCAGTAGCGGGACGCCGAGGCTCCCCAGGTCACCGCGGCGGATGGCCAGGGCGACCGCGAGGACGGTCCTGGCCTTCTCTTCCTGGCCCGAGACGTGCAGGTGGAGCGCGGCGTCCTCGAGGCGGCCCTCGAAGGCCGGAGCCGTGTCCTCGCCAAGGAAGATTCCCTGCACGGCTTCCCGGACGATGCTCCGGAAACGTTCTTCCTTCTGCATCGGGTTGAGCACGATGCGGCTCTGCTCGGTCTCCTCCAGGCGTTCCAGGTAGGGTTCCAGGAGGTCTTTCTCCACGAACCAGGTGCGGAACTCGGGTTCCTCCAGGAGCTTCTCCGAGGTTTCCGACAGCGCGACGGAATCGATGCCGTCCTCGTCCACGAGATCGAAGACGGGGTGGGCGCGTTGGGCAGGCTTGGCGGCGGTCAGGTAGGTCCTGATCCGCGGATAGTCCGCGACCCCCTCCCCCGGCGCATCGGTGACCTTCTGGTAGGCTTCGTGCACCAGCCAGTCGGCGTACTCCCAAGGCACGCGCGTCATGGAGACGCCGAGCTGGGCCTTCATATCCTCCATCATCTGCCGCAGCTCCTTGCGGCGGATGACGTTGCCCCCGAGCCTTTCGAGGCCGCGCCGGTCGTTGACCGCGGCCTGCATGGCCATCAGACCGCCTCCCGGCTGCGGCCGCGTCAGGATGACCACGCGCGAGCCGCCGCCGGTCACCGACGACAGGAATCCTTCGATCTCCGGGGCGAGGCTGAAGTTGGCACTCGCCTCCTCCGGCCGGGGCGGCGCTTCGGTTCCGGCAGGCTCCAGCCCACCCTGGGCCAGCTTGAACAGCGATCGGCGGATTTCCCTGCGGACCTCCTTGTTGCCCGCCCGGCCCTCCAGAGACTTGAGCGCCTCCACCGAGGCGGCGTCGCGGATACGGCCCAGAACGTAGGCGACCGCGAGAGACTCTCCCGGCTCGGTGCCAAACCGCCGCACCAGCGGCTCCACCATGGTCACGTCCGGCGATTCCGTCTCCAGGCCCTGGCTCCGGAGTGCTTCCAGGCCGTTTCGAATGGTCTTCTGTCGCGCGTTCGGCTTGGCCATCGTGTTACTCTTGCCATACGAGGGCGGATTTTCCAACGAAGCATGCCGTGGCGCGGGGGTCCCGAACGCACTGGCGGGCGCCGCTCCCGGCCGGCCTGCCGATCAGGTTCCACCGGTGCGGCGCGCACCGCCAAGTATTGACTTGTCCGGCCCTGCCCGCTAATTCAGATGGATCGGCGAACCGGAAGCAACCCCCCGTCAAGTGTCCTCATTCCCGCTCGAACCCGGTCCATCGGGATGTGAAAGTGGCTTCGCTGTGCGGCCAACGGCCGTCGAACGGAGTGATGCGGATGCTGCGGCGCAATCTTTCAACGAACGTTTCAGGAGGCAAACATGGCAGACGGCACGATCAACCAGACAAACGAAGGCGGCATCTCCCTTATCGAGCTCAATCACCCCCCGGTCAACTCTTATACCCACGAGATGCTGCGGGAGCTCGACAACGCGCTGCTCGCGGCCCGCTTCGACGACGACATCCACGTGATCGTGATCACGGGCCAGGGTGAGAAGTTCTTCTCCGCCGGTGCCGACATCAACATGCTCGGGACCCAGACCCTCTCCTACAAGTCGAACTTCGCGCTCCACGGGCACGAGGTGCTGATGCGCATGGAAAACACCCCCAAGCTGGTCATCGCCGCGGTCAACGGCCACGCCATCGGCGGCGGCCTCGAGATCTCCATGGCGGCCGACATTCGCATCGGCAAGAAGGACGGCGGCCGCATGGGCTTGGCGGAGGTGAACCTGGGGGTGATGCCGGGCATGGGCGGCACCCAGCGCCTTCCGCGGCTGGTAGGCCGGGCCAAGGCCCTGGAGCTCTGCGCCACGGGCAAGCAGGTGGCCTTCGAGGAAGCCCACGACATGGGGCTCCTCCACTACATCTACGAGCGCGACAGCTTCATGCAGGACGTGATGGACTACGCCAGGCAGTTCGTGCCCCCCAACAAGGCCAGCATGGCGGTGGGCAAGATCAAGCGCGCCGTCCACGCCGGCATCGAGACCTCGTTGCCCGAGGGGCTGGCGTTCGAACGCGAGGTGCTCACCCAGACCTTCGCCAGTGAAGACGGCAACGAGGGCGTGACGGCCTACCTGGAAAAGCGGACGGCCAAGTTCAAGGGCCTGTAGACGAAGGACGCTCAAACGCCCCGGGCCGAGCAGCGCGGCTCTGCCCGGGTCATCGGACGAAACGTTCCAACCAACTTCAGAATCCGGAGGTATTACGCATGTCCAAGCTGTTGATCGGCGGCGAGCTCGTCGACGCCGTGAAGAAGGAAACCTACGAAGTGCGCAACCCGGCCACCGGCCAAGTCGTGGACCATGCCGCCAAGGGCTCCGAAGAGGATGTCCGGCAAGCCGTGGACGCGGCGGACACGGCCTTCAAGGAATGGTCGGACACCACCCCCGAAGATCGCGGCAAGGCCCTGGAAAGCGCCTGCGAACTCATCCAGGAGCGCAGCAAGGACATCGCGGCGCTGCTGACCCAGGAGCAGGGCAAGACGCTGTTCGAGGCCGGGCTCGAGATCCATCATCTGATCCACGGCCTGGAGTTCTACGCCGGACTGGCCTCCAAGGTGCGCGGCTCCCACGTGCCGCTGCCGCAGAAGAACGCCTACGGCATGGTGGTGCGCCAGCCCATCGGCGTGTGCGGCGCCATCGTGCCGTGGAACTTCCCGCTGACGCTCATGGGCACCAAGGTGGGTCCGGCGCTGGCGGCCGGCAACACCATCATCGTCAAGCCCGCCTCCACCACCCCGCTGGCCACCGCGCTGTGCATGGAGCTGATCGCCCAGGCCACCTATGCCGGCGGCAAGAAATCGCTGCCCGCGGGCACGGTGAACTTCGTCAGCGGACCGGGCGGCTCGGTGGGCGAGGAGCTCTTGAGCAACCCCCGCATCCGCCGCATCGCCTTCACTGGCTCCACCCCCATCGGCCGTCACGTCATGGAGGTGGCGGGACGGGAGATCAAGCGGGTCACGCTGGAACTCGGCGGCAGCGACCCCATGATCGTCATGGAGGACGCCAACGTCGACATGGCGGTGAAGATGGCCGACATCGGACGCTACTTCAACTGCGGCCAGATGTGCCTGGGGGTGAAGCGCCTGTTCGTGCACGAATCCGTTGCCGACGACTTCGTCGGCAAGCTGGCGGCGGGCCTCCAGAAGAAAGCGGTCGGCGACGGCATGAAGAAGGAAAGCCGCATGGGGCCGCTCCACGTGGACTACCAGCGCACCGAGGTGGAAGAACAGGTGGAGGACGCCAAGGCGCGCGGCGCCAAGGCGGTGGCGGGCGGCGCCCGGCCGGAAGGCGACGAATTCAAGAACGGCCACTTCTACCTGCCGACGCTGCTGACGGACGTGCCCGACGATGCCCGCATCGCCACCGAGGAGTGCTTTGGCCCGGCCCTGCCGGTGTTCACGTTCAAGGACCTGGACGAGGCCATCGAGCGCGCCAACGCCTCCGAGTTCGGCCTCGGCTCGTCCATCTGGACCAGCAACATGGTGTACGCCAACAAGGCCATCGACAGGCTCGAGGCGGGCAACGTGTGGGTCAACTCTCTCCACTACGGCTACGACGAGCTGCCCTTCGGCGGCGTCAAGTCCAGCGGCGTGGGCCGCGAGCACGGCCCGGAGGCGTTGGACTATTACCTGGAGCCCAAGGGCGTGGTGGTCGTCAACGTCTAGACGGCAAGAACCCGAAGCCATGAACGGGTGTCACTGTGCGAGACGGTGGCACCCGTTTTGGTATTGACGGACCGAACACCATCGGCTGATGCAAGCGCCCGGAAATTTGTTCGATTCTAGTGTCGTGTCCCACGTAATTCTTTACCAAGATGCGCAGGATTTCTTGTCGTCGGCAAGGCGCGATGACGAGCAGTGGGCGGCACCACGCGCGGAAGAGCAACGCAGCCGACGACAAGAAAGACAAGCAGATTGGTAAAGAATTACGTGGGACACGACACTAGACCCGGCAGCAGGAACCTGCGCCCGCTGCGCCACCTCGTCCGGTACCTGAAGCCCTATCCCGGGCTGCTGATCCTCACGATCCTGTCCCTGCTCACGGCGGCGGTGACGACGCTCGTCCTCCCCATCGCGGCCCGACAGATCCTGGAAATCGGCTTCACCGACGAGAACCGGGCGCTGATCGGCCGGCACTTTCAACTGCTGCTCGGGGTCATCGCCGTCCTGGCGGTGGCTTCCGCCGGCCGTTTCTATTTCGTCGCCAGAATCGGAGAGCGCGTGGTCGCAGATATCCGCAAGCAGATCCACGCGCATGTCATGGGCATGAACCCCACCTTCTTCGAGGTAACCCGCACCGGCGAGATCCTCTCGCGCCTCACCACCGACACCACGCTGATCCAGACGGTCATCGGCTCCGGCGCCTCCATGGCCCTGCGCAACCTGCTGATCTTCGCGGGCGGGTTCGTCATGCTCATCGTCACCAGCCCGCAGCTCATGGGCGCCGTGGTGGTGTTGATCCCGCTGGTGCTGCTCCCCATCCTGGTGCTGGGCCGGCGGGTACGGCGGCTGTCCCGGCTGAGCCAGGACCGGGTGGCGGACACCAGCGCCCTCGCCGGCGAGAACCTGGACGCGGTGGAGACCGTCCAGGCGTTCACCCAGGAACGCACCGAGGAAGACCGCTTCGCCGCTGCCACCGAGGCCGCCTACCACACCGCGCTGGTGCGCATCCGCAACCGGGCGCTGCTCGTCTTCCTGGTGATCACGCTCATGTTCGGCGGTGTCGTGGGGGTGCTGTGGCTGGGAGCGGAAGCGGTGCTGAGCGACCGCATGTCCGCCGGCGTCCTGATCCAGTTCGTGTTCTACGCGATCTTCGTGGCCGGCTCGGCCGCGAGCCTGAGCCAGGTCTGGGGAGAGGTGCAGCGGGCCGCCGGCGCCACCGAGCGTTTGATGGAACTCCTGGAGGCACGGCCGGCCGTCACCGCGCCTACGGCACCCCTGCCCCTGCCCGACCCGCCCCGTGGCAGCGTCATCCTCGACGCCGTGGAGTTCGGCTACCCGTCCCGGCCCGGCGAGCTTGCGCTGGACGCGTTCTCCCTCGCCATCGAGCCCGGCGAAACGGTGGCCCTGGTGGGTCCGTCCGGGGCCGGCAAGAGCACGGTCTTCAAGTTGCTGCTGCGCTTCTACGACCCGGCGGGGGGGTGCATCCGGCTGGACGGGGTGGACCTGCGGGAGGCGGATCCCCAGGCGGTGCGGAGCCGTATCGGGCTGGTACCCCAGGAGACGGTCATCTTCTCCGCCAACGCCAGGGAGAACATCCGCTATGGGCGGCCGGCGGCCACCGACGCCGAAGTAACGGCGGCCGCCGGCGCCGCCTTCGCCGACGACTTCATCCAAGGCCTTCCGGAACGCTACGACGCCTTCCTGGGCGAGAAGGGTCTGCGCCTTTCCATCGGCCAGCGCCAGCGCATCGCCATCGCCCGGGCCATCCTCAGAGACCCGGCCGTCATGCTGCTTGACGAGGCCACCAGCTCACTGGACGCCGAGAGCGAGCACCTGGTGCACGAGGCCCTGGAACGCCTCATGGCCAACCGCACCACCATCATCATCGCCCACCGCCTCGCCACCGTGCTCAAGGCCGACCGCATCGTCGTCATCGACCAGGGCCGCATCGTCGCCACCGGCACCCACGAAGCGCTGATGAGCGGCGGCGGCCTCTACGCCCGGCTGGCTTCGCTGCAGTTCGCGCCGGAGGCCTAGTGGCCTCCACAGACCCGTCATTTAGCTTAGTTGGAACTCTCGATGGCGCGGAACACGGCGTCGCGGACCTTGTCGTAGTCCGCGGGGACGTCGATGGGGGTGTTGGGGTGCCGGGACGCCACTTCCTCGAGGCGGCCTTCGTGGTACTTGATCTTGAACTCGGGGAACTTGAGGCCGTTGGCGGTGGAGATGACCACCACCCGGTCCTGCTTGCCGATGACGCCGCGGTCCACGAGCTTGAACAGCGCGGCCAGCGCCACGCCGGTGTGGGGGCAGTTGAACAGGCCGGTGCGGTCGGCGCGGGCGGCGGCCTCGGCCAGCTCGTCCTCGGTGGCCTGCTCCACCACGCCGCCGAAGTACTGGAGGGCGCGGATGGCCTTCTGGATGCTTACCGGGTTGCCGATCTGGATGGCGCTGGCCAGGGTGGGCCGGGCCTGCACCGGCTCGAACTCGTCGAACCCCTTGAGATAGCTGAGATAGAGGGGGTTGGCCCGCTCCGCCTGGGCGCAGGCGATGCGCGGCAGCTTGGAGATCATGCCCAGATCGTGCATGAGCTTGAAGCCCTTGCCCAGGGCGCTTACGTTGCCCAGGTTGCCGCCCGGGATCACCACCCAGTCCGGCACCTGCCAGTCGAACTGCTGCACCAGTTCCATGCTCACGGTCTTCTGCCCCTCCACCCGGAGCGAGTTCATGGAGTTGGCCAGGTAGATGTTGTGGTTGGTGCACAACTCCTTCACCAAGGCCATGCAGCCGTCGAAGTCGCTGTCGATGGCCAAGGTCACTGCACCGTGGGCGATGGGCTGGATGAGCTGCGCGGTGGAAACCTTGTTCTTGGGGAGAAACACGACGGCGCGGATGTCGGCCACCGCGCAGTAGGCGGCCAGGGCCGCTGAGGTGTCTCCGGTGGACGCGCACGCCACCGCCGGGATATCCGCCCCTTCCGAGATCATCTGGCGCACCATGGACACGAGCACGGTCATGCCCAGGTCCTTGAAGGAGCCGGTGTGGCTGTTGCCGCACAGCTTCACCCAGAGGTCCTCGACGCCGATCTCCTTGCCCAGGCGCTCCGCCCAGAAGAGATTGCTGCCGCCCTCCAGGGTCGACACCACGTTGGCGTCTTCCACGTCGGGACAGACCATCTCGCGCTTGCCCCACACCGAGCTGCCGTAGGGCCACCGGTTGCGCATCAGCCGCTGGTCGAAAAGGTCGCGCCAGTATTGCGGCGTCTTCTTCCGCAGCAGCTCCAGGTCATGGCGTACCTCCAGGAGATTGCCGCAGCGCGGACACGCGTACATGACCTCCTTGAGGCTGTAGCGCCCCGGGCAGCCGGCGATGCACTGGAACCACGCCCGGTAGGGTTCGGGTGGAGCCGCCTGGATCTTCTGCGCCTGCATGACTCGTCCTCTACTGCCAACGGCGGGCGGACGCAAGCCCCGGTGTGGACTATTGCCGGATAGCGGCGTTCTGCTCCGCGCTGGGGAAAACGAGCGACTTGATGACCACGGGCACCGCCCCCGACGAAGGGATCAGCGCGCCCACGTCGATGTAGTCGAACTCCTGCAGCGCGATGCCGTCCACCGAGATGATGGACTTGTCGAGCTTCATCTCCTCCTTGAAGTGCAAGCCCAGGATGCCGCCGATGTCGCCGTCGTTGACCAGGAGCAACGGGTGCCCCTTGTCCAGAATGGACTTGAGGCCCTCCGCCACCGCGCCGCAGAAGCCCTGCAGCCGGGCGAAGGTGGCGGACCCCTCCCAGTGGAACGCCAACGCCACCGGCTGGCGGCCATCCTGCAGGTCCAGGCGCCGCAGCGCGTTGTCGATGGCGCCGATGACCTCGGCGGGATCGATGTCGTCGCCCCACTCGAAGTCGATGCGCACCACAGGGACGTTCCGCACCGGCACCGCGTCCGGGGGTGAGATGAAGATGGTGCTGCCGCTCACCTGGATGGTGTACTGGGAAGCGCCGATGACGGTGGCACGGATGCGCGCCGCGGGCTCCAGGATGGGAACGCCCAGTCCCTCCACCCGCCGGCGGATCTCCCGGCCCAGGATCGCGCCCATGTCGCCGTAGCCGTTCTCGGCGTGGCCGTAGATGAACTCGGACACGCCGCCCGAGAAGGTCACGGCGTCGACCTTGCCCCTGTACGACAGCGGCGGAAGGCGCAGCAGTTCCCGGGTCTCGTCGGTCAGCTCCTGCTGGTTGACCACCTCGAACAGGCGGTCCGCCATCTCCGAGGCAATGGCCTCCAGGGTCTGCTCGTTCATGGACTGGCCAAGCTCCAGCTCGACGCCCACCTTGCCGCCGTGGCGCCGCCCCGCCTCCTCGATCCGGACAACGGTGTTGCCGCCGTCCATGGCCAGCAGGCGGGCGCCCACGTCGATGGCGGTCACCTCGCGCACCCTGCCGCCGGCGCACACCGCGATCTTGCTGGTGCCGCCGCCCACGTCGATGTTGAGCACCACCGCGTCCTCGCGGCCCGAGCGCGCCACCGCGCCGGAGCCGTGGGCGGCCATGGTGGTCTCGAGCCCGTCGCCGGCGGTGACCGACACGAACCGGCCCGCCTCCTCGGCGAACAGCTCGGCGATGGCGCGGGAGTTGCGCCGGCGCACCGCCACGCCGGTGAGGATCAGCGCGCCGGTGTCCACATCCTCGCGCTTGAGCTCGGCGCGCTGGTACTGCTCGTTGATGAAGCGCTCCAGGCGCTC
The DNA here is from genome assembly GCA_022827045.1 of Candidatus Binatia bacterium. The sequence continues at coordinate 35,790 of JAJDTQ010000202.1, forward strand.
CATGTCGATGGTGAGGTCGTCGGTGTAGGGCGTGAGCAGAATCTCCGATTCGCTCAGCACGATGCGCTTCTTGACGACGTAGCGGGTGCCTTCCTGGCTCAACTCAAGACGCGAAAACACCAGGTGGGACGTGGACGAACCGATGTCCACGCCCACGCTGGTGAGCTTGATCTCGTCTTCGTCTACGATGTGCCGGCCGGAACCGGTGAAGCCGAGGGATCCTGTGTCGGCCACGGCGCTAGGCTTCCGGCTGGTAGATCTCGTCGGGCATCTTGGACTTCATGCCCTCCTTGGCCAGGGTCTCCTGGAACTCCTTGCGCAGGAACGGATCCTCGTCCCGATAGGCGATGGCGGTGCCGCCGTCCTTGATCTCGATGGCGCCGTAGTCGATGGCCTTCTCGCCGGGGCGGCCGCGCTCGCGTCCGGGGGCATTGGGGCCGAACCATGCCGACAGCCGCAGGGGCTCGGCGCTCACGCCGAAGTGGGCGTGGAACCAGTTGCCGCCCATGGGAGCCGCGCTCACCATGCCGACGGGCTCGTAGTCCTGCCGCTTCACGCCTTCCGCCTTGCCGTCCTTCCACGGCGTGGGACCCAGGGTGGCGGGCCAGGTGTAGGTGTAGCCCTTGCCCTTGACGCAGATGAGTACCGCGGCGGAGCCGTGGGCATGGGCCTTGGAGTAGCGGCCGGTCTCGTGCTGGCCGATCCACAGGTAGAAGCTGTTACCCACCATGTGCGGCTCGATGCGCCGGTAGCCGGGAGAGCGGCGGTTGTCCAGCGGCAGCTCGCAGGTGACGATGTCCGGGATGATGTTGGTCTGGCGCATGGCCAGCCCGCGTACAGGGTCGGGCTCGATCTCTTCGTTGGGCTTGTAGTAGTCCTCCGTCTCCTTGTAACGATCGCTGAAGACGTAGGGGCAGTTGAAGATGAAGTCCGTGTTGTTGAACAGGTTCATGATGTTGGGAGCCGTAGTGCCCGCCAGCAACAGCCCCGGGCTCGACGTGGCGTTGACGATGCGGTAGTTGGCGTTCATCGGAATCGCGAACAATGAACCCTGCTGCCACTCGAAGGTATGCTTCTTCTCGCTGCCCTCGACCCATACCTCCGTGGTCCCGCGACCCTCGACCACGAAGAACTGCGCCTCGTACAGATGCTTCTGGTCGTTCAGGGCCCCGGCGCCGGGAACCTCCACGACATAGCAACCCCACAACCCCTCCGTGCCCAGGAGCTGGATGAAGCTGGCGTTTCCTCCGGCCCGCTTCCAGAACTTCATGGGCAGGTTCTGGACCATCTCCACGCCGATATCCCGGTAGATGGGGATCTCCTGCTCTTCCATGAAGGTGTCGTAGGGCGTGTTAGGGCGAAGAAACTTGCCGTAGCCCGCCTTCTGCATCTCGCCCGTGGGCTCCTGCCACTTCTCTTTTCCGTTGCCAGCCATAGAAAGTGCCTCCTGAACTGTGTGTGGTGAGCCACTCAATATAGACAATAGGCGCCCGAGCGTCCAGGGTCGGCCGGGCTCCGGGAACGTAGCTATCCCCCCGTACACACCCCCGACTCTAAAGTTCCGTTCCGGACGACCGATTCATTAAAGAGTCGGACAGTCAAACACAGAAAGGAGAACCAACCATGCTGTTTCACGACAACTTCAATCCCAGCCAGCCCGTAGCGATACCGTGGGTGCTCGACCCCCACGACAACGATCTTGAACTGGAAATCCACGGATGCGGGTGCGGATGCGCCGGTGGCTGCGGCTGTGGCTGTGGCTGTGCATGCTCGTGTGGCTGCGGTTGCGCCTGCTCGTGTGACCCCCAGCCTGACGACCTCGGGTGAGTGCACGGACGATTTCTCGGGGCAGCTAGGGAGCACCTGACCAGCGACGCAAGGGACGTCTGTCTTTACCCCTCGGTCATCGTAACCGCGATATTGCCCACGTGACGCTTGGAGATGAACGACTGCTGGGCGGCGGCCAACTCCCGCAAGGGGTAGGTCGCCGCCAGCACAGGCTTGATCTCGCCGCGCTGAATGTAGCCCACAAGGTCGGCGAAAACACCGAGTGGCGGCACGGTGGCCCCGGCGAAAACGAGGTCACGCAGGTAGAAGGCTCTGAGGTCGAAGCGGACAACGGGACCGGCAATGGCCCCGGCGCAAACGTACCGCCCGCCGCGAGTCAGCGCCGCAATCAATTGCGGCCAGATCGCGCCTCCCACGACATCGGCCACCACCGTCACCTCTTCGGTGCCGGTGGCCTCCTTGAGGGCGGCCTTCAGGTCTTCAGGCCCTCGCGGCAGCACGTGATCCGCGCCAAGGGCCTTGACCGACGCGGCCTTGTCTTCACCGCAGAGCGCGACGGTCGCGGCGCCGCGGCGCCGGGCCAATTGGACGACGGCAGAGCCGACGCCGCCGGATGCGCCGGAGATCAGAACGCGGTCACCCGACCCGACCTCGGCGCGGTTCAGCATGTACTCCGCGGTCACGTAGGACGTCGCGAAGGTTGCTAATTCTGAGTCGGAGAGGTGGCTGTCGACGACGTGAACATTCCGCGCGTCGGCCAGCGTGTAGTCAGCGAAGCCGCCGTCGCATTCAGAGCCGAAGTAGCCGCATTTTCCTCGATCGAGCGGGGCGCTCCAGTCCCGCAGCCAGGGATCCAGGAGTACCCGTTTGCCCAGAAGCGACGGGTCGCAACCGGCGCCGAGGCTGGCCACCCGGCCGCACACGTCCGCACCTTGAATGCGGGGAAAGGCGATGGCCTTACCTCCCCATCCCGCGTCCGCGTTACCGGCCTCATCCGGTGACTCGCCCGTCGTGTCCCCCGAAATACCAGCGGAATACCATGCCGTACGGGTATTGACGTCGGTGTTGTTCAACCCGCAGGCATCCACTTGGATGAGTGCCTGACCGGTTCCCGGACGTGGCCTCGGCCAGTCGTCCCGAAAGCTCAACCGGTCGATGCCGCCATGGCCCGTCAGCACCACCGCTCGCATTCTGTCGGGTAGGGTTGGCTGCACCATGAGTGATGGACCTTACCTCGTGTCGGCTGACGTCTCCGAAAAGAACCCCGGTCGGCGACCCTTGCCTATGCTCCGAGGTTGGACAAGTCCCGCAGGTCCGGCCAACCGTAGGCTACCTCGACCACCTCAATCCCTCCGACCTTGGCGGCCTTTTCTCTTATCCGCCGCGCACCCAAGGTTTCGTAGAACCCGCGTGAAGGGTTGTCCGCCAGGACCCACAGCAGCATGGAGTCGATGCCTTGTTCCACAAGCCGTCGAATCACAGCCGTGGCGAGATTTCTCCCGACGCCCCGCCGCTGGCATTCCTCCAAGACGTAGATTGCGTACAGTTCACCTCTATAGAGCGGGTCTCCCCCACGTTCCGGGCCGCCTGACGCAAACCCGACGACGCGGCCTTCGTCGTCTTCCGCGACGCAAATGAAGGTCTTCTCGCCCGGTACGGACAGAGCTCCCTTCCAGGACTGTTCCCTCTGTTCGTATGAAAGCGATGCCAGGAAACCGGACGGCAGAATACCCGCGTAGGTCGTGCGCCAGCTGTCTACATGGACTCTCGCGATGGCGGCGGCGTCGACCGCATGTGCTTCTCGGATGACCATGACGCCGTGGAGAGCCTCGCGTCGGAATCAGTCGAAGCAGTCCAGCCCGGCCGCTGCTACTCCTACCCTGGCGATGTCCTCGTCTTCGTCCGAGGTTCCGCCGCTTACGCCGACGGCGCCGACCACGTCATCTCCATCCCGGATCAGCAGGCCGCCGGCGGCGGGCACGACCTTGCCGTCGGCCAGGGCCGTGAGGGCGGCGAGGAAGGTCGGGCGCTCGTTGAGGCGGTCGGCGATGGAGCGGCTGGAGCCGCCCATGCCCAGGGAGCCCCAGGCCTTGCCGATGGCGATCTGCGGACGCAGAATGCTGGCGCCGTCCTCGCGCTTGAAGGCCTTGAGATGACCGCCGTCGTCGAGCACGGCTACGGCCATGGGCCTGAGTTCCAACCGGCGAGCCTCGACCAGGGTCTCGTCGACGATGATTGCCGCCTTTTCAAGGCTCAGTCTTGAGCTGCTTCGTGCCAAGAGTCTCCTCCTCTTCCTTCGCTTGCTTCTCTTCCGCTGGCGGGGCGTCCGGCGCAACCGGATCCGCCGCTTTCGCGGCCGCCCGGTTCTCCACCTGCAGCGGCAGTTGTCCCTGCTTGGTCTCGCCCCAGTAGACGGTGCGGTGCGGGAACGGAATCTCGATGCCGCGCTCGTCGAACGCCTTCTTCAGACGGCGGTTGTACTCGCGGCCGATGCGCCATTGCTGGCTCGGCCGGGTCTTTAGTCGACCGCGCACGATCACGGCGGAATCCTCGAACCGGTCCACGCCCAGGATCTCGATGGGCTCCAGCATCTCCCGGCGGAACTGCGGGTCCTGGCGCAGGGACTCGTCCACCTCCTTCATGACCGCCACCACCTCGTCGGTGTCCTCACGGTAGCCCACCCCCACGTCGAGGAGATAGCGGGAATAGTCCTTGGTCATGTTCTCGACGTGCTCGATGGTGCTGTTGGGCACGAAGTGCACATTGCCGCCCAGGTCACGGATGCGCACGGAGCGCAGCGTGACCTTCTCCACCACGCCCGTGACCCCGCCCACGTCCACCACGTCGCCGGCGCCCACGCTTCCTTCCGTGAGGATGAAGAGGCCGTTGATGATGTCCTTGATGAGCGACTGGGCGGCGAAACCCACGGCCAGTCCGAAGATGCCGACACCCGCCAGAAGCGGCCCGGTCTCCACCCCCACCAACTGCAGGATCAACAGGAACCCCACCAGCACCACCAGCAGCTTCACCGACGTCTGCGCCAGCGGCGCAAGGGTCTGGAGCTTTCTTCCGGCCTCCCGGCTGCCGACGCGGTCCAGGATCCTCGGGCGCAGCAGGGACAGCACCGTGGCGTTGCTCAGGCGTACGAGACCCAGTCCGGCGACGATCACCAACGCGATCAGCGCCGCCCTCGCCAGGACCGTCCCGCCCGCCGGCGTGCCGAAGAACTGCACCACCGAGACGCCCCATATCTCCAACAAGGCAGCCGCGGCCAGAATACCCACCGGCAGGTCCACCAGCGTGAACAGCAGGGCGGCGTGCTCGGTGTCGGCCCGGCCGCCGTTGGGCTCCGGTCCTTCGCTTCCGGCCGCGATCCTTTTCCACACGGCCCGCGCGGCGCTTTTCAAATAGAACGAGAACAACAGCACGGCCAGCACCAACAGCGCGGAAGCCATGATTCTCTGCCAGATGTACTGGGACGCGTACTGGTAGCCCGCCAGGTTCATGACGATGGTGCCGGCCAGCACCGCCATGACTACCAGATGGGCCATGGGCCACACCGACCACAGAAACCCTTCCTGTGAACGGCTGTGACGGAGGATCGTCTGCATGAGGGCGCTGCGCCGGCTGAACCCGGCGGCCGCCAGCAACAGGACCACCACGGCGAAGGCGATCATCAGAAGACGGGCCATCGCCAGGCTCGCGGCCACATCTTCTCCCGGAGCGTTCAGGAGCACGTAGCGCGGCACCAGCAACGCCAACGCCGCCACGCATCCGACGACGACCGCTGTACGAAGCAGCCGTCCGGCCTCCGGCGTCAGGCCCCAGCGACGCTCTCCGTGGCCGTCCGCACGGAAGACCGCCTCACCGAACAATGCGATCCAGAGGACCAGCGCGGCGACCTGAACGGCTCCGGCCAACGCCGAGCCCAAAGAGTCGTTCTGCGACAGGCCGAACTGCGGCAGCAACAGGGTAATGAGGATGATGTATACCGGCCATACCGCGGTACGGCCCGCCAACAGCAACGCCACGCGATGCGCCGGCGCATCGGGTCCGCGGGCTCTATGCTTTTCCAACCGTGTCCGCAAGGACCCGCCCGCTCGCAGCGCCAGCAGGGGCACCAGGACGAAGACCAGGACGGCCGCGGCCCACGGCCACCACGAGGCAGCGAAGCGGATCTGGGCTATCTGCGATTCCTGGTGGAGCCACCTGTACACCCGTCCCAACAGTGCGACCGCGCCGTCCACGGCCTGGCCGAGAAGCCCCCAGTTGGGCGGCACCAAGGGCTCCCGGTTTCGCAGCCACAGCATCCTGCCCAGGATAAACGTGTAGAGGCTTTCGAGCTGATCCTCCCGCTCGCGCGTGAGATCGGCCAGGCGCGTCGCACTCTCCGCCAACTCGTTAAGCACACGCTCCTGGCCCTGCAACGCATCCTTGCGGTCCCGGAGCAGGTCGTCGAGTCGCGTGCCCAGCGCCGCCGTCGGCTGCCCCTCCGCCGACAGCGCCCGCGCATAGTCCCGCGCATCGGAGTCGACCCGGAACAACTGCGTGCCCAACTCGAACAGGGCTTGCCGGTACTCGCGAAGGAGCCGGCGCAACGACTCTTCATCCGTGGACCGGACCGGGCTCCGCTGGCCCCGGTGACGGAACTTTTCGAGCTCCACCTTGATGTGGCGCGCCACCCAGTCACCGGCGCCGTAACGCTCCACCAGGTCGACCAGCCGTTCCTTGTTGCGCACGTCCTGGGCGGTGAGCCGCTCCTGCTCGGCAAGCTCGGTCCGTATGCGCTGCAGCTCCCTGCGGCGCCCAAGGGTTTCCTTCTGTACCTTCAGCACCCCCAGCTCGAGGGTCTTGAACAGGCTGTCGACCCGCGAGGCGGTCTCCGTGAGATGTTCCTCGACGATGGCGATGCGGTCATCGAGCACCGCCTCCTCGAAATCGAGGCTTGCCGGCGTGTCCGCTACGGACCGCGGGCCGGTTTCCTTGGGCGGCTGGGGCTCCGGCGCGGACTGGGCGGTGGCCGCAGGCGGCGGCTCTTCCACGGGCTCCGCCGGCGGCGGCACCGGAGCCTGTGGAGCCTCCGCTGCCTGCGCGGGCGCCCCCGGCTCCTCGGTTCCGGGAGGCGTCTGGCTGAAGCCGGGCAACGCGCCGAGGCCCGCCACGGCCATCGCCACGGACACCAACAGGGCCGCGGTGAAGAATCTCGCTCTCATTTCGACTTCTCGGAACGTCCGAACACCGGCGAGTCCGGGGAGCGGCGCGACTCCGGAACAAAGCTCCTCGCGTCGCATCCGCCGATCTGTTAGCTACTGTGCTTACGTTCTTGCAACCTACTTTACCACTCGCCCACGATTCATGACATCACGCGGTAACGCCCTGCTCCTGGCCACGTGTCTGCTCGTCACCTTCGCGACCGGCACCGCCAGCCGCATCTTCGCCATCTCGCTGCCGTCGGTCGCCGACGGCCTCCAGACCGACATGGTGGGCATCTCGTGGGCGCTCATCTCCTTCCAGCTGGCCACCGCCGCGCTTTCGCTGGTGTTCGGGCGGGTCGGCGACGTGTACGGACGCCAGACCGTCTACATCTGGGGGATCGTGCTCTTCACCGTGAGCTCGCTCTTGTGCGGCCTGTCCGGCGACATCCTGCAACTGATCTTCTACCGAGTGCTCCAGGGGGTCGGCGCCGCCATGATGCAGGCCCAGGGCCGGGCCCTGGCCATGGACGCGTCCACCGAGGAGTCCAGGGGACGCGTGCAGGGGTTCATGACCACGGCGCATCACAGCGGCTTCCTGGTCGGCCCCGGCGTGGGCGGGTTCATCATCCAGTACATCCACTGGCGCGGCGTCTTCTTCTTCCTCGTTCCCCTGGGAGCCCTCGCCACCGCCCTGGCTCTGGGCTTCCGCCGGCGCCAGGGCGGCACCGTCACCGAACGCCCGCTGAACGGACCCCCGGCCATCGACTATCTCGGCGCCGCGCTGCTGGTGGCCGTTACCCTGGCGTTGATGGGCGTCCTCGACCGCCAGATCATGGAAACCTTGACCCCGGCATGGCGCGCGGTCGCGGTCGCGGCCTTCGCGGCTTTGGCCGCGGGTTTCCTGTGGCGCGAGAGCCGGGCGGCGAGCCCCATCCTGAGCCTGGCGCTGTTCCGGATCCGGATGTTCGCTTTCAGTACGGTGGCGATGCTGCTGGTCTCCATCGTCAACACACTCCACGTCTACCTGCTGCCGTTCTACCTGCAGGACGTGCTGGGGCTGGCCCCGTCCTTCATGGGGGTCCTGTTCCTCAGCGCGCCGATCTTCGCCGCCATCCTGTCGCCGGCGGGCGGCATCATCGCCGACAAGGTAGGGCCGCGCATACCGGCCACCGCGGGCGCCGCTATGTACGCCGGAGCATCCTTCCTGGGGGTCTACTTCGCGGCGGGTTCGCACTGGATGCTGCCGACGCTGGTGCTGGTGCTGGTGGGACTGGGCAGCGCGCTCTTCTTCCCGCCCAATCACACGGCGCTGATATCGTCCGTGCCGCCGGAGCACCGGGGGGTGGCCACAGGCACCCTCTACACCATGTTCGGCCTGGGCAACGTCTTCGGCGTCACCGTGGGCAACTTCCTCATGACCGTGGCCTTCCGCATGCACTCCGGCGATCCGGAGGCGCTGCCCGCGGCCGCGGACCGGGCGCACTTCGTGCTGGCGCTCCAGGACACCTTCCTGGTCACGACCGGCGTCGCCTTTGTGGCGGTGGCGTGTTCGCTGCTGCGGGGCGGCAGGTCTACAGCAGCCGGTTCGGGAGGTTGACGAAGGTGCTCATCTCGTGCGGCAAGGCCGCGGGCGGCGCCTTGCACACGTGGGCGGGAGTGATCTGGTCGATTTTCGTCACGCCCAGCAGGCCCATGGCGATGATGATCTCGTTCTCCAGGAGTTGCAGGGCGCGCACCAGACCTTCATGGTCCCCCGCTCCCAGGGCCCAGCCCTGGAGTTTGCCGATGGTGACGGCCTTGGCGCCCAGGGCCACCGCCTTGAGCACGTCGGTGCCGCGCAGGAACCCGCCGTCGATGACGATCTCGGCCTTGCCGTCCACGGCCTCGACGATCTCCGGGAGCATGTCCATGGTCCCCTGCCCGTGGTCGAGCTGACGGCCGCCGTGATTGGAGATGTAGATGACGTCCACGCCGTGGTCGAGGGCGATGCGCGCGTCCTCGGCGGTGGCCACGCCCTTCAGGAGGAACGGCAGGCCGGCGATCTCCTTGATGGCGTCCATGGTCTTCCAGGTGAGCTTGGCCTGCCAGAGACGATCCTGGTTTGCGGCCTCGCGCCGCTTGCTGGGCGGCAGCCAGCGGTTCATCAACTGCCGCTCCCGGTTGCTGTAGTGGGCGGAATCCACGGTGAGGCACAGGGCCTTGTAGCCGGACTGCTTGACCCGTCCCAGGATCTCCTCGATCCAGTCCAGGCCGCCGCGGATGTAGAGCTGGAATATCTTGTCCGACGGGGTGGCCGCGGCGGTCTCTTCCAGGGCGGGCTGGGTGACGGAGCTTACGAAGTTGACGGTGCCGAACTCGTTGGCGGCCTTGGCGGCGGCCACGGCGCCTTCCGGGGTGATCTGCTGGAGCGAGCCGATGGGGGCCAGCATGACGGGAATGCGCAGCTTGTGGCCGAGCACGGTGGTGGAGGTGTCGACCTCGGAGACATCCACGAGGACCCGCGGACGCAGGGCCAGCGAGTCCAGGGCCAGCCGGTTGCGGCGCATGGTGGTTTCCGACTCGCTGCCGCCGCTCAGGTAGTCCCACACGGGCTGGGGCAGGTTGCGCCGGGCCTGTACGATAAGCTCCTGATTGCTGACGTATTGTTCGCTCATTTTCGTTCCTTCCAACGAAAAACCCGCATCGACCGATGGCGCGATGCGGGCGCGGGCGGGTGAAAACCCGCCCCTGCGCCCGGGTTGTCCTGCGACACAGGTTCCTGACGGCGTAAAGGCGCAACCGTGGGAGTCCGCATCCGCGGCGGACTCCCACCTGTCTCTTCGATCGACTACCCGCGGCCCATGGGGCCGGACGTGGCAGGAATCTACTTGCCCCGCTTCGGGAAGAGCTTCGGCAGGAACTCGTTCGTGTAGACGTCCTCTACCGCCGTCATCTTCGGAAGCTTCATGTGCTTGGTGATCAGGTCATTGGTGAACACCATGCGAGGCTTCGTCATGTGGCCGATGCCTTCCTTCAAGGCGTTCTTGGACAGCAGCGAGTCCACCGCGATGTCGAAGTGCTTCCGCGCCAG
>JAJDTQ010000102.1 GCA_022827045.1 Candidatus Binatia bacterium
GGGCCTATGGGTGTTTTCACGCCAGCCTTTTCAACCCCGTGCCCCCTTTCGGGGCGCGTCGGGGTTTCGTGGGGCGCCGACAGCGGACATGCGGATTCTGCTCTCGGGCACCGATGGTGTCAAGGCTGGCCCAGACCGGCCGCCACCGGCTTGGCAGAGCCCGCTCGCCATTGTACAACATCCGGGAACACGCAACCGGAGGACCAACCCATGAAGCACAAGCCCGGCGACAAGGCGCCGGATTTCCGCCTGATGGATCAGCACGGCAAGCCCCACAAACTCTCCGGCTACAAGGGGAAGTGGGTGCTGCTGTTCTTCTACCCCAAGGACGCGACGCCCGGCTGAACGAAAGAGGCCTGTAGTCTACGGGACCACATAACCGAGTTTGACAAGGCCGAGGCCACGGTCTTGGGAGTCAGCATCGATCCGGTCAAGAGCCACGCCAAATTCGCCGAGAAGCACCAGCTCCCCTACACGTTGCTGGCGGACGAGGGGAAGGAGGTGGTGAGGCTGTACGACGTCTGGGGCATGAAGAAGTTCATGGGCAGGGAATACGAGGGCACCTACCGGATGTCGTTCCTCATCGACCCCAAGGGCAAGATCGCCCGGATCTACGAGAAGGTGAAGCCCGAGCAGCACGCGCGGGAGGTGCTCGACGACCTGGCGGAGTTGGCGTAAGGCCTCGCGTAGGTCGGATTCGCGAAGCGTAATCCGACAATCCGCCAGCCTACACCAACCCTCGACAAGGCGGCCGGGAGTACGGATGGTCCCGTGACGGACGAGGTGCCCGACAAGGAGGACTCGGCATTCATGGCGTTGGCTCTGGCCGAGGCCGAGGAAGCGCGTGGGGAAGAGGAGGTCCCCGTTGGGGCGGTGGTGGTATGCGGCGGTGAAGTGATCGGCCGGGGACGCAACCGGCGCGAGGCCACGGGGGACCCCACGAGCCACGCCGAGATCCTGGCCATCAGGGAGGCGGTGGCGGCACGGCCCTCATGGCGCCTCGACGATTGCACGCTCTACGTCACCCTGGAGCCCTGCGTCATGTGCGCCGGCGCCATCGTCCAGGCCCGCGTCCGGCGTCTGGTGTTCGGTTGCCTGGATCCCAAGGGAGGCGCCGTGAGATCGCTCTATCGAATCTGCGACGATCCGCGCCTGAACCATAGGGTGGACGTCACCGAAGGCGTGCTGGCGGAACGGTGCGGCGAAATCCTGAAGAGTTTCTTCGCCACGCTCCGGGAGCGGGATTGATCCCAACATGGACGCCACCGCGCGATATCTGAGCGGCTACGCCGCTTCCCTGGACTACCGGGACTTGCCTCGCGATACCGTTCACGAGGCCCGCCGCCGGATACTGGATTCGGTGGGTTGTGCGCTCGGGGGCTTCGCCGCCGAGCCCTGCCGCATCGCCCGTGATATCGCGCCGGCAGCGGGGAGCCAGGGTTCCGCGCGTATCCTCGGAACCGGACAGTCCACCACGCCCGACATGGCGGCCTTCACCAACACCGCCATGATCCGCTACCTGGACTGCAACGACAGTTTCGTTTCGCCGGGCGGGGGTCATCCCAGCGATATGCTGCCGGCGGTGCTGGCCGCGGCCGAGGTGGCCGGCGCTTCGGGCCGTGCCGCGATCACGGCGCTGGTGCTGGCCTACGAGATCTACGGCCAGTTCGCCGCCCGCTTCGCCACCCGCGAGAAGGGATGGGACCAGGGGCTCTTCATCGGTCCGGCGAGCGCCTGCGCCGCCGGAAAGGTCCTGGGATTGCCGGAGGAACAACTCGCCCACGCCATGTCCATGACCGTCGTGTCCCAGGTACCGCTTGGCCAGACTCGGGTGGGAGAGCTGTCCGCATGGAAGGGCTGCGCCACGGCCATGGCCGTGCGCAATGGCGTGTTTGCCGCGTTGCTGGCCCGCAGCGGGATGGAGGGACCGCCCGAACCCTTCGAGGGCCGCTACGGGCTGTTCGAGCAAGTGACCGGGGAACTGCCGCTGGACGGATTCGGCGATGCCAAGGCAGACGTGCCGTTCAAGCTCTCCGACACCAGCATCAAGTACTTCCCGGTGCAGATTCACACCCAGGCCGGCGCAGCCATGGCGCTGGAGTTGCGGGACGAGTTCGATCTCGATGACCTCGAACGCATCCACATCCGGACTTATGGCGTGGCCGTTCGGAACGCCGCCGGCGAGCCCGAGAAATGGGACCCCAAGACCCGTGAGACCGCGGATCACAGCCTCCCTTACGTGGTCGCCGTGGCCCTTGCCGACGGCGCGGTGACCCCGGCCAGCTTCGACGAGAAGCGGATTGGAGAGCCCCTCCTCAGGCCGCTTATGCGCAAGGTCCAGGTCAGCGAGGATCCCGAAGCTACGCGCAACTACCCCGCACAACAACAGGCGCGCATGGAGATCGAGTTGCGTTCCGGGCGCCAGCTGACCCGGGCCGCGGATTACCCAAAGGGCCACAGCCGAAACCCGTTGTCCGACAGCGAGCTGGAGCAGAAGTTCCTGGGACTGACGGCGGGTGTCTTGCTTCGGGCGCGTCAGGCGGCCCTGTTGGAATCGTTGCGGCGATTCGACGAATTGGAGAACATGGATGCTCTGTTCAAGGCTTGTCAAGTAGGATAAGGCCGGTTCAAGCTCTCATCGACACCACAGTCAATTTGCGGGAGGAGGTTCATCATGTCCAAGCTGACACAATTCCGTTCGTGGAACTTCAATGCCGAGGACCTGGAGAAAACCGTCAGTTTCTACCAGGACGTACTCGGGGCGACGGTTCGCAAGAAACACGTGGTCGCCGGCGTCGACGTCGTCCGGCTCAACCTCGGCGGCGCCGTGCTCGGCGTCTTCGACGCCTCCAAGGACCGGCACCCACGCGTGCCGCACCACACCTTCGAGATCGACGCCCGCGGCGAGCCCGAGGATTTCGTCAAGGAGATCGAGGCCCGGGGCGCCAAGGTCAGCGAGATCCGCCGCCACGGCGACGGCGGCTATTCCGTCTACGTCATCGACCCTAGCGGCAACCGGCTGGAGCTTTCCACGTCGTCGGGGTAGGAGCCTATGGCGGGCCTGCTCCGGGCATAGACCTTGTCTCGGTCTGGTCGCGGCTGACATGGAGCAGCTTGGGAATCTCAGCGTGCCGAATTCCAGGAAAGCACCGCTCGGCGCACTATGCGCCGCACTGTCACTGTTCATGTTCGCCGGACCGCAACCCGCGGTATCCGATCCGGTTCTGATCGCCAAACGCGAGTCCGTTTACAACAACATCTACGTCTTCAAGGAAGGTCCGATCATCACGTTGACTTTCGGACACAACCGGGCGCTCTACACCGAGACGGTCTATGACACGCGCGACGAGTTCGCGCTTCCTTCGCGATACACACGGTACATGACAGCCGTCCTCGCCTATGCGGGCGAGGTGGGCCGGGTTCTCGAAATCGGCTTCGGCGGGGGTCGGACCGCGTGGTACCTGCACAGGACCATGCCCGACCTCGAAGTCACCTCGGTCGAGCTCGACCCGGAGGTTTTCAAGCTGGCCAAACGTTACTTCGGGATCCGTCTCGAAAGAAACTTTCATGTCTCCATCGAGGATGGCCGGCGATACATCATGAGGAGGAAAACCCGGTGGCCGGTGATCCTGATCGATGCGTATCGGAGCGCCTTCGTGCCGTTTCATCTGCTCACCACGGAGTTCTACGAGCTTGTGAAGACCCGCGTCAGGCCCGGCGGCGCCGTGGCGCAGAACGTCGAGCCCAACACCATGATGTTCGACGCCGCCCTCGTTACCATCGGCAAGGTGTTCGACCACGTGGATCTGTACGATGCGGGAGGCAACGTGGTCATGATCGCCTACGACGGGCCCAGGCGTGAACAGGCGCGGCTGGTGTCAACCGCCGCCAGGCTGGACGACGCATTCGGGTTCAAGTACCCGTTGAGCGAATTGGTCTCCCGGCGACGCAGCGTCGAGCGCCTGCCCGACACCGCGGCCCTCACGGACGATTTCGCGCCGGTGGAGTCGTTGCGCGCGATCAAGATGCACAACCGCAAGCTGGACGAGTTCCTCAAGGGGAAGTGGTGATGGGACGCGTGATCGGTTCGGTGTGGGTGTTCGTGCTGATCTTTCTGTCCGGCTTCGCCCTCATGGGATTCGAGATGTTGGGGAGCCGGTACCTCAACCCCTATTTCGGCAGCGGTATTACAACATGGGCCTGCCTGATTGCGGTCGTGCTTTTCGCCATGATGGTCGGCTACACCGCGGGGGGCATCGTCGCCGATCGCTCCCGTGAAATCTGGATCGTATCGACCGTGCTCTCGGTTGTGGGCGTCTACCTGATTCTCGTGGCGTTCCTGGCGAACCGCGCCATGGAAGCCATCATGTTGTCCGCCGGCTATGACTTCTGGGGTACCATGGTCGCCGCCGTCGCTCTGACGTTTCTCCCCGTGGCGCTTCTCGCGGCGCTCTCTCCCTTCTTCGTACGCCTGTTGCTAAAGGAACTCGAGTACGGCGGACGCGTCACCGGGGCGGTGTACGGCGTGTCCACCATGGGCAACGTGCTCGGAACCCTGGTGACCGTGTTCGTCTTCATCCCCAGCGTGGGAACCAGCAAGATAACCGTGGTGTTCGGCGGCGTCCTGATCGCCTGCGGTGTGGCGTCCCTCGTGCTAAGCGTTTCCGGCCGTCTGCGGGGCGTGTAATGAATTGACTGGGTCTAGGGCTGAGATCGCTGGGAATGCTTGAAGGGCTTGTCCCTCGATCCCTCTTTCCTTACACTCAACGACGAGGGGAGAACGGCCATGCAGGACGTTGAAGAACGGGAACAGATTGAGGAGACGATCGCGCTGGCCAAAATCCTTGCGCTGGGGAATCGTCAGATAGAAGCGGGGCAGGTGGAACCGGCCGCCGATGTTATTGCGCGACTTCGGGAGCGGCGATCCTGATGGATTCGATGAGGCACGACGACCGATGAACGCCGTAGGTGGTTCGGGAGAGATCGGCCTTAATCTTGACACGAGGTGATCCATGTCAACTACCGACGTGAAACAGGAGGCACAGCGTCTGGTCCAAAAGCTCCCGGCAAACGCGACATGGGACGACCTGATGTACGAGATCTACGTGCGGCAGGCGATTGAAGCAGGGCTGGCCGACAGTGAGACGGGCCGGACCCTGGACGTCAAGGAGGTACGGGCCAAGTTCGGATTGGCGACGTGAAGACTAACTGGACGAGGACGTCCGTCGAGCATCTTGTCGCCATCTACGAACACATCGCTCAAGACGCGCCATTGTACGCGCAACGCGTAGTGGATCGCCTCACACGGCGTTCGGAACAGATTGCCAAGTTTCCGGGGTCCGGTCGCATGGTCCCGGAATATGACGCGCCAGAAATCCGGGAAGTCATCGAAAAACCCTATCGCATCATCTACCGAGTCAGGCCCGACCAAATTGACGTCTTGGCCATAGTGCACGGCGCTCAGCGGTTGCCCCCAGACCTCTAATTGATGTCTTTTCCAGCCGTGCGCGGAACCTGTAAGGAGGCCACACGAGCCGCGGTTGTCTTTGCTGCGGGTGATGTCGACTTACGAAGCGTGCCTAGAAGATCGCCAAGTTCCAAATGCAGACCACATGCCGGAGCCTCACCTCTCTCGCGCCGCCTGGATCGTCCGCTCCACGTACACCTGCGCCAGATGGGAGCGGTAGGCGGGGGTGGCATTGACGTCCTCGATCGGGTCGACGCCGTCCGTGACCAGCGCCGCCGCGCTTGCGATGGCGCTGTCGCCGAGTTTCTCACCGCGTAGTGCGGCTTCCACCTTTTCGGCGCGGAAGGCGACGTCGGTCATGCCGGTGACTGCTACCGAGATGTCCTCGCAGACGCCATCGGCGGACTCTTTCAGGCACGCTGCGACGCCGACGATGGCGAAGCCCGCGGCCTGGCGCGACACCTTCTGATACGACGTTTTGTAGCCGTCACGCGCGGGCACCCGGATCTCGGTGAGCAGTTCCTCGGGCATGAGGCTGGTGGTCAGCATGGTAATGAAGAACTCGTTGGCGGGGATCCAGCGCTCGCCGTCGGGTCCGGCGGCCTTGAGCTCGGCATCCAGGGCCAGGATGGCGGCGGGCAGGTCCTCGGCCGGGTCGGCGTGGGCCAGTCCACCGCCGACGGTTCCGCGGTTCCGCACCTGGACGTCGCCCACCACCACGGCGGTCTGCGCCAGCAGCGGGCAGCGGCTGAGGATCAGTTCGGATTCGGCCAAGTCGGTGTAGGTGGCCAGCGCGCCGACGGCGATGTGGTCGCCGTCCTCGCGGATGTAGTTCAATTCGGTCAGGCCGCCGATGTCGATGATGACCTCGGGCTTGGCGAGCCGG
>JAJDTQ010000114.1 GCA_022827045.1 Candidatus Binatia bacterium
GTCTTGTTGGTCACCACCCCCTGGACCTGCCCCTCGTAGTTGGCGATCCGGTAGGCGCCGGGCACGAACATGCCGGTGGTGACGATGGAGGCCAGTCCGCCGGTGGGATAGGCGGCGCCGATGTTGGCCACGATGCGGTCCTTGACCCCCAGGATGGTGCCGTCCCGGCGCACCGCCGCCTCGATGTGGTGGGTCTGCTCGCGCGCGTGGATGGTGCCGGTCATGTGCTCGCGCCGCGTCTCCACCCACTTCATGGGGCGCCCCACCAGGATGGACAGCAGCGGCACCAGGATCTCCTCCGGGTAGAAGGCCCACTTCTGCCCGTAGCCGCCGCCTATTCGACGGAAATTCACGTGGACCTTCAGTCCCGGGAGCGCGATGGTGTTCTCCACCAGCGTGCCGATGGCGTGGCCGATCTGGGTCGTGCTCCACAAGCTCAGGGTCTTGACGCTGGGGTCGTAGTCGGCCACCACCGCGCGGGTCTCGATGGGGGTGCCGGTGAAGCGGCCGCTGTGGATGGTTTCCTTGACGACGACGTCCGCTTCGTTAAAGGCGGCCTCGACGTCACCGCCGGACACCCGGAACGTCAGCATGACGTTGTCGTCCCAGTCCTCGTAGAGACGTTCGGAGCCGGGCTCCAGGGCGGCCGCGGAGTCCACCACCGGCGGCAGCGGGTCCAGGTCCACCTCGATCAGGTCCAGCGCGTCCTCGGCGACGTACCGGTCCGTGGCCACCACCGCCGCCACCGGCTCGCCCACGAAGCGCACCTTGTCCCACGCCAGGCAGTAGTGGTCGAAGAACTTGATGGTGGGGTTGCCGCGCTTGAAGGGGTCCCGGCTCTGGAACGGGAACGGCGACAGCGGGTTGACGTAGCCGAGCTGCCTCACCTGCTCGCCGGTCAAGCCGGCCACCACGCCGGGCAGCGCCAGTGCCTGGGAGAGGTCCACCCCGCGGATGCGCGCGTGGGCGGCCGGGCTCCGGTACACCGCCACGTGCAGCATGTCCGGCAACTCCAGGTCGAACGTGTAGCGCGCCTGACCCCGGAGGATGTCCGGGTCCTCCTTGCGCGGGATCGGGGTGCCCACCAGCGGCGGGCGCGGAGCGGCGCTCATGGGGTGCCTCCCTCGGGTGTCATGCGCCGGGCCGCCGCCTGCACCGCCTCGATGACGGGAACGTAGCCGGTGCAGCGGCACAGGTTGCCGATGATCCCCTCGCGTATCTCCTCCGCCGAGGGAGCCGGATTCTGCGCCAGCAGCGCGTGGGCGGACATGACCATGCCCGAGGTGCAGAAGCCGCACTGGAGCGCGTGCGTCTCCTGGAAAGCCGCCTGCAAGGGATTCAACTCGCTCCCGTCGGCGAGGCCCTCGACGGTGGTCACTTCGCGGCCGTCCGCCTGCACCGCCAGGAAGGTGCAGGACTTGGCGCCGCGGCCGTCCATGACGATGGTGCACGAGCCGCAGTTACTGGTGTCGCAGCCGTAACGCGTCCCCTTGAGGCCGACCACGTCCCGGATGTAGTCCACCAGCAGCATGCGCGGCGGCGCCTCGCCCTCGTGCGCCGCGCCGTTGACGGTGATGCGGATCTTCACCTTACCGGACATGGCCGCCTTTCACGGATTCGCCCCGGTGGCGCCGCAGCGCGATGTCCACGGCCTTCCTGAACAACGCCCCGCACACCGCCCGCTTGTAGTCGCTGGACCCGCGCACGTCCGCCAGCGGATTCGCCGCCTCCACTACCCTCTCCTCCGCGGCATCAACCACATCCGCCGTGACATCCTGCCCGGCCAGAGCTTCCTCGGCGGCGGTCACCTTGATGGGCGTGAGTCCCGCCGCTCCCAACGCCACCCCGGCCTTGCGGCAGCGACCGCCGCCGTCCAGCTCGAGCTGCACCGCGACGCTGGCCACCGCGAAGTCTCCGGCCCGGCGTTCCATCTTGAGATAGGCCCCGGCGCTGCCCGGCCGCGGCAAGGGCACCTGAACGTCGGTAATCACCTCGTCGTCCGACAGCACCGTGGTATAGGCGTCGACGAAGAACGCTTCCGCGTCCACCACACGGATCCCGGCCGGTCCGGTGCACTGCACCCGCCCCTCCAGCGCCTGCACCACCGGCCCCCAGTCCCCGGCCGGGTCGGCCTCCGCCAAGGCTCCGCCGAGAGTCCCCCATCCACGCACCTGGGCATCGCCGATGACACCGGCGGCTTCCGCCATCAGCGGCAGCCTCTCGTGAACCACGGACGACGCGCCGATCTGCGCGTGCGTGGCCAGCGCACCGATGCGCAAGAGGCCCGCCGGCTCGTCTTCCCGCACGTGGGAAAGTCCGGGAATGCGCCCGATGTCGATGACATGGGTCGGCTGGACCAGCCGCAGCTTCATCAGCGGCACCAGGCTCTGCCCGCCGGACAGGAGCTTGGCCCCCTCTCCCGAACTCTTGAGGAGGCCGATGGCCTGGTCCACGGATTCGGCGACGGTGTAGTCGAAAGCGGCGGGGTACATGGCGTGGGTGAGTTCGAAACGCGCGCGTTGAGGCCGGGAATCGTCTCCGTGCTCAAGTCTCAGCCGCGCGACATTCGCCGTTGATAACGTAACCCTGCTGTCGAGTCAAACCTCTTCAGCTTACCGCGAATGACTCCCTCGACCGACCCTAAAGGCGAGTCCGAAACGGCCGATTATAGGTGGAGAAGGAGCCACATGATGTCCGGTGATGGTGTCATCCCATCGTTATCGGATTCCGTTGGACAGTGCATAATCCCGGCTGTTAGGGTGAAATGGAGGATTGAGGAGTGATCGAGTTCGAACCGCTCAAGATCGCCGAGTTGATCGGGCCCCTGGTAGCCCTTGTTGTGGGCATGGGGCAGATAGGGATAATCGGGTGGGGCATCGCACAGATGCGTCGTGCCTCGGAGCATCGTGACCAACAGCACGAAGAAAACATGACGGCACTACGGACTTTGATCGAAGCCTTGATCGAACGGACGGCGTCTAAACGCACGGAATGATCTCCGACTCAACATTCAAACGCAAACCTACGACAGATACCTTCGCCTGCTGGCCTTGCCCATGGTAGGACGCAGGCACGCATGATCGACATTCGGTCACTTTCCATCACGAGCATGCAGTGGCACGCGGGGCGCCTGTGGCTCGCGTCGGCCGGCGAGTCCGTCGTGGTCAAGTACGACCCCGCCGGCGGATCGTGTGATGAGGTTCTGTCGCTGCCCGGCGTCCGGCACGCCTGTCCGTCCGACGAAGGGGTATGGCTCATCACCGGCGGCGGCCGGCTCGGACAGCAACTGCTGCTCTGGTCGCCTGAAACCAAACGCGTAATTCGGCGTTTCGACTGTCCTGACGGCGCCGCCTCCGGCGCCACCGTCTTGAACGACAAGCTCTGGCTGACCCACCGACGCAACCGCAAGCTTTTCTGCATGGACCCGGAAAAGGGCCGGAACTTGTGGACGATCCGCATGGAGCACCAAGTCTTTAGCCCAACTTCTTGGGGAGATGAACTCTGGTGTGTCGAGTGTGATCCGGGCCCCCTCGGCGACTGGAGCGACGAGCGCCAAGCGGTTTACGCCTTTCTCCGCTACGACCCGGTGCGCGAACAGGTGGTCGAACGGATTCCCCTGCCTTTCCGACCGGCGTGCCTTGCCTTGGACAGCGAACGCTTCTGGTATGCCGTACAGGGCGAAACCGGCCTCCGCTTGCATAGGAAGGATGCGGCTGTCCCTTGGAAAGTTTGCCCATGACTGAACTACAAGGCGACGGCTACCTCAATCGCCGACACCCAGGGTGTCTTCCATGCCGTCCGCCCCCTGTTTCCGGCAATGGCAGGATGAAGCGATCTCCACGTCGCTCCGGGCAAGCGCCGCGGCCAGCGACGGCGCGACGGCTGCCGCTTCGCCGTCGCGGCCCATGCGCTGCAGGCACTCGTGGTAGCCGTGCAGGCTCCAGACGTTGTCGCGGTTCTGCAGGCAGCGCCTGACGGTGTCGTCGAGGCCGAGGTCGGCGCGGTAGACCTGCTCGGCCTCCTCCAGTTGTCCTTGCTCCAGCAACAGGGCGCCCAGGGCATGGCGGGGCGGATGCATCCACGGCCAAGGCTCGCTGTAGCGCAGGCGGTCGTTGAGACGGACGGCCTCCCGCAGGTGCGCGAAGCCGGCCTCGTGGTCGCCCTTGTGGTAGGCCATTTCTCCGTAGAGCATTTCCCGGGCCACGGCCATGACGTTGAGTGCGGTGTCGTTGGCGTAGATGCGGTCCTCGGGCAGGGCGGCGCAGCCGGCATCGAAGCGTAAGCGTTCGCGCTCGGCCGCCTCGAAGTTGCCGAGGGCGGCGTGGGCGACCCCCTTGGCATAGTGGTTCATCAGGGTCGTGGTCACGTAGAGATCGGGGTGAGGCGGCATGGGAGCGTCCACGATCTCGCGCCAACGCCCGAACCGGACTGGCACGTGGATGGTTCCGGAGCGGAAGTAATCCAGGGACTGGACCAGGGTCGGCCGGTCCTGGCGGAGCAGCTCCGGAGTCACCGTCTGCACGATCTTCCGCGCCGCCTCATCCGCGCCCCGATGGTCCCCCAGCAGCATCGCCGCGTTCATCATGGCGTGGAGGTGGTGACAGCGGGCGGTGGTGTAGAAGTTGAACGGCCCCGCGCGGCGTGCGTATTTCTCGTCCGCGGTCACGGCCTTCCGGCTCACCTCCAGCGCATCGGCATAGCGCCCGCACTGGAAGTAGACATGGGTCGGCATGTGGTTCAGGTGACCGTTGTCGGAACACAGGTGGCGCAGTCGGTCGGCCGCGGCCTGGGCATGCTCCGGCGTCTGCGACATCTCCATCACGTGGATGTACATGTGCAACATTCCCGGATGGGGCGGCTGGCGCCGGTCGCGCCGCCGCTGCATTCCCGCCTCCAGCACCTTCCTGGCTTCGAGAGTGTCGGCGCCGTCAGCGGGCTTGCCGGTGTCGAGGTCCCAGAGCCGCCACGGCGTGCGCGTGATGAGGGCCTCGGCGAAGAGGGCGACCACGTCGGTGTCTTCCGGAAACCGACGGTACACGTCGCGCATCGCGGCCGCGAACGCATCATCCCACGCCGAGAACTCCTCCGCCGAAACCACCTCGCTGCGCTGGTACCGTGCCGCCAGAGCCTCGATCAGCGCACGCTCCACCGTGGTGGCCTGTGCACGCCGCGCCAGGGCTGCGTCAGTGGCGGCAACGCATGTCGCCAGCGAGGTCCGGCACTCGGCCTCGCTCTGCCACTCCCAGGGGAGGTTAATAAACGGCCCGGCGGCGAAGGCCTCGCCCCAGCAGGCCATGGCGCAGTTCGGGTCGGTACGCCGCGCCTCGCGGAAGCAACTCACCGCCTCCTCGCGGTTGAAGCCGTAGAGCCACAGGAGCCCCCGGTCGAACCACCGCCGAGCGTCGCGGTTGTTGGCGGTGATCGGCCGGGAATAACTGCCGAGATCGAAATCGTAGCTCACGTGGTACCCTCCTGGCGAGGATGTCGGAGTAGCGCGTAGAATGTCAACGTAGGATCTGTAAGAGCATTCGTGGAAAATCCGTCGAACACCCGCAATGCGGCGTGTTCCCGTGTTATTCCAGCATCTGTCTCCCGATGGGCTTGGTCTTCTTCCGAGAGAGACTCCTTGTGGCAAATCCATTCAACAAGTGGCAAGATACCCACAATAAACCACAATAGGGTGTATTACTAAGTCGCCAAGGCGTTGTTGGACAGCCAACCGACTGTCTATCAGGGCCAGGAGCGAAACCGGTTGGGGTTCAACGGAGTCCATTGTGACGCGCCCAAAGAACCCCCCAAGCTCATCTCTGGCGAACTCCGCCTACCCGACACCGAGCGCGCTTCAGAGGCGATCACATGACGATCCGCGACGAGGAAATCGGCCGGCAACTGCGCTTGGGCGAGGACAGCTACTGGGAATTCAAACGGATCGAGTTCCGCGGCAACACCCCGACCAGCCCGCGGAGGGACGATCTCGCGGACGAACTGGGCGCTTTCGCCAACGCGGACGGCGGCGTAATGCTGTGCGGGGTAGCCGACGACGGAACGATCCAGGGCATGTCGCGGGAACAGATGGTGTCTCTGGACCACCTGCTGGTGGAGGTGAGCACCGACGTCATCGAGCCGCCGTTGCGCATCGAGGTCCATCACCGGGAACTCGACGGCAAGGCATTCGTGCTGGTGGAGGTGCCGCGTGGCGAGGCCCTGCACGAGCGGAGCGGGCGGGCGTTCGTCCGGGTGGGTGCGACCAAGCGCCGCCTGCGCGGAGACGAAGGACTGAGGTTGGCGCAGAATCGCGCGCAGAGCCGTTATCTGTGGTTCGACAAGCAGGTCGTGCCGAAGACAGGATTCGAGACGCTCAATGAGCGCCTGTGGGAGCCGCTGCTCAGCGTGGCCGGTGCGACCGACCCGCGCCGCGGACTGATGAATCTCCGCCTCCTGGCGCAGGATGAAGCCGGTGTGGATCGGGCCACTGTTGCCGGCATACTGCTTTGTGCCCCTTCGCCGCAGGATTGGTTGCCGCAAGCGACCATCGCGGCGACCCACTACCGCGGATTGGATCGCGCCTCGGGCCAGTTGGACGCGCAGGAAATCGCCGGTCCGCTTTCCGCCCAAATCGCGGACGCCGTCCAGTTCGTGGTGCGCAACATGCGCGTGGCGGCGCGCAAGATTCCGGAACGGGAGGATGTTCCGCAGTATAGCAAGGCCGCCGTGTTCGAAGCGGTGGTCAACGCGGTCGCGCACCGGGATTACTCGATGTCTTCGCGGCGAATCAGACTGTCCATGTTCAAGGACCGCCTGGAGATCGATTCGCCTGGACAGCTTCCGAACGGCATGACCATCGAAGGCATGGAAGCCAGCCAGGCAACCCGCAATGAGGTAATCGCTTCCGTGTTCGGTCGCATTCCCGTCGGCAACGTGGCGGGGTCGGACCATCGCAGCTACCTGATGGAGCGCCGGGGAGATGGCGTGTCGATCATCCGCAAGGAAACGCGCGAAGCCACCGGCACGCTCCCAGAATACCAAGTGGTCGACGAGTCGAGTCTGGTGCTCCGCATGCCCGCGGCAAGACTCGACCTCGTTCCCGCTGACGCGACAGTCACAGTGCATTCCGGAGGCGAGCCTCTGCCCGGCATTGAAGTTCTCGCACTCTTCCCGAACAAGACGTGGGTGCGCGCTACCACCGACGAGGCAGGGGAGGCGGCGCTGGACCTGTACACGACGCATCTTCCGATGACCGTCTACGCCGCGGGGCCGGGGTATGCCGCCGGGCTTGAGCAAGTGTGGACACCCAGCCAAGGTGGCCTGCTGCTCGAACTCGAACCGCTCGCGTCCGGCGGCGCGGCCATATTCGCCCAGAGCACCGGGCACATCCCTGGCCTGCGCGGGCGGCTGAACCCCATACGCGATACGTCCGACCGAACCTATCTCTATGCGGACAACATTGCCATCGACGAGGGACGGCAGCAGCCAGTGCCGTTTCGGTTAGGCAAACCGTTACGGCTGACGGATGCCCATGGCGCCGAGCTTTCGGTCACGATCGTTGACATCGTCGGGAGGTCTGCGCTGGTCGAGTACCGGCCGTTTGAAGCGTGATGGGTACGGCTACGGTCCGACGGGTTACCGGACCCGCGGGTCCAGCGCGTCGCGCAGCCCGTCGCCCATGTAGTTCACGCTCAATACAGTAAGCGAAATGGCCAGGCCAGGCCAGAGGACGCGCGCGGGGGCGATTTCGAGGAACGGGACGCCGTCGAAGAGCAGCCGGCCCCAGGTGGGGAAATCGGATGGGAAGCCCAGGCCCAGGAAGCTCAGGGCGCTCTCGGTGATAATGGCGTTGGCGATGCCCAGGGTGGCGGCGACGGTGATGGGGCTCAGGGCATTGGGGAGGACGTGGCGCAGGATGATGTAGCGCGGGGCCGCGCCGACGCCGCGGGCGGCGGTGACGAACTCCCGCTCCTTGACGGCCAGCACCTCGCCGCGCACCAGCCGGGCGGTCTGCATCCAGCTCGTCAGGCCGATGACCGCCACGATCAGGATGAAGATACCGGCCTCGGGTCCCAGGGCGGCGCGCAGCGGATCCCGGAACAGCATGATGCCCACCAGCAGCAGCGGCAGCACCGGCAGCGCCAGGAAGAGGTCGGTGAAGCGCATGAGCGGACCGTCGAGCCGGCGGAAGAAACCGGCCATGACGCCGACGAAGGTGCCGAGGGTCAGCGACAGCACCATGGCGGCGACCCCCACGGCCAGGGAGATCTGCCCGCCCGCCAGCACCCGCGCCAGCGTATCACGGCCGAGGTTGTCGGTGCCCATGGGATGCGCCAGCGAGATGCCCTGGTTCCGGGACAGGTAGTCGAGATACTGGGGATCGACGCCGTAGACGGCGGCGCCGAGCAATACCCCCAGCGCCGTCAACGCGAACACGGCGGCGCCGGCCACCGCGCCCTTGTGGCGCCGGAACTGCTGCCACACGCCCTGGGCGGGAGGGCGGTGTCGCGGCCCCCGGGGGGCGGGGTCCGTGGAGCCGTCAATCATAGCGAATCCTCGGATCCAGCACGCCGTAGAGCACGTCGGCCACGAGATTGAACCCCACGATCAGCACCGCGAAGATGAAGGTCACCGTCTGGACGGTGGGGATGTCGCCGCCCTCGATGGCGCCGATGAGCAACTGGCCGACGCCGTTGATGCGGAAGATCTGCTCGGTGATGATGGCGCCGGCGAAGGTCGTCGGCAGCCCCAGGGCGATGACCGTCACCACCGGGATCAGGCTGTTGCGCAGCACGTGGACGACAATGACGGCGCGCTCCGCCACCCCCTTGGCGCGGGCCGTGCGCACGTAGTCCTGGTTCAGGTTCTCGAGCACCGAGGAGCGGGTGAAGCGGCTGAGCTGCGCCGCATTGAAGAGCCCCAGCACCATCACCGGCATCGCCATCTGGCGGACCTGGACGAGAAAGCTCTCCAGGTCCGTGACCCGGTGGGTGGTGTCATAGATGGAAGGGAACCAGTCGAGCCATACGCTGAAAACCACGATGAGGACCGTTCCGGTGAAGAAGGTCGGCACGGAGAACCCCACCATGGTGATGAAGGTGCCCGCC
>JAJDTQ010000123.1 GCA_022827045.1 Candidatus Binatia bacterium
GTAGGTCTTGCGGATCTGCGGGTCCTCGTCCATGTAGGCGATGGCGTTGCCGCCGTCGCGGGTGTCCACCGCCCCCACGTCCTTGGCCTGCCCGCCGGGAGCGCCGCCGCGCCGGAAGGCCGGCCCGTAGGGGCCGTCGAAGATCAGCAGCCTGAGTCCTTCCGGGTCGGTGCCGAAGTGCTGGTGGAACCAGTCGCCCCGCATGGGCGCCGCGCTGATCATGCCCACCGGCTCGTAGGTCTGCTGCTTGACGTCGTCCCCGCGTCCTTCCTCCCACGGCTTCATGCCCAGGGTGTCCGGCCAGGTGTAGGTGAATCCCTTGCCCTTGATGCACACCAGGATGGCGCCGGAGGGGTGCTTGTGAGCCTTGGAGTACTGCCCGGTCTCGTACTGGGCGATCTTCATGTAGAAGTTGGCGCCGGCCATGTGGGGCTCCACCCGGCGGTAGGAGAAGGACCGGCGGTTGTCCCGTGGCAGCTCGCAGGTGACGATGTCGGGAATCACGTTGGTGAGGCGCATGGCCAGGCCGCGCACGGGGTCGGCGCGGATCTCTTCCACCTCCTTGAAGTAGTCGTCCTGCCCTGCGAACCGCTTGCTGAACTGGTACGGGCAGTTCATCACGAACTCGGCGTCACGGACCAGGTTCAGGATGTTGGGGGCCGTGGTGGCGGCCAGCAGCAGGGCCGGCGCGGAGGTGGCGTTGACCACCCGGTGCCAGGCGTTCAGCGGGATGCCGAAGAGCGAGCCCGGGCCCCACTCGAAGGTGAGCTTATTGCTCTCGCTCTCGTGCCACACCTCGGTGGTGCCGCGCCCCTCCACCACGTAGTAGGTTTCCTCGTAGAGATGGCGCTCGGCGTTGAGTGCGCCGGCCCCGGGAACCTCCACCACGTACATGCCCCAGAGGTGCTCCGTGCCCAGGAGCTGGATGCCGATGCCGCGTCCGCCCAGTCGGTTCCAGGGCTTGAGCGGCAGGTCCTGGACCTTGTGCACGCCGATGTCCCGGTGGATGGAGATGCCCTGGTCCTCCATGAAACGGTCGTAGGGCGACTTGGGGTTCTTCCACGTGCCGAATCCTGCCTTGCCTGTAGGCGAAGGCTCGTTGAAATCGAACAGTTCCGCGCCGGGCTCCACTCCCATGATGTGCCTCCTTGGCTTCTGGATCGTTGTCCGAAGGAATGTTAGCCGTGGTCCCCGGTACGGTCAAGCGGGCCCTTCAGGCCCGTCATGGGCGGCCTTTCCCCGTGTGGAAGCAGGGTCTTCGGCATTTGATAGGGTAGGGGCTTTGATCTATAGTGGCAGTGCTTCGGCGGTACGTCGCCGAGGCGCTTTCCCGGGCTGAACAAGACACCGGAGACACTCGGCAAGGAGGCGGTGCGCCGCCCGTTCGAGGAAGGAGTAGAGCCATGAAGGACGGATTTCGCGTAATCGATTCGGACCGGCACATCATGGAGCCGTCGGACATGTATGACCGGTACATGCCGAAGAAGTTCCACGGGCGGGTGAAGATCACCGGGCCGAACCAGTCCAACCGCTACGTCGACGGGAAGCCCGTGTCCGACTCCAACAGGCGGCCCGACCGCGAGGTCACGGACTATGGCTTCATCTTCGCCAGCAACGCGTCCTGGCGCGAGACCTTCGCCGAGGCCATCGCCACCGGTTTCGACCCCGCGTCCAACCTCCGCGACATGGACAAGGAAGGCATCGACCTGAGCGTGCTGTTCCCGACCATGGGCCTCTACGTCATGTGGAGCTCGGACATCGACCCGGAGCTGAGCCAGGCCATCTGCCGCGCCTACAACACCTGGCTCGCGGAATATTGCAGCCACGACGAGTCACGGCTGCGCGGCGTCATGCTGCTGCCCTTGCAGGACCCCGCCCGCGCCGTCGAGGAGTTGCGCCACGCCCGTGAGAAGCTCGGCTTGGTGGGCATCTTCTGGCGTCCCAACAAGCTCTGCGGCCGTACGCTGGCCAGCCCGGACTACTATCCTGTCTACGAAGCGGCCCAGGACCTGGGCGTCACCGTGTGCGTCCACGAGGGCGCGCGTACGATCCTCGAGCAGGCGGGCGGCGACCGCTACAGCGAGTTCGGCCGCCACGTGGCCTGCCACCCACTGGAGCAGATGCTGGCCTGCCTGAGCTTCTGCGGCGACGGCATACTGGAGAAGTTTCCGACCCTCAAGGTGGCCTACCTGGAGTCGGGCTGCGGCTGGGTGCCGTTCTGGCTGGAGCGCATGGACGAGCACTGGGAGCACGAGTCCCACGGCTCGGCCAAGACCACCCCGGAGAAGCCCAGCTTCTACTTCCAGCGGCAGTGCTGGGTGAGCTGCGAGGCCGGCGAGGAGCTGGTGCCGAGCTTCGTCGAGCACGTCGGCAACGACCGCCTCACCATGGCCACCGACTATCCCCACAGCGACTGCGTCGACAAGTGGCCGGACCTCACCGTGGGCGCCCTGAGCGCCAACGAGAACCTGTCGGAGGAAACCCGGCGCAAGATCCTGTGGGACAACCCGGTGCAGATGTTCGGCCTGGGGATGTAGGCGGGATACCGGCGATGGCGAAATTTCGGGTCGTCTACTGCGGCAGCAACGATGTTCCCGTCAACCTGATCGAGCCCATCCTGCGCGAGGCCGACGCGGAGATGGTGATCGCCAGGCCAACCAACGACGAGGAACTGGCGGAGGCGGGGCGCGATGCCGACGGCATGATCTTTCACGGCGCCCTGCCGCTTACCCGCGAGATCATCTCCAAGCTCAACCGCTGCAAGGTGGTGTGCCGCACCGGCGTGGGCGTGGACCGGCTCGACCTGGAGGCGGCCAGGGAGCACGGCGTGACCGTGTGCAACGCCGCCGGCTGCAACTCCATCGAGGTGTCGGAGCAGATGATCGGCCTCATGATCGCCATCTCCCGGAAGCTCGTGCGCATGAACCAGTACGTGCGAGAGGGCCGCTGGCGCCGCCACACCGCCGAGCTGCACTCCTACCGCGGCCCGGTGTCGCGCATCGCCGGGCAGACCCTGGGGATCGTGGGCCTGGGCAACGTGGGGCGCCAGGTGGCGCCCCGGGCCCAGGGCATGAAGATGAACGTGCAGGCGGTGGATCCGTACGTGGCTCCGGAGATCGCCGAGGCCATGGGCGTCAAGCTGGTTTCCCTGGACGAGCTGGTGCGCACCTCGGACGTCGTCAGCCTGCACGCGCCGCTGGTGTCCGCCACCCGCAAGATGTTCGGCAAGGCCCAGTTTGCCGCCATGAAGAAGACGGCCTACCTCCTCAACTGCGCCCGTGGCGGCCTTGTGGACACCGACGCCCTCTACGAGGCCCTTACCAGCGGCGAGATCGCCGGCGCCGCCCTCGACGTCACCGACCCCGAGCCCATGCCCGCCGACCACCCGATTCTGACGCTCCCCAACGTCATCGTCACCTGCCACACCGCGGCAAACTCAAACGAGTCGTACGTGGACTGCCAGACCCACGCCGCCAGGGAAGTGGTACGCGTGCTACGGGGCGAGCCCCCGACAACGGAGATCAACGACCCGTGGCTCGTTGGCGAGGCCCAGGATCAGGGGTTTGGGGGGGTGTGAGGGTAGTCGGGGGGTGGTGGTGAAGACAGAGACGCCCTAAGGCTTCAAGCCGGACACCAGCAGCCTACCTCGACACGGTTCCCTGATCCGGGATCAATCGCGTAGAAGACCGCCATGTCATCCCGGTCGAGGATGGCCATTTCGAATTCGATCCCGGCCGCTTCGAGAACGGTGTGCTGTTCCTTCACTTCCTCGACGGTGTCCACGGTGAAGCCGAAGTGGAGCCACCGGGGAGGTTCTGTCCCTTCTTGGACGGGCTTGAGCGCAAGGAGAAAACCGTCCTCTTCGGCTTCGCGCACGAGGAACGTCTCACCGTCCGCTTCCCAGCCTTTTTTGAAGCCGAAGAATCGCTCGTAGAACGCGATGGATGCGTCCACGTCATACGTCGATACCTGGAGATGATTGAGCTTCATGTCGCGGTCAGTGCAGGAATCCAGCGGCTAGCCTCCCCGCGCCTCCTTGATCGCCCGCCACAGCTTCGGTGCCGTGTACGGCATGTCGATGTGGTCAATGCCCAAGGGCGACAACGCGTCCATGACGGCGTTGGCCA
>JAJDTQ010000196.1 GCA_022827045.1 Candidatus Binatia bacterium
ATAGGTCGGGAACAGCACCTCCGCGCTCACCCCGTCGGTTTCCATCTCGGTGATGCGCTTGTCCGGATCCGATCCACCCGGTTGGGTCTGAAAGCTCTCCCCCAACTTCAACTGCGGAAAGCGCGGCACCTGGTCCCTAAACCCCTTGGGCGCCCTTTCCACGAGGATGTCGGACGGCTCCATGACATGGGAGTCCGACGAGATAATGACTTCACAGCCCGGCAGTGTTCCGTTGTCGGCCATTTGATTGTCCCCCTTGCGAACGTTCATAGATTTTCGCGCACTTAACCCTAGCGTCTAGCATTCCCGGTCTTGGAACGTCAAGATTGGGAGGCGGGCAAATTCGGCCGTTTGCCCGCCGGGCAAGGCTGCCCCTTACCACTCGGCCTTGTCCATGGCCCAGCGATCCAGGCTGGCGAGATATTCCCGCATCAGCACCAGGCGCATGGCCACGGCCCGGCGGGTGGCGTCCTGGACGTCGGGGGTGGTGGCGTAGCGCACGAGGATCTCCTCGGGACCGCTGCCGTGCCCCTCCTCGTCGGCCAGGATGCGCTTGTACGGGGCCTTGATCCAGTCCGGGACCGTAGGCGCGGCCAGGCACTTCTCGATGAGGTAGTTGGCAATTCCTTCGCCGCCCATGGAGAAGCCCGCCAGCCGCTGGCAAGTGTCGGGGAGTGCTTCCATGGCGTTGAACATGGACATCTGCGCCGGCAACGGGCGGTAGTCGAAGGGGTGCGCGCCGAGCTCCCGGATGCGCGCCATGAGGAGCCCGGCGTGAGTCATCTCCTCATGGGCGGAGCGCGCCATCATGGTCTTGACCTCGAGCTCGGGGGTGGTCTTGAGCCAGCCGCCGAAGAGGTCGGCGGCGCGCAGCTCGTTCCACAGCCGACTCTTCATCACCCGGACGCGCTCCTCGTCGGTGGTTAGCGGAACGTAGCTGTAGGCCGGGGGGCGGTCGTCGAGGGTGGCGCAGAAGGCCCTGACCTTGTCACGCAGTTCCTGAACGAATTCGCTGCTCGTCATGGAATGCCTCCTATCCCCTCCCTTGGATTCCGGCCCCGTATCAGGGTACGGGGCATGCTTTCGCCGGAATGACGGGAACGGAGCATCGCCGTCATTCCCGCGTCAGGTCACTCCGGTCTCACGCAACTGCGCCAGGGCTGCGTCGTCGTAGCCGAGGCCGCGCAGGATCTCGTCGGTGTTCTCGCCCAGCAATGGCGCGGCGCGGTGGAATTGCATGGGCGTGTCGGATAGCTGGATGGCGTTGCCGATAAGGTGACTGGACCCCATCTTGGAATGACGGATCTCCTGCGGCAGGCCCATCTCCTTCACCTGCGGGTCGTCCAGCACCTCCTCGATCCTGTAGATGGGCGCGTTGGGCACGCTGACCGCGTCCAGGGCCTCGAGCCAGTGGTCCCGAGGCTTCTTCTCGAACTCCGCCTGAAGAATGGGAACGATGTCGTAGTGATTTTTCCAACGGTCGTTGCGGGTGGCAAAGCGCGGTTCGTCCAGCAGGTCGCGCCGCCCCACCGCGGTGACCAGCCCCTCCCAGGCCTTCTGGTGTCCGGAGAGATGGATCACCAATGCTTTCTTGTCGCTGGGAACGAAACAATAAATACGCCCCCGCGGAAAGTTCTCCCGGGTGATGGCCTCGCCGCCGTTCAGGTAATCGGCCATGTGGGACTCGATGAACGCCAGACTGATGCGCAGCAGCGAGGCGTCCACGAACTGCCCTCGCCCGGTGTGGTGGCGCGCCATCAGGGCCGCTAGAATGCCGTAGGCGGCGAATACCCCGGTGGAGTGGTCGGTGACCGAAACCCCCACCACCTTCGGTTTGTCGAAGTCGGTCATGAGGCTCAACATGCCGCTCAGGGCTTGGCCGATAGTGTCGAAGCCGGGCTTGTCGCGGTAGGGGCCGTCCTGCCCGTAGCCGGTGATGGAGCAATGGACCAGCCTCGGGTTGAACTCGGACAGGCGCTCGTAGTCCAGGCCGAGCTTCGTGCGGGTCTCGGGGCGGAAGTTCTCCAGCAGCACATCGGCCTTCTCCAGTAGCTTGAGCAGGATCTCCTTGCCCTGGGGCTTGCGCAGGTCCAGGGTGAGGCTCCGCTTGTTGCGGTTGAGCGCCCGGAAACTCGGCCCGTAGCCCTCGTACAGGGGGTTCCGTCCGCGGTGCGTATCGCCCCCGTCGGGCAACTCCACCTTGATGACGTCGCACCCGAGGTCACCCAGCAGACTCCCGCAAAACGGCCCGGCCACGTGACCGCTCAGATCCAGCGCCATGGTCCCCTGCAATGCCGCGTTCATGATTCAGGACACCTTCCTTTCCATGCCCCACCGCAACTGTGGCACAATGCCCCAGTATAACAGCAGGGAATGAACAATAGGCAACAGGCGGAGGCATGGGGCTTGCTCCTCCGCCCAGTTGCCGGATACCCGTATCGCGGAGGACAGATGAAGGAGCAGCTCAAGGAAGGGCTTGAAGGAGAGTGGGTGATCGAGACGACGCCCGAGATGGCGGCGCAGCACATCGCCGAGGAGGGCATCCTGGTCTACTCGACGCCGGCCATGGTTTGGCACATGGAGCGTGCGGCGGTGGAGACCGTCAGCGCATATCTGGATGACGACGAGGTTTCGGTCGGCGTGCGCGTGGAGATATCCCATATCGCCGGCACCGCAATCGGTGAGACCGTGCGTGCCGCCGCCCGGCTCGTCGCGGTCGAGGGACGCCGGCTTACTTTCACCGTGGAGGCCCACAACGAACGCGAGAAGATCGGCGAGGGACGCCACCAGCGCGTGGTCGTAAAGCGGGACCGATTGCCCCGGAAGGAATGATCAGCGCGCCAGGCCGAAAGACCCGCCTTGACAGTCGCGGCGGCGACGTGATGATATGGCCCCCCGCCCGGCAGCCGCCAGGCGCGCTCTCGGGCACGTATGCCAGCTGCCCAGGGGGACTTGAGACGGAGCTCGAACATGGCAAACGCGGAATCGTTGCGGGAACGGCTCGAAGCCGCGGTGCTGGAACGGCACTGCGCAAATCATCCCCTCACCGAGAAGTGGGCCGCGGGCAAGCTCAGCCGCAATGCCATGGCGGGCTGGGCCATCGAGCAATACCACTGGATCAGCAACATCTATCGAGGCGAGCTGTACAAGGCCGCCAACACGCCCCTGGAAGTGCAACGGCTGCTGCTGGGCAACTACCTGGAGGAGAGCGATCCCGAGCGGCCGCACCTGGACATCATCCTGCGCTTCTGCACCGCCAACGGCGGCGACGCCGAAGCTGCCAGGCGCGGCCGGGGCCTGCCCACCACCGAGGCCTGGGTGAGCTGGTTCAACCGGGTATGCAAGGACGAGTCTTTCATCTGCAGCGTGGCCGCCACCAACGTCGGCACCGAGTCCCAGTCGCCGATGCTGTACAGCAAGGTGCTTCCGGCCCTGCGCGACGTCTATCACTTCGACGAAGCGGACATCGAGCACTTTTGGCTCCACGCCGACGTCGACACCGAGCACGGCGGCCGCGGTTTCGAGATCCTCGAACGGTATTGCACCACGCCCGAGCTCCAGGAGATGGCCGTCGCCTACGCCCGAGAGAGTGCCAAGATGCGCTGGTTCTTCTTCGACGGCATCTACATCCACTACGAAATGGGCTACGAGCTCCGGTAGGTGGGCGCGCCACGGCACGAAAGGCACCCATGGCAGGCGAACCGCAGGACTTGACCGACCTGGACAGCTTTCTCGCCGACCGCTGGCTCTCGGGCCTGTGGAAGCTCGACCGCCACGAGCGCACGCCCGACCCCAAGACCAAGGTGGTGCCG
Source organism: Candidatus Binatia bacterium (assembly GCA_022827045.1). Next base: position 3,813 of record JAJDTQ010000196.1, read on the forward strand.
CACCTGTGGAAGTGGAACGACGTCTACGAGAGCCTGCTCCAGGCCCGGGACCGCATCGGCATCGAGAAGGGGCGGACGGAACGCCGCACCATCCGCCTGGTCAACCCCGGGATGCGGCACATCGAGATGACCAGCCACACCATGCTGCTGGCCTGCCAGATGATCCAGCCCGGCGAGGTGGCCCCGGCCCACCGCCACACCATGGCGGCCATCCGCTTCATCGTCCAGGGCGAGGGCGCCTACACGGTGGTCAACGGCGAGAAGCTCGACATGACGGAGGGAGACCTGATCCTCACGCCCCAGTGGACATGGCACGACCACGGCCACGAGGGCAGCGAGCCCATGGTGTGGCTGGACGGGCTCGACGTGCCGCTCATCCAGTCGCTGCAGGTAATCTCCTACGAGCCCTTCTCCGAGGAGAAGCAGTCCACCCACGCGAGCGAGCAGGAAGCCTCCCACTTCGGCATGACCCGGCCGGTGCGCTCGGACGACCGGACGGCGCCGCCGCCGCTCCACTACCGATGGGAGGACACCTACCGCTCACTCCAGGCGCTCGCCGAGACGCCCGCCGACCCCTATGACGGCGTCGCCCTGGAGTACGTAAACCCGCTCACCGGCGGCAGGACCCTGCCGACGCTGTCGTGCTGGGCGCAGATGCTGCGCCCGGGGGAGCGCACCCGGGCGCACCGCCACAACAGCACCAGCATCTACCACGCGTTCCGGGGCTGCGGCGCCACGGCGGTCAACGGCGAGACCATCGAGTGGAGCAAGGGAGACACGTTCATCGTGCCGCTGTGGAGCTGGCACGAGCACGCCAACCGGTCGGCGGGCGAGGAGGCGATCCTCTTCTCCATGCACGACATCCCGGTGCTGGAGGCCTTCGGGCTGCACCGGCAGGAAGCAATGGGTTCGTCCGCCATGGGCATGTAATGGCGGGTCAACAAGGAGGGACATGAAGATGCGACGAGACCGTGCGACGATTCTCACTTCAATGCTGGCGTGTGCCGTGCTGTGGGCCGCCCCGGCGACGGCGGCCGACTACTACGACGGCAAGACCATCCGGGTCCTGGTTTCTTCCAGCCCCGGAGGCGGCACCGACGCCACCGCGCGGCTGGTTTCGCGTTTCCTGCCGAAGTTCATCCCAGGCAACCCCAAGACCATCGTGCAGAACATGCCCGGAGGCGGCGGCACCGTGGTCAACAACTACTACACGCGCCGGGCCAAGCCGGACGGGCTGACCCTGCTGCAAGACTCGTCGTCGGCGCTCAGCACCTACGTGCGGGGCGGCAAACGGGTCAAGTTCAATCCCCGGACATACTCGTACGTGGGCTCCATCATGCGGGGCGGGAGCATCCTGATGGTGCGGAAAGATGCACGCAAACGCCTCACCGATCCCAAGGCCAAGCCGGTGGTGGTGGGGGATTCCGACGGCATCCGTACATGGGTGGCCATGACCGTGTGGGGAGCGAAGTATCTGGGCTGGAACAACCGCTGGATCTTCGGTTACGCGGGCACCGGAGAGATGGTGCTGGCGCTGCGCCAGGGCGAGATCGAGATGTGGGGCACCGGCAACGCCAAGCTCATCCGCGACCTCGAAAAGGACGGCGTGGTGGATCCGCTGGTGCTGCTCACCGACAAGCGCCGCAAGGACTTCCCGGACATCCCCACCTTCCAGGAGCTGCTCGGCGACAAGCGGCCCTCCGGCGTGGCATGGCAGGCCTACAAGGTGTGGGCCGGACCCTCGGACGTGGACAAGTTTCTGCACGCCCCCAAGGGCACGCCCGAAAACGTCATGAACATCCTGCACTCGGCCTGGGCCAAGATGGTGAAAGACCCGGATTTCGCCAAGCAGGCCACCAAGTTCTTCGGCGAGGCCTGGAGGACCCGCGACGGTGCGGCCACGGCGAAGCTGGTCCTGGAAGTCACCAATGCCTCCCAGGAGGTCAAGGATTTCCTCTTCAACATCCGCAAGGAGCACGGCCTGCCCACGGGCAAGAAGAAGAAATAGCGTCTCGCTGAGCCAGACCATCCGGCAGTCTTCGACAGCCCATGCTGGAAGCCGCGTTTGACGGCCTGCTCGGCATCCTGACCTGGCACTCCCTGGGCATGATGGCCCTGGGAGTGCTGATCGGGAGCCTGGTGGGGTTCCTGCCGGGCATCGGCGGCCCCACCACCCTGGCCATCATGCTTCCGTTCGTGATGACCATGCAGGACCCCTATCCGGTCATCGCGCTGCTGGTGGGCATGGACGCGGTGGGCAACACCGCCAGCGCCTTCCCTTCCATCCTCATCTCCATACCCGGCAGCTCGGGCTCCCAGGCCACGATCCTGGACGGCTATCCCCTGGCCAAGCAGGGGCAGGCCGCCCGGGCGTTGAGCGCATCCTTCGCGGCGTCGCTGCTGGGCGGGTTCGTGGGTGCCTTCGTCCTCGTGGCCTCCCTGCCGGTGTTGCGGCCCCTGGTGCTCACCTTCGGCTCGCCGGAATTCTTCGTGCTCACGCTGTGGGGTCTCACCATGGTGGCGGTGCTGAGCGGCAACGCACCCGTCAAGGGCATCATCGCCGGCATCATCGGCGTGCTGGTGGCCACCATCGGCATGGACGTGAAGTCGGGAATCCCCCGGTTCGATTTCGATTACGACTATCTCTGGGACGGCATCAGCCTCATCATCGTCGCCCTAGGGCTGTTCGGCATCCCGGAGATCATCGACCTGGCGAGCCGCAAGACCAGCATCGCCGAGCACGAGGAACTGGGCAGCGGTTTCCTGCAGGGCATCAAGGACGTGTTCCGGCACTGGTGGCTTATGGTCCGGTCTTCGGCCATCGGCGCGTGGGTCGGTTTCCTGCCGGGCCTCGGCAGCTCGGTTGCCGACTGGTTCGCCTATGCCCACGCGGTGCAGACCGAGAGGGACACCGGGGGCTTCGGCAAGGGAGACATCCGGGGGGTCATCGCGCCCGAGGCATCCAACAACGCCAAGGAAGGCGGCGGGTACATTCCCACCCTGGCCTTCGGCATCCCCGGCAGCACGTCCACCGCGTTGATCCTCACCGCCTTCGTGGCCGTGGGCATCAAGCCCGGCCCCGACATGCTGACCTCGCAGCTCGACCTCACCTTCGCGGTGATCTGGACCCTGGTCATCGGCAACGTCATCGCGGTGGCGATGTGCGGCGCCCTCGCCAAGCCCATGGCACGGGCATGTTTCATGCCCTTCCACAGCATCGTGCCGCTGGTGGCGGTGTTCGTCTTCATCGGCGCCTTCGCCGCCAACTTCAGCGTCAACGACCTGCGGGCGCTGCTGGTGTTCTCGCTGCTGGGCTTCATGATGCGGCGGCACGGGTGGCCGCGCCCGCCGCTGCTCCTGGGAGTAGTGCCGGGCACCAAGATGGAGACCTACCTGTGGCTCTCCTACACCCGCTACGGGTTCGAATGGCTCCTGCGGCCAGCCGTCATCATCCTGTTCGTCCTGGTGGCGGCGTCGCTGTGCTACCCCATGCTCAAGGGGCGGCGCGAGCGCCGGCAAGCCGCCGTCGCGGCGGGCGAGACATCGGGGGAGACATGAACGGCGACAGACGGCTTCACTACGAGGGCATTCTCTTCACCCTGGCCGAGGGGCTGGTGCTGCTCTGGGCGCTCCGCGTCGCCCACGACTGGGACGAGTTGCGGGCATCCATCATCATTTTCGTTCTGGGCGGCATCGGCGTGTGCCTGGCCGCGGTCCAGGTCGTGATGGACTTGCGCCCGAGGCACGGCGAAGAGCAGGCAGGAGGCATCCACATGGATGCCCCGGTGCTTCAGTCAGGGAACCGCTGGGGCAATATTGAGATCTGGGCCTGGATCCTGGGCTTCTACGCCGCCATCCGGATCATCGGGTTCCCCGCGACGGTCCCGTTGTTCGTGTTCGGATATGCCAAGACCTATGGCGGAAGCTGGCTCCTGTCCGGCCTCCTGGCCGCTCTGGCCTGGGGTTTCGTATACGGCGTCTTCGAGCACATCCTGCACGTGCCCTGGCCGGAGCCGTGGCTGTGGGGGGCCGGTTGAGTGCTGTGCGGCACGCTGCCGTACGGCGGACCGTAGAGGCGACCGGCCGATCACCCCTACCCCGTTTCAGCCCTGCCTCAAGTTGATCACCGACGTCACCCCGCGACCCGCGTCGGTATGGATCACCTCGCCGGTCATGATGCGGGACTGGGACGAAGCCAGCAGCACGTAGGCGGCGGCGTGGTCCTCCGGGACCACGGCGACCTCGAGGAGGTTGTTCGCGAGCCCCGCCGGCGGCCGGGGAGCGCCGAAGACGTCGTCGCCTCCTGCACCCGGGGCCAGGGACGGCGCCGCGCGCAGGCCTGTGGCGGTGCCGGACGGCGCCACCCCGTTCACCCGGACCGTGGGCGCCAGCTCGTTGGCCAGCTGCCGCACCAGGCCCAGCGCGGCGTGCTTGGAGGCGACGTACAGGGTCCCACCGCTCACGTAGTAGGACGACGTGGACAGCGTGAACACCATGTTGCCGCGGGTCTTCATCAACTCGGGGATGGCGGCCTTGGCGCCCATGAAATAGCCCTTGACGTTGACCCCGAGGACTTCCTCGTAGCCCTGCTCCAGCTCTTCGTCCGAAAGCTCCGCCAGCGGCCGCCTGGCGTCGTGGATGCCGGCGTTGCCGACGAAGACGGTGAGCTTGCCGAACTCCGACACCGCCGCGGCCACCGCCCGGCGGTTGTCCTCCAGGCTCCGCACGTCGCCGGAAACTACGGCCACGTTGTCGCCTATATCGTCCTTCAGCGCGGCCAGCCGCTCCCCGGACATGTCGAAGGCCACCACCTTGGCGCCCTCCTCCACAAAACGCGCCACCACCGCCCTGCCGATTCCCGAACCGGACCCGGTCACGACCGCCACCTCGTTTTCGAGCCATTGCATGGACGTTACCTCCTTGATGGTGGCTGTAACATACCAATCACCGGCCCGGTTCGGAACCCGATGAACCTTGACACCTCTACGGGCGCGGGGATAGAGTCGGTTGAGCGGACGGTACGTCCATGACGGTACGATTTCCAACCACCGGGGCGATCGCGGGCGACCTCTACGGCATGGTGCTACGCGAGCTGACGCTGTGCAAGGCGATGTCCGACGAAACCATCGTCGTCTTCACCGACACCCGCACCAACGCCAACTACGCCGCCGCCTTCCTGGCCGCCGCCAAGGAACTGGCCGCCAGCGCGTTCGAGATCAAGATCCCGCTGCTGCCCGGCACTGCCGGGGGCGACACCGACGTGGCGCCGGTGGTGGAGATCCTCAAGAGCGCTCACCTGGTGGTGGACCTCACCACCGGCGGCGTCCTCTACCTCTACAGCAAGAGATTGGCGGACGTGCTGTCCGGCGGCACCCGGGTGCTCCAGGTGCGCGGCACCGAGGACCAGCTCCGGCGCTGCTTTCCGGACGAGGCCGTGCGGCAGCGGACCCTGAACGGCGCGCAGAAACTGGAGGACGCCGGCGAGATACGGGTCACCACCGACACCGGCACCGACCTCTCCATGCGCAAGGACGGCCGCCGCGGGGTCACGCAGTACGGCATCAGCGACGTGCCCGGACGCTGGGACAGTTGGCCCTCGGGCTTCCTCTACTGCGCGCCGCTGGAGGACAGCGCCAACGGCACGCTCATGCTCGACCCCGGGGACCTGCTGGTGATGCTGGGCCGCTACGTGCAGGAGCCGGTGCGCATCGAGGTGAAGGACGGGCTCATCACGGCCGTCGAGGGCGGCGTGGACGCCATCCTGCTCAAGGAGCACCTGGAGCAGTCGGGGGACCCCGAGGCCTTCATCATCTCGCACATCGGCTGGGGCACGGACTCGCGGGCGCGTTGGGTGGAAGTAGCGCAGCGCGGCACCGAGGAGGGCGCGCGCGACGCCCGCTCCACCTACGGCAACGTGCAGATCGCCTTCGGCGCCAACTACGCCCTGGGCGGAAAGAACACCACGCTGGCCCACGAGGACCTGATCCTGCGCCGGGCCGCGTTCCATCTCGACGGAGAGATGATCGTCGACGACGGCCGGATCATCCCCGAAGAGCTGAGGTGACGGCTGTAGGCCGGAACGCCGTCGACACTGCAGGAGGAACCCCATGAGCCTGACCGTAAAGCCCGTCTGCCCCGCCGTCGGCGCCGAGATCGAGGGCCTGGACCTGCGCGAGCCGCTGACCGAGGAGGCCCGCGAACAGATCCTGGACGCTTTTCACGAGTACGTGCTGCTGCTGTTCCGGGGGCAGGACCTGACCGAGGACCAGCAGACGGCTTTCGCCACCACCTTCGGCGAGCTGGGCAAGCGCACCGTGGGAGCCCGTTTCGTCAAGTCCCCGAAGGACACCTACGCCAACCCGGTGATGATGGTCACCAACCGCAGCGACGACGGGCCCACGGGCAACACCGCCTCATTCGGCGACGGCGAGATGTGGTTCCACCACGACACCTGCTTCTACCCGGTGCCCAACATCGTCACCATGCTCTACGGCATGGAGGTCACCACAAGCGGGGGACTCACGCGCATCGCCAACATGTACCTGGCCTATGACAACATTCCCCGCGAGCTGCGCGACCGGCTGGAGGGACGCACCGTCCTGCAGGTGTACGACTACAACCGCTACCGCATCGACCCCAACGTCGATATGGCGGGGGCTCGCAGCCACCCACAGCCCATCTTCATCACGCACCCGGTCACGGGCAGGAAGGCCCTTTACGTGAACCGCACCATGACCGCGCACATCGAGGGCATGGACAAGGACGAGAGCGACGCCATCCTGGACCAACTGTTCGACATCGCCGAGGACGACCGCATCGTCTACGACCACGAGTGGCGGGTAGGCGATCTCCTCATGTGGGACAACCGCTGCTCCACCCACGCGCGCACGGACTTCCCCGCCGAGGAGGCGCGGATCCTGCGGCGCTGCACGGTGGCCGGGAAGGAGCCAGTTCACGCGTAGCCGATTTGGAGGGCAATGACATGAGCTTGAACACAAGACCGCTTTCACCGGCCCTGGGAGTGGAGATTCTCGGACTGGACGTGAGCGAGCCGCTGGATGAGAAGGTCCGGGACGAAATCCTCGCGGAGTTCTACCAGCACGTCGCACTGCTGTTCCGCGGCCAGAACCTCACGGTGGAACAGCAGAACCGCTTCACCACCACCTTCGGCGACATCGGCAAGCGCACCATCGGCCCCCGTCTTCGCAAATCCGCGGACGACATCTACACCACGCCGGTGATGGTGGTCAGCAACATCAAGGAGAACGGCAAGCCGCTGGAAGGGTCCTCGGCCAACGGCGACAGGGAGATGGGCTTCCACCAGGACACCGCTTTTCACGAGATACCCGACCACGTCACCATCCTGTACGGCATCGAGGTGTCGTCCCACGGCGGCCATACCATGGTGACCAACCAGCATGCCGCCTACGACAGTGTCCCGGCCGACCTCAAGACGAAGCTGGAGGGGTGCAAGGTATTGCAAGTCTACGATTACCAGCGGCACACCGTGGGTCCCGACCTCGACCTGAGCGGCGCCCGCTACTACATGCAGCCCATCTTCATCACCCACCCGGTGACGGGCCGCAAGGCGCTGTACGTGAACCGCATGATGTCCGTCCACATCGAGGGCATGAACCGGGCCGAGAGCGACGCCATCCTGAGCGACCTGTTCGACATCACCGAGGACCCCAGCTTCAGGTACGAGCACACCTGGGAAGTAGGCGACCTGTTGATGTGGGACAACTACTGCTCCATCCACGCGCGCACGTTCTACCCGGACAGCGAGCGGCGGCTGCTGCGGCGCACCACCGTGGCCGGCAAGGGCCAGCTGGAGGCGTGAGAAGGCCTACAGTCCCGTCTTGACCTCGATCTGGTTGCCGTCCGGGTCGAGGATGTACTGCGAGTCGCTCCTTCCGGTGGCGCCGGTGCGCGGCACCACTCCGCCCTCGAGCTTCACTCCCATGGCCTCCACGCGCTCTAGAATCTCCCGGAACTCCGGGTCGGTGAAGGTCAGGCAGAAATGGTCCACGCCGCCGTGCTCCTCCGCGCTGCGCGCGCGGAACGACGGCTCGTAAAGCAGGAAGATGATGCTCCCGCCCACCTCCATGGCGGCCGCCTCCACGTTGCTTCGCCCGAGCATGCGGCGGTCCACCATCTCGAAGCCGAAGAGATCGCTGTAGAACCGGATAGAGCGGTCGAGGTCGGTTACCTTGACCCCGACGTGGTCGAGTAGCGGCATCGCGCACCTCCTTGTCAGATAGGGCATCTATACCGCGAAGAAACGGTGAAGGGTATGGGAAGCCGCCACGGCTTCATGAGTGCCGCGGGATCGGGTAGACTACCAACAATCCTGTAGAGACCCCTTCAACCCCATGAGCAAGACGCCAAAGACCGAAAGCGCCGGCAGGCGCGAGCCGCCGCTGGACTTCATCCGCACCATCGTCCGGGACGACCTGGCCGGCGGCAAGCACCCCGGCGGGGTGGTGACCCGCTTTCCGCCGGAGCCCAACGGCTTTCTCCACATCGGCCACGCCAAGTCCATCTGCCTCAACTTCGGCGTTGCCCTGGAGTTCGGCGGGCGCTGCAACCTGCGCTTCGACGACACCGACCCGGCCAAGGAAGACACCCTCTTCGTCGAGGCCATCAAGGACAACATCCGCTGGCTGGGCTTCGACTGGGGCGAGGGCCTGTACAACGCCTCCGACTACTTCGAGGAGCTCTACCGCTTCGCCGTCCAGCTCATCGAGCGCGGCGGCGCCTACGTGTGCAGCCTGAGCGAGGCGGAGATCCGTGAGACCCGGGGGACCGTGACCGAACCCGGCCGGGAGAGCCCCTACCGCGGCCGCGCCGTGGAGGAGAACCTGGAGCTCTTCGCCCGCATGCGCGACGGCGAATTCCCGGACGGCGCCCACGTGCTGCGGGCCAGGATCGACATGGCGTCGGCGAACATGAAGATGCGCGATCCGGTAATCTACCGCATCCGCCACGTCACTCACCACCACACCGGCGACACCTGGCCCATCTACCCGATGTATGACTTCGCCCATCCCTTGTCGGACGCGTTGGAGGGGGTGACCCACTCGCTTTGCACCCTGGAGTTCGAGAACAACCGTGAGTTCTACGACTGGATCCTCGAGCAGGTGGACGTGCCGTCCACGCCGCGGCAGATCGAGTTCGCCCGCCTGAACCTCGACTACACGGTCATGAGCAAGCGCCGGCTGCTGGAGCTGGTGGAGGAAAAGTACGTGGCCGGCTGGGACGATCCGCGCATGCCCACCCTGGCAGGACTCAGGCGGCGCGGCTACACGCCGGACGCCATCCACAACTTCTGCCACAGCGTGGGCATTGCCAAGAGCGACAACACCGTGGAGATGGGCCAGCTCGAGTACTTCATCCGCGACGACCTGAACCGTAAGGCGCCGCGCGTGCTGGCGGTAGAGCACCCGCTCAGAGTCGTCCTCACCAACTATCCGGAGGGCCGCGTGGAGGAACTGGAGGCCCCCTACTTCCCCCACGACGTCCCCAGGGAAGGTTCGCGCGCCCTTCCCTTCTCCCGCAAACTCTACATCGAGCGCGACGACTTCCTCGAGGAGCCGCCCAGGGGATATCACCGCCTGGCGCCGGGCCGCGAGGTGCGGCTCCGTTACGCCTACATCATCCGCTGCGACGAAGTAGTCAAGGACCCGGCCACCGGCGAGGTGACCGAGTTGCGCTGCACTTACGACCCGGAGACCCGGAGCGGTTCCGACAAGAGCGGCAAGAAGGTGCAGGGCACCATCCAGTGGGTCTCCGCGGCGCATGCGCTGGAAGCCGAATTGCGGCTCTACGACCGGCTCTTCTCCGTGCCGGATCCCCAGGGCGACACGGCGCGGGACTACCGGGAGCTGATCAATCCGAAGTCCCTGGAAACAGTCACCGGCCTCGTGGAACCGAGCCTCGGCACCGCCCGGCCGGGCGACCGGTTCCAGTTCGAGCGCTCGGGATACTTCTGCGTCGACGCCGATTCGGCGGAGGGCGCGCTCGTGTTCAACCGCATCGTGACGCTCCGTGACTCGTGGCTCAAGATCGCGCAACGGGGCGGCGGCGCCGGCGAGGCCCGGCGTCCGCGAAGGACGCAGGCCGCTCCGAAGAACGCGGCCGAGGCGCCGGCCGAAAGAAGAGCCGGCGCGGACACGGAGCTGACGACAGCGCAACGCTCGAGGATGGAGCACTACCGCGACCGGCTGGGACTCGCAGCCGGCGACGCGTCGCTGTTGGCTTCGGACGACGGCCTCGCCGCCTTTTTCGAGGAAGCGGTCCGCTGCCACGACAATTCCAGATCGCTGGCCAACTGGGTCGTGAACGAGCTGCGCC
>JAJDTQ010000105.1 GCA_022827045.1 Candidatus Binatia bacterium
CGCCGACGCGCCGGTACGGTCACCTGTCGCGCCCCTGGCGCCCGTCTACTCCGGGGCCCGACGGGGGGTCAACACACGTGCAACGCCAGCGAGGAGGGCGACCTTCGACTTCGCGCCGCGCCAGCGGCGCGAAGTCGAAGGACGCGTGCCGGGATGCGCGTCGGCTGGGATCTTCAGCGCGTTCCGCCGAAGCCTGCGATCAGGTTCGCGTGGGCCCTGCGGTCGTTCAGCACCCCGGCCATCTCCTCGTGTCCGGGGCCGTAGAACCCGCCGAGCACACGACCGTCGGCGTCCGAGAAGGCGTTCCCCGTGACGCCGATGTCATATTCCAGCCGCGCGGAACGAAAGGGGCCGGACACACCGTCGACATGCACCGAGAGGCCGTCGAACGAGGCGGTTCCCTGAAGGGTCGACAACTCGACCTGAAGCTCCGCGTCGCCGAAGACGGGCGGCAGCATCGCCTGTCCTAGGTCGACTCCGATCAGGGAACCCGCCCAGGTGATACCGCCCTGCAACGGCGCGTTGGCCTCTGCCAAGCTCACGCCCGGAGACATGCCAAACGCGTCCGCGTCCGCCCGCAGCCTGTCGGTCGCCTCAACGGTCCGCCCGCCCTGGTATCGGATGGTACGGCCCACGCCCGCGCCCCAGGCGCTGTAACGGCCCCAGGCTCCGTAGCCGTAGATCTCCGGCTCGGAGGCGGTGGCGGAGTCGAGGATCTGGTAGCCGATGTCTTCGAGGAATGCGAAGTCGAGCGCGGACGGCCGATAAACTTCCGCGCCGTCACGGCAGTACGCCATCAAGGACGAGCACACCCCCAGGTGGCCGTAGTCGACTTCAGCCTCGGGAGTGCCCGGCGGTACCACCTGGCGTTCCTCGTTCAACCACTGGAACGGTACCGGCTTTCCGCCGTTGGCGCTCACGGATTCCGGCCCCTCGAACGTGTGGTCCACCCTGTTGATGTGCCGGCTCACGGGTGGGACGGACTCAATGCCCACACCCAGCACGTGCCCGATCTCGTGCGCCATCACAGAGAACGAGTCGACAGCATGCCGTGACAGGAGGATGGACCCTAACCAGGCCTCGTAGTCATCCCAGTTGTCGTATTCGTCCGAAGGGACCGGCCCCTCGTAGAAGAGACTGAACTCCTGGGGGCCCCCGGTCGAATCACGGCCATCGTCGGTCCTGACGAACACAACGATGAGCATCCCGTTCGTCGAGACATCCTCGGCGAATACGACCGAAGGGGACCCGCTTCCGGAAACGCCGCCGTGCACGATCTCCCTTCCCAGTCGGACCACGTGTGTGCCGAAGTCGTCCAGGATCCGCCAGGACCAGGATTTTCCAGCGCGCTCCATCCGCGCGCGTTGCTCCGCGGTGAGCTCCGGAGCGCCCCTCCAGTCGAACTCGATATTGAGCGTGCCCGCGGGACCGCCCCGCCACCGGCCGTACGTGATCCCGTCCCGCTCGCCGAGGATCTCGACGTCTTCGGGACGGACGTTGCGCAGCTTGGTTCCTGTCTCGGCCTGATCGCCCCCGGCAAGAGCGAGCAACGTCCCCAGGACCGCCCTTCTGCCGAGGGTGTCCGCGGCGTCCACCGGCTGCAGGTTCAACACTTCCGCCAACTGTTCCGGATCGTTCCAGTGATCCAACAGGTCTTCGGCCAAGGGATTGCTCCGCGAATAGCTTCCCTGCACCGGACCCGGACGACCATCCCCACCGCCACCGCCACAACCCGACAGCGCCAGGGCGAGAGTAACCGTTAACGTCAACGCCCCACGTACGGTCCACTTGGTCATCGTCATCGTGTCCTTCCTTTAACCGGTTGGTGTCGTGACTCGCAACAGGCTCGGGGCGAACTCGGCCGGAGGCTCGTAGCCCAGGAGCTCCAGCAGCGTGGCGGCGAGGTTGGCGAGGCCCGCGTCGGGGGGCGGGGCGAGGGCGTAGGGGCGCTCCGAGAATTCCCGGATCATGAACGGCACCGGGTTGACGGAGTGGGCGGTGCGGAACACGGGCTGTCCGTCCTCGTAGAGCGGCGCGCCGTTCTTGTTCCGCTCCACCATGTCCTCGGAGTTGCCGTGATCGGCGGTCACCACCAGGCAACCGTGGACCGCGGCCACGGCGGCGAGGATCCGGCCGAGGGCGCGGTCGACCGCTTCCACGGCGCGGACGGTGGCCTTGAGGTTGCCGGTGTGGCCGACCATGTCGCCGCCGGCGAAATTGGCCCGGATGAAACGATGGCGCCTCTCCCAAATCGCGCGGTTGACGGCGTCGGCGGTCTCCGCCGAGCGCATCCAGGGCCGCTGCTCGAAGGGTACCTGCTCCGAGGCGATCTCGACGTACTCCTCCAGGGCGTCGTCGAACTTGCCGGAGCGGTTGCCGTTCCAGAAGTAGGTGACGTGGCCGTATTTCTGGGTCTCGGCGCAGGCGAACTGGGGCACGCCGGCGGCGGCGAGGTACTCGCTCAGGGTGCGGCTGACCTCGGGCGGCGCCACCAGGTAGTGCTCCGGGATGCCCAGGTCGCCGTCATAGAGCATCATGCCGGCGAACGCCGTCTCCGGCACCCGGCCCCGGTCGAAGCGGTCGAACCCGGCGCCGGCGGTGAAGGCCCGGGACATCTCGATGGCGCGGTCGCCGCGGAAGTTGAAGAAGATCACCCCGTCGCCGTCCTCGATGGTGGCCACGGGGCCGCCGTCCGGCTCGCGCACCGTGAACGGCGCCAACACCTGGTCGCTGATGCCCGGCTCCCGGGCGCGGAAGTGCTCCACCGCCGCCACGGCGCTCGCGAAGCCCTCGGCCTCGCCGTGGACGTGGGCGTTCCAGCCCCGCGCAACGATGCTCCAGTCGGCCTCGTAGCGGTCCATGGTCACCACCATCCGGCCGCCACCGGAGGCGATGCGGTAGTCGCGGCCGCCCTTGTCGCGGATTTGGCCCAGCAGCGTCTCCAGGCGCTCGATGTAGACCGGCGAGGTGCGGTCCGGGACGTCGCGCCCGTCCAGCAGGGCGTGGACGTAGACACGGGGCAACCCCTCCTTGTCGGCGCGGCGGATGAGGGCGTGGAGGTGGGCCTCGTGGGAATGCACGTTGCCGTCGGAGAGCAGGCCCATGAGATGCAGGGCGGCGCCGCCGGCGCGGACTCGCCCGGTCAGGGTCTTCCAGTGGCCGTCCCACAGCGTCCCGGTCTTGATGGCGTAGTCGACGCACTTGGCGCCCTGGTCGAACACCCGGCCGGCGCCCATGATATTGTGCCCCACCTCGGAGTTGCCGATGTCGGCGTCCGAGGGCAGGCCCACCGCGGTGCCGTGGGCGCGCAAGGAGGCCGCCAGCCCGGTGCTCCGCAGCAGATCGAGGTTGGGCGTCCGCGCCAACGCCACCGCGTCGAACTCGTCACCCGCGCCCTCCCCGACGCCATCGAGAATCAGCAGCACTACCGGCCCCTCGGGCGCGCGCAGCACCGGGTGCGCGCGCAACCCGAGGGGTCCGGGATCGGTGTCATCTTCCATATTCATCTCCTCGTGTGTAGGTTTACCCCGTCATGGCCGATTCCGCACCCCCTGCCGCCCTGCGCGCCGTGGTCATCCGGCACGTGCCCTTCGAGGACCTGGGCTCGTTCGCCGAGCCGCTGATCCGGAACGGGTACGGCATCGAATACGTCGAGGCCGGCCCGGACGACCTCGGCCAGCCCGGCCTCGCCGACTCCGACCTGCTCGTGGTCCTGGGCGGCCCCATCAGCGCCGTGGACGACCGGCGGTATCCCTTCCTTGCCGACGAGGTTCGGCTCCTGGAGCGTCGGCTCGCCGCCGACCGGCCCACCCTGGGCATCTGCCTGGGCGCCCAGCTCATGGCCCGGGCCCTGGGCTCCCGCGTCTACGGCGCCGGCGCCAAGGAGATCGGCTGGGGCTCACTTTCCCTGACCGAAGCGGGAGGCGCGTCGGCGTTGCGCCATCTGGCGCCGGACAAGACGTCCGTGCTGCACTGGCACGGGGATACCTTCGACCTGCCGCGCGGCGCCGTGCATCTTGCCTCCACGGCGGTTTGCGAGAACCAGGCCTTCCTCTGGGGAACCAGCGGGCTGGCCTTGCAATTTCACGTCGAGGTGACGGCCGGCGGCCTCGAACGCTGGTTCATCGGCCACACCCTGGAGATCGACGCGACGCCCGGCGTCTCGGTCGAGGCGCTCCGGGCCGCCACCGCCCGCGCCGCCCCCCTGTTGGAACAGCAGGGCCAGGCATTCTTCCGCCAGTGGCTGGCGGAACTTGGCGGTCACGACCGGGGTTGAAGCCCGCCCTTACGAAGCAGGCGTGCGGTCCCCGCCCTGATCCGCTTCCTCCAGGATTTCCTCCAGTTCCGGCCGGGTGTCGATGTCCTTGGCAAAGGAGCGGATCCGGGTCACCACCATGGCCACCGGATGGTCGAAGCCGCCGGTGCGGCGCGGCTCCATGATCTGCCGGGTCAGCTCGGCGGCGAGGTCGGGGACCGTGAGCCGTTCGCGGGAGTACCTGAGATAGGTCGCGAAGATGCCGTAAGGGGCCGCCACGATGCGACCCGGCCACTGCAACGAGCGGATCCTTCTCCAGTCGTCCGCCAGCCACAGGCCCACCGCCCGGAGCGTGATGCGGATCACCCGCTCATAGACGCTACGGTTGCGGAAGCGGTAGGCCAGCATCAGGAACCGGTTGAAGATGTCGAGACGGACCGCGTCCGACCGGAGGATCACGAGATGCCCCGGATACAGGTTCAGGAGCGGCTCCCCGGGCGCCATCCCCATGCGGTAGCTGGGCTTCCAGCCGCTGACGCCCATCTCCGCGGGCTCGGCCTCGATCAACTGCCACCAGAGCCCGCTGCCGGCGTGCGGGTAATACGATTCGTCCAGAAGCGTCCGGAAGTCCTCGGCGGTGGGAAGGATATCGCAGGCGGACACGGCGACGGGCCGGCCCGGGTAGCGCCGGGTCAGCAGGGAGGTGAACTCCGTGATGGTGGCCAGCAGGTCGCCGGTGGTGTCCGCTATCTCGCAGTCCACCAGGTCGCCGTAGACGCGGCGCGGGCCGACGACGATGGGGTCCTCGAACCGCCCGCTCTCGCGCATCCGCTGCACCAGCTCGCCAGCGATGCACCGCCCGGACGGGAGCCTCACCGCGCCCTTGAAGCCGCGCAACACGTCGTCGGCCGCAAATCCCCGGGGTATCGTCTCCAGTCGATCGTTGCCGCCGGCCAGTATGATTATCGGCAACCGGTCGCTCATCCCCGTCTCGCTCCACCTCACAGTATGCCTTCGTCGCGTCCTGCTCTCAAGCTCCTTCGCGTGGCGGGTGAGGTCCGGGAGGTTGTGTCGCGCCCGCCCCTGCGTTTTGAAAAACGGCCGCCGAACTGTTACTCAAGAGGGTGACGCCCACAATGCCCGGAGCCGCGCCTTCGCGGGCCATCTCCGGCGGCCTGGAGCATGATGCCGACCTCAGTCAAGTGTCCCATTTGCCACAACGAGGCGCCCTGGACCGGCAATCCGCACCGGCCCTTCTGCTCGGAAAGGTGCCGCTTCGTGGATCTCGGCGCCTGGGCCGACGGCAAGTACCGGATCGCCGGTGACGACCTCGAGGACGAATCGCAGCACGCCGACGAAACCGACCGTCAATGAAACCGAATCCCGTGTCCAGCAACCCGGCCTGACCAGCACCCGCGAGCACCTCCATGTCGATACATCCTACAGCCGTGGTCGATCCACGGGCGGAAATCCACCCCGACGCCGAGCTGGGCCCCTACGCCGTGGTCGACGGGCCGGCGAAAATCGGCGCCGGAACACGTCTGCTGCCCCATGCCGTGGTCATGGGCTGGACCGAGCTCGGCGAAGGCAACGTGGTGCATAGCGGCGCGGTGCTCGGCGACGCGCCGCAGGACCTTTCCTACCACGGCGCCAAGTCGTACCTGCGAATCGGCGACCGCAACGTGTTCCGCGAAGGGGTCCAGGTGCACCGGGGCACCGCGCCCGAGAGCACCACGATCATCGGCGACGACAACTTCTTCATGGCCAACAGCCACGTCGCCCACAACTGCCGGGTGGGCAACCATATCATCCTCACCAACAACGCGGTGCTGGGGGGCTATGTCGAGATCGGCGACCGCGCCTTCCTCTCGGCGAGCTGCGCGGTCCACCAGTTCGTCCGCGTGGGGCAGATCGCCATCATGCGCGGGATGAGCGCCACGAGCCGAGACGTGCCGCCGTTCTCCATCATCGACTGGCAGCACACGGTGCGCGGGTTGAACGTGGTGGGGCTACGCTGGGCGGGTTTCGACGAGCCCAGGATCCGCGCCCTCAAGAACGCCTTCCAGCTCCTGTTCCGCAAGCGCCGCAACCTCGGCGCCGCGGTAAAGGACCTGGAAGCGAACCTGAACGACCCCTCCGGCGACATCGCCGAGCTGCTCGAGTTCATCCGCTCATCGCAGCGCGGCGTCTGCGCCGGCCCCAGGTCCCATCCACTCGGAAGACCGTAGGACGCCGTTCAAACCGGCCTGCGGTGCTTCGCCAGGCACTGCTCGATGTCTTCCCGCGAAAGCGGAAACTGGAACATCTCGTTTCTCATGTGCACGCGCTGCAGGCTTACCCGTTCGATGGCCCGTTTCATGGCCTTGAGGTCGCGTTTGTTTCCTACCGCGGCGGCGGCCTCCCGGGCCGCTTCCCGGTAGTGGTTCTTCTCGTCCTCGTAGACCACATCCATGGCCGCGGCGATCTTGCGCTCGAGGACGCTGCCCTTGAGCCGGCGGCCCTCCCGGAACAGCCTGGCGCCCCCTCCCTCGGTCACCAGCACCGCGGCCTTCTCCACCGCGGAGCCGGCGACGAACTTGCGGCGGAGGTCGCCCAGGGCCTTCTCCTCGGACAACTGGACGGTGTCGCCCGCATCCATCTTGCGGCCGAGGAGGTACTCCAGGATGTCCGCCATCAGGACGTAGTGGTTGAACTCCTGCACCAACTGCTCCATGAGGCCGTGGTAGTGATGCCGGTCCACCGTCCGGTCCACCTCGGGGAACATGTCCACCAGGTTGGCCAGCTCGCGGTGCAGGCCGGTGAAGTAGCCGTCCACCGGGTGAAGCTCCTTCCATAGCTGCGCCTTGAGCCAGTGGATGTGCTGCTCCCGGGTCGGCTTGCCGGCGAAGAAGCGCCGGGCGATGCGGGCCTCGGCTTCCCAGTACGGGTAGGCCACGTCGATCAGGTATTGCTCGGTCTCTTTCATCTCACGCACACCTCCCAGGCCCTCACCCGGCCTTCGGCCACCCTCTCCCGAAGGGAGAGGGAAAATTCGACCCCTCTCCCCCTGGGAGAGGGTCAGGGGTTCTCTCCCGCGCGGGGTTCTTTCGCTTTCCGGCTCCATCGCATAGTATGGACCGTCAGCATGTCGAAGACCGCGGGCATTATCATCATCGGCAACGAGGTCCTGTCGGGGAAGACCCAGGACATCAACTCCACCTTCCTGTGCCGGGAGCTCCGGCTCCTCGGGGTCGACGTGCAACGCGTCACGGTGATCCCGGACGACCTCGAGCTCATCGGCCGCACGGCGGCGCGCTTTTCCGCCAAGTGGGACCTGGTCTTCACCACCGGGGGCGTCGGCCCCACCCACGACGACGTCACCATCGAGGGCATCGCGCACGGTTTCGGGGTCAAGGCTGTCATCCACCCGCGCCTGGAGCGGCGGCTGTCCGAGCGCTACGGCGACGATCTCAACCCCGCGCGGCTGCGCATGGCCATGGTGCCGGAAGGCGCCGAGCTCCTGGGCGGCGGCGCGATGTTCGCTCCGGTGGTGCGGATGAAGAACGTCTACATCTTCGCCGGCGTGCCGCGGATCCTTCAGGACCGTTTCAACGCCATCAAGGAACAGTTCCGCGAGTCCCCCTACCACTTGAGGAACATCTACATCAAGGACGGCGAGGGCGCCATCGCCGGCACGCTGAACGACCTGCTGGAACGGTTCCCCGAGATCCTGCTGGGGTCCTATCCGGTGCTGGACAACCCCGAGTACAAGGTAAAGGTGACGGTGGAGTCGAAGAGCGGCGAGTACCTCGACCGGGCCGTGACCAGCCTCCTGGAGAACTTGCCGGAGGCGGCCATCCTGCGGGTGGAAGAGGGCTGACCCTCACCCAGAGGGAGAGGAGGTCGGAGGAGTGGTGAACCGCTCGCCCGTCTGGCTGCCGATCCAGATCTCCCCGCCCTGGTAGATCTCTTTCTTCCAGATGGGCACGCGCTTCTTGAGCTCGTCGATGGCGTAGCGGCACGCCTTGAAGGCGTCGTCCCGGTGCGGCGCCGACACCGCGATGATGACGCTGGCCTCGCCGATGGGAACGTTGCCGATACGGTGAACGATGGCCATGCGGGTGATCTCCCACTTCTCCGCCGCCTCCTCGCCGAGCTTCACCATCTCCTGCTCCGCCATGCCGGGGTAGGCCTCGTAGTCCAGCGAAATAATCGATCGGCCTTCGTTGTTGTCGCGGGTGGCGCCGATGAAGGTCGACACGGCGCCGGCCGCGGGGTCTCTCACGAAGGCCAGCAGTTCGTTCAACTCGATGGGCTTGTCCGTAAGCCGGTACACGTCAACCTCCGCTTACCGGGGGTATGAAGGCCACCTCGTCGCCGTCCGCCAGCCGGTGGTCGAGCGCGACGTACTCGCTGTTGACGGCGTAGAGGAGCCTCAAGTCGAATCCGGCCAAGCCCCCGTGTTCTCGGCGAAGGTTCTCCCAAAGGTCTTTAACCGTGCTGCCCTCGGGAAGGTCATGGAAAGTATCGGCGGTCCCCGCCCGTTCCCGCAGCATGGCGAACAGCTTCACCCGGATCTTCATAGTCCGCGGACCTGCGCCACCATGTGGCCCAACTGGGGGACCAGCAACTTGGTCATGGCGAGTTCCACGGCGCCTCGGGACCCGGGCATCGACGCCATGACGCGGGACCCGGCCGCGCCGGCCACCGCACGGCTGAGCATGGCCGCCGAGCCGATGTCCTCGTAGCTCAGGGAGCGGAACAGCTCCCCGAACCCGTCGATGCGCTTGTCGAGCATGCCGCTGACGACCTCGAAGGTGCCGTCCCTCGGCGCGATCCCGGTGCCGCCGTTGAGCAGCACCGCGTCAACTCCGGGTTGCGCCAGCGCCCTGGCGATCAACGCCCGGATGTCTTCCGGCTCGTCCTTGACGATCTCGTAGTCTGCAACCGTGTGCCCACCTTCCTCCAGCAACCGCTTGATGAGGGCGCCGCTCGTGTCGGTGGTCTCGTCACGGGTATCGCTCACCGTAATGACGAAGCAGGCAATGGTCTTGAGGGTCCGCTCTGCGTGAGATTTCTCTGCCATGTTTCGGTATCCTATCCACCCGGATGGTGCCCCGAGCGTAGCGTAGCCAAGCCAAGTCGAAGGGCGCCATCTAAATCCGCATCGGCATCACGACGTACAGCAGGGTTTCGTCGTCGCCGCGCTTCAACAAGGTCGGACTCTGGTCGTCCTTCAGCCCGATGGAGATCTGGTCGTCGTGGTCCAGGACGCCGAGAATATCCAGCAAATACTGGGCGTTGTAACCGATGGCGAGCCGCCCCCCCTGGTACTCCAGGTCCACTTCCTCCACCGCCTCCCCGAGGTCCGGATTGTTGGCCGAGATGGACATGCTTCCGGCCGTCAACTCCACCCGGACGCCTCGATAACGGTCGCTGGACAACAGCGACACCCGCCGCAAGGCCCGGTACAGGGTGCCCTGCGCGACGCTCGCCTCACTCTTGTTGTCGCTCGGAATGACCTTGTCGTAGTCGGGGAACTCGCCGTCGATGAGCCGGATCGACATCTCCACGTCGCCGCTCCACACGAACACCATGTTGTCGGTGAAACCCAGCGAAACCGCCCCTTCCCCTGCGTCCTCCAGCAGTCTCCGAAGTTCCGCCAGACCCTTCCTCGGTATGATCACCCCCTTGGCCAGGCCCAGCGGCCCTATATCCCGCTGCACCAGCGACAGCCGGTGACCGTCGGTCGTAACCATGCGCACGCTGGATTCACCCGATTCATGCACCAGGGCACCGTTTAGGTTCGATCGGGTCTCGTCCGTCGAGACGGAGAAAATCGTCTTGTCGATCATCTCCTTCAGGACATGGGCCGGGCACTCCTTGCGCTCCTCGTCCGCGCTCTTGGCAAAAACCGGGAATTCCTGCGCGTCGAGGCCGACCATCTTGAACACGGACTTGCCGCTGCGAATCTCCACCCGGTCGTTGTCCAGCCGCTGCAGCTCGATGGTCTCCTCGGAGAGCTCGCGGACGATTTCGAACAGCTTCCTCGCGTCCACCGTGACGCGCCCGGAGGTGACGATTTCACCGTTGAGGCTCGCCCGGACTCCTACCTCGAGATCGGTAGCGGTGACCCGAATTCGGTTGGTGTGGGTCTCGATCAGCACATTGGCCAGGATCGGCATCGTGTTGCGCCGTTCCACCGTTCCCTGGGTCCGGGACAACGCGCCCAGAAAGTCTTCCCGTTTGGCTCTGATCTCCATTTATCCTCCTGGTTCACGAGCCCCTAACAACTCTTCAATCAGTTTATAGAATCAAGAGTAATAGTAGGGCCTGTGGACATCGGGATAGACGTGACAAACTGCGGTCATTAAACCATCTTTCGAGTGGAAAAAAAATCGCGGCAACGCGCGTTGTTCACAGGACCCGGAGTTTGGGGCAGGCAGGGCGTCGGGATCTCAACAGGCTATGCCGGTTTCTCCACAATGTTTCCACGCTCAGTTCTTGAGTTGGCGTACGAGGCGGTCCACGGTGGCCTTGACGTATGGGTCCGTGACAGTCTTCTGCTCGATGGTCTTGGAGGCGTGGATGACCGTGGAATGGTCGCGACCGCCGAACTCGGCTCCGATGGCCGGGAACGATGTGGAGGTGAACTTCCGGCAGAGATACATGGCCATCTGGCGCGCGAGGGCGAGGTTCTTGGTGCGGCGCTTGGACTTGAGATCGCTGATCTTGACGTCGAAGTGCTCGCAGATGGCTTTCTGGATGTTCCGTACGGTGACCTGCTTCTCGTTGTCCTTCAGGGTGTGGCGCAGCACTTCCTTGGCGAGATCGATGGTGATCTCCACCTTGGTCAGGGACGCGAAAGCGCCCAGCCGGGTGAGGGAGCCCTCGAGCTCGCGGACGTTGGACCAGATGTTGGTGGCCAGAAAGTTCGCCACTTCCTGGGGCAGATCGATCTCTTCTTCCTCTGCCTTCTTGCACAGGATGGCGATGCGGGTCTCGATGTCGGGCGGTTGGATGTCCGCGGTCAGACCCCACTCGAAACGGTTCCGCAGACGATCCTCTAGGTTGGGAATTTCCTTGGGGAAACGGTCCGACGTGAGGATGATCTGCTTGTGGTTCTCGTAGAGCGAGTTGAAGGTGTGAAAGAACTCCTCCTGGGTGCGTTCCTTGCCCGCGATGAACTGGATGTCGTCGAGGATGAGCACGTCGATGCTGCGGAAACGGCTCTTGAACTCGTTCATGCGGTCGCGACGCAGCGATCCGATGAGCTGGTTCATGAATGATTCGAAGGTGGTGTACACCACCTTCTGCCCCGGGTTCCGCTCAAGCAGGCGGTGTCCCACGGCGTTCACTAGGTGGGTTTTCCCGAGGCCGACGCCGCCGTAGATGAAGAGCGGGTTGTAGTGGTCCGCGGGGCGGTTGGCCACCGCCACGCAGGCGGCGTGGGCGAACTGGTTGCTGGCGCCGACCACGAAGTTTTCGAAGGTGTAGCGTGGGATCAGGGTGGGCGCTTCGGGCTGGCGCGCCAGCGGCCCGGCCGGTGTCGCCGCCATGTCGGCGAGCGGTGCGGCATTGACCGCTATGGTGATGATGACGGGCTGGTCGTGATGGTGCGAGAACTCTTCCTCTAGGGCGTCTATGTAGTTGTCGTTGAGCCAATCGCGGAAGAGCGTGCTGGGTACCTCGATGGTGACCGTGCCATCCTTGACGTCGCTAGCTCTTAGAGGTTTGATCCACGTCTCGAAATTGTGTAAGCCGACTTTTTCTTTGAGGCGGTTCTGTATCTCACGCGGAAGCGGTTTCATCTTTACTCTGCCCTGTGTAAGTGCTTGCGTGGCCGTGAGTTATCAACAAAATTATAAACAGCTGTGGACAACCTTTCGTGATCCTGACTCGGGTTTCCAGCCAAACGAAGCCCCTCTCGGCCGCTGCAGTTCTTGACGACGGCGGCAGGTGTATCAGCCCTCGGAGCTTCTGAAATGAGGCAAGAAAAGCGGTCGTTCTAATGCTTTTTAGTGCGCATTGCAAGCCCAAAAATGGTCGTATTATTTTTCGCAATGAATTCCATGAGATCGGCGGCACCCTCGGGGGACCCCGGGCGGACGAAGCCGACGGGTAGGCTCTTTCGCGGGCGAGTTTCGGTGTCCCGACACCACCGGGAGGGGACTCGTGGGTAAGGGGTCGCCGGCGTCTTCCGCCCTCTTCGAGCGCTCCAAGAGGGTCGTGCCGGGCGGCGTCAACAGCCCGGTCCGGGCATGGAACGCGGTGGGCGGGCAGCCGCTCTACGTGGCCCGCGGCGAGGGGTCCAGGATCGTCGACGCGGAGGGCCGCGAGTACATCGACTATGTCTGCGCCTGGGGGCCGTTGATTCTGGGTCATGCGCCCTCGGTGGTGGTGCGGGCCGTGGTCGGCGCCGTGCGGGAGGGGACGGGGTTCGGCGCGCCGACGCGCAGGGAGCTGGATCTGGCGGAGCTCGTCAGCGAGCGGATGCCCACGGTCGAGCAGCTGCGGCTGGTGAACTCGGGCACCGAAGCGACCATGAGCGCCATACGGTTGGCGCGGGGCTACACCGGGCGGAGCAAGGTGCTGAAGTTCGACGGCTGCTACCATGGACACGTGGACGCGCTGCTGGCGAAAGCGGGCTCGGGGGTGGCGAGCCTGGCGCTTCCCGACAGCGCCGGCGTGCCCGACGGTTTTACCGGCGAGACCTTGATCGCGGATTTCAACGACCCGGAGTCGGCGGGGCGGCTGATACAGGAAAACCGCCAAGACCTGGCCGCGGTGATCGTCGAGCCGGTGTGCGGCAATATGGGTGTGATCCCGCCGGAGCCCGGGTTCCTGGAGTCCCTGCGGGAGCAGACCCGCCGTCACGGCGTCGTGCTGATCTTTGACGAGGTGATCACGGGCTTCCGGGTGGCCCGGGGCGGGGCCCAGCAGCACTACGGGGTCACTCCGGACCTCACCTGTCTGGGCAAGATCCTGGGCGGGGGGCTTCCGGTGGGCGCTTTCGGCGGTCGCCGGGACATCATGAGCTGCCTGGCGCCGGCGGGTCCGGTCTACCAGGCCGGCACCCTTTCCGGAAATCCGGTGACGGTGGCGGCCGGACTGGCGACCCTCCGGGAGCTGGAAGCGCCGGGCGTCTACGAGAGGCTGGAGGAAAAGGGGCGGAGGCTCCAGGAGGGGTTCGAAGCCGTTCTTGGCGAGGGCCTGCCGGGCACGGTCAACCGCGTGGGGTCCATGTTGACGCTTTTCCTGCGGCTTGACCGGGTCGCCTCCCCGGACCATGCGCGGGGCTGCGACCGCGACCGCTTCGCACGCTTCTTTCACGGCATGCTGGCGCGGGGCGTCTACCTTCCGCCCTCGCCCTTCGAGGCCTTGTTCGTGTCCCTGGCCCACGAGGATGACGATATCGCTGCCACCGTGGCGGCGTTTGCCGACTGGGCCGCGGAGGAGACCGGGCGACGTTGACCGGCCCCGGCCCGCATGTTAGTAAATCCTCCCCAGTGAGCAATGGAACCGAGGGCGGAGACGGGGCGTCCCCAAAGAGTCCTTTACTCTTTCGCGCCGCCAAGTACACGGCGGTGGGCTTTGAATTCCCTTCAACGGTCTTGGCCGGCCTGGTCCTGGGTTACTTCGCGGACCAGTACCTCGACACCTCCCCGTGGATGGTTCTGGTGCTGGGCCTGCTGGGCCTGGTCCTCGCCTTCTACCGCTTGGTGCTGCTGTTGCGTCATTTCTCGGCGGAGCGGAAATGAGCTGGGAAGCTCAAGGTCTGCCGGTGTTCCGGGTGGAGCTATGGCACGGGCTCCTGGTGCTGGCGTGCATGGCGCTGGCGCCGCTGGATTGGGTCGAGCCGGGCGGCCTCTTGCTGGGCGGCCTGTTCATGGGCGTCAACTTCCTGCTTCTGGCGGTGGGCGTCCGTTGGGTCATCACCCCGTTCGCGACCAAGGGACGGATCCGGGCAGGGGTCGCGTTGCTGATCCTGAAGTTTTGCTTCCTGCTCGGCGCGTCGTGGGTCCTTCTGACCCGCATCGCGCCGGACGCGCTGTCTTTCGCAGTGGGAGTTAACTGCCTGATCCTGGCGATTTTGTGGGATCGGCTCTACGATACGAAGTTGAGCAAGTAAGATGGGACATCATCCATTTACCTGGTACGACCTGTTGCCCGCGGCCTTGCAGGGCGTGTTGCCGCTGCAGATCTTCTTTTCGGTTGTGAGCATGGTGTTGCTGGTGTGCCTCGCGCTGGGCGTGAGGCGCCGGCTCCTGGACACCCATAACGCGGTGATCCCCAGCGACCGCATCACCCTCGTGAACGTCTTCGAGCTGCTGATCGAGTTCGTGATGGGACTCAGCGACAGCATCATCGGCCACAAGGGACGGAAGTACCTCCCGCTTTACGGCACCTTCTTCATCTTCATCCTGCTCTCCAACTTCATCGGCCTGGTGCCCGGGTTCTCGCCCCCCACCAGCAACCTCAACATCACCCTGGGGATGGGCCTGATCTCCTTCGGCGCCTATCATTACCTCGGCGTGCGCGAGCACGGCGGTGGCTACATCAAGCAGTTCATGGGACCGTTCCTGGTGATCGCGCCGCTTTTCTTCCTGATCGAGGTGTTCTCCCACATGTTCCGGCCGCTTACGCTGGGTCTACGGCTGGCCTTCAACATGTTCGCCGACCACTTGGTGGTGGAGATTTTCACCGGCCTCACCTACGTGGTGATCCCGGTGCTGTTCTACCTGTTGGGAGCCCTGGTCTCCGTGATCCAGGCCTTCGTTTTTACCTTGTTGAGCATGATCTATGCGTCCCTGGCCTTGAGCCACGATCATTGAGCGCCCGGCGGCACTCGGAGAGGATGATGAGGAGAGGCGGGCCCAAAGCTGCGGCGCCGGAAAGGAGGAAACAGATGAAGCAACTCACAGCCTTTGTACTGACGGGACTGTTCGTGCTGATCCTGTCGGGCGTGGCCGCGGCCGCGGAAGCGGCGGCCGGCGGCTCGGCTGGCCTGGTCCCGGGTATCGTCGCACTGGGCGCCGGCCTCGGCATCGCCATCGCCGCGTTCGGGTGCGCGCTCGCGCAAGGCCGGGTGGGCGGCGCGGCCATGGAGAGCATCGGCCGCAACCCCAACTCCGCCGACAAGATCTTCACCCCGTTGATCCTGTCCCTGGCCCTCATCGAGGCGCTGGGCATCTACGCCCTGATCATCGCCTTTCTGCTCGCGGGCAAGGTTTAGGCAACATCGTGCCGCCGCCTCGCGGCGCGCCGATCCGGAAAAGGCAGGGGCCGCCACCGGCAGCCCCTGCCTTTCTTTTGCTCAGGGCATGATCACCGCGTGCAGCCCGACCCCAGTGTTCTCCAGGATGTCCGACACGGTGTGGAGCTTGTACGGCTTCTCGTAGTAGATGTCGCGGATGCCGGTGTTCACCAGCACCTTGAGGCAGTGGATGCAGGGGGTGTGGGTGATGTAGATGGAGGCGTCCTTGATGCTGGCGCCGTTCTTGGCGGCCTGGGCGATGGCGTTGATCTCCGCGTGAATCGTGCGAAAGCAGTTCTTCTCGATCTCGCCGTCGGGGTTCTTGGATTCATAGATGAGACAGCCCACGTCCGTGCAGTGGGGCATGCCCGCGGGCGAGCCGTTGTAGCCCGTGGCCAAGATGCTCCGATCCCGGACGATCACCGCGCCCACCTTCGCCCGCATGCAGGTGGAGCGCTCCGCCACCTGCCGGGTGATGGTCATGAAGTACTGATCCCAGCTCAGCCTCTCGTCGTGCGTGCTCACCGCGGCGACCTTCCCCTTCAACGCCGTCAGATCCGAAACGGACACTATACCATGCAGCCACTTCGTATCGCAGGGCCGGCACCGTCATTCCCGTGAACGCTGGAAACCAGGGGCGGAAGGGGGTACGAGGAGCACGCGCGTCCCGGTTCCGGCGCCGAGGCCCGCCCGGGCGCTGCCGTTGCAGCGGGAGATCTCCAGCAGTCCCCAGCTATTGACGAGGGCCAGGTAGTTGCCGGTTCCGGCCGATGCGTAGTTGGCCGAGATGCCGCGGATTTCCCTGTCGCCGATACGTACCGCAATGCTCTCCGGGTCGAACCGTCCCAGGTCGTCGCTCCGGATGTTGGTGGTGAGGTTGCCGAAGCTGTCGATGTAGATCACCTCGCCGGCGAGGCTTCCGCCGTCGAGCCTTTCCGGGGCCGGAACGTCCAGGGTTTCGAAGGCCTCGCCGGTCTCGCCCAGCTTCTCCGGGGGAACGCCTGCCGAGACGTGCGCGGCCGCGGGCGCGAAGATGTCCCGGCCGTGGAACGTCGTGCTGGTGGGGGAGAGGTGGTAGTCGGGATTGGAGAGGTGGACGACACGGATCAGCCGCTGCCGGCCGGCCGCCAGGCTCAGCAGACCGTTGTCGGGGCCGACGTAGCACGCGCGGTCGGTCTCGACGAGGATGGGCCGCCGTTCGCTCCCCACACCCGGGTCCACCACCGCCACGTGGATCGTTCCCGCCGGAAAGAAGTCCACCGCCGCCGAGAGCGCGAGCGCGCCCCCGGTGACGTCCTGGGGCGCCACGCCGTGGGTCAGGTCGATGATTGCGGCCGTCGGGTCGATGGCGGAGACGACGCCCTTCATGATGCCGACGAAGGGGTCCCGGTAGCCGAAGTCGGTGGTCAGCGTGATGATTCGAGCGGCTTGGTTCATGCGACGCACCGTGATGGTGCCCTTCGACTTCGCGCCGCTTACGCGGCGCTACGCTCAGGGCGAACGGTTGAGTTTACGGAGCCGAAAGGGACCCGTTCGCCCTGAGCGTAGCGAAGCGAAGTCGAAGGGCGCCGACACAATTGATCAGGTTCTTCCTGGGTAGTATCCTGCGTGGCACCGAGTCGCGCAAGGAGGACCGCCATGATTGAGCTCTACACCAGCGCCACCCCCAACGGACAGAAGATACACATCATGCTGGAGGAGACGGGCCTCCCTTACCGGCTTCACTGGGTCGATCTGAGGAAGGGGGAGCAGTTCGACCCGGAGTTCCTCAAGATCAGCCCCAACAACAAGATTCCGGTCATCCTGGACCGGAACGGGCCCGGCGGGGAGCCTTTCTCCGTGTTTGAATCCGGCGCGATCCTGATCTATCTGGCCGAGAAGACCGGGAAGTTCCTGCCGGCGGAGCCCCGGGCCCGCACCCGGGTGCTGGAATGGCTGATGTTCCAGGTGGGAGGCGTGGGCCCCATGCTCGGACAGGCGCACCACTTCCGTGCCTACGCGCGGGAGAAGATCACCTACGCCATCGAGCGCTACACCAACGAGGGCGCGCGCATCTACAGGGTCCTGGACAAGCGCCTTTCCGAGCAGGAATACCTGGCCGGCGATTACTCCATCGCCGACATGGCGGTGTTCCCGTGGATACGGCTGCACGAGCGCCAGGGGCAGGACATGGCCGACCATCCCCATCTGAGCCGCTGGTTCGACGCCATTGCCGCGCGCCCGGCGGTGGCCCGGGACATGGACAAGACCCGCGACGTGGTGGGCACCATCACCGACGAGATGTGGGACAATCTCTGGGGAAAGAAACAGTTCGAACGACGCTAGGACACTAGGTCCCTCACCCGGCCTTCGGCCACCCTCTCCCATAGGGAGAGGGCTAATATGGGTACAGACCGGCTACATAGTTTACGTTTCGAACCGGGAACATGGTTTACGTTAGAGTACACGGCAAGGAGGGGACTTCGATGCCGTGGAAG